>NZ_JBBBDZ010000018.1:0-128420 GCF_037153935.1 Mesorhizobium sp. CCNWLY176
GCGGGGTGGAGCAGCCCGGTAGCTCGTCAGGCTCATAACCTGAAGGTCGTAGGTTCAAATCCTACCCCCGCAACCAACTTAATCCCCCAACTTCACCACCAAACGATCCCCGTCCGGAAGCTTCGCTTCCCTGGCAATGGTAGCTCCGAGTCCCGCAGACCATATCCTCAACGGCACAGGCGCAAAGCCCAACCCAACAACAACCAAATCAAAACAGCCCGTCGGCCAAAAGCCAGCGGGCTTTGTCGTATCTGGGCCCCCGTTCGATAATTCCAACCGCACCGGTCCATCCGCCTCATCGTCCCGCGGACCATATCCTCAACGGCACAGGCTCAAAGCTCAACCCAACAACAACCATTTTCATCATAAATCACTGGCCGTCCCGATCTAACCATCGGACGGCCTTTTTGACGTTCTACTATCCCGTGCCCTGGTGTGATGCCGGCGCACCTTCCAGACCGGTAACGACCGAGCGCCGAACGGAAAACACTCAAGCAAAGGGGATGTTTGCCTCGCACACAGCGATTGGCCGCTTCGCGCCTCATCCGGGCCACAGAAAACCAGCTTCGCCACTTCCCGAAAGCAGACATCGCCGGCTGTCTGAGACGGCTATGGTTACCGCTTCGACCGGCTCCGGGTGATGCCGGCTATTAAAAGGGGACTAGAGGGCTATGGAGGAGATAAACTTGTCTTCTTCACCTGGCGCGGCGCGTCATCTTCTCGAATCTCATCGCTAAGGTAACGGCGTAGGTAGACTGTGCGCGCTGGGTTCCATCCCACGCGAACCTGCCCATCTAGTGATTGTGAATGACGAGCCGTTCACCGCGAGTCATTCTTCACTTCACGGTGGTATTGCCTACACTCGCATGCCTGGATGAAGCTTAAAGCTTCTTGTCAGGCGTAATCACGACGAATGCCTTGGCTTCCTTGCCGTCGATCGCAACACCGTTATGATCGAAAGAGGCCTCGAACTGGATGCAGTCTCCTGGCCCCAGAATGATCTCGGTTCCGGCATAGTCGAAACGAATGCGTCCTTCCAGTACGAGCAGGACCTCTTCGCCGGCGTGGCGGAAATGCGGCAGGTGGGCATCCTCGATGCAGGGCAGGGTCAGGAAGAAGATTTCGGATCGCGGATTGGCCTTGTTGAAAGAGGCTATTTCATAAACATAGCCGAGTTCGCTTCCATTGCGGTTGATCAGCCTCCGTTCGTCGGCGCGAACGATGGAAATCGGCCCCTTCTCGCCAGGCGAGATGAACACTTCCGAAAGTGGGACACCGTAGACATCAGCAAGGCGGCTCACCACGGCGATGGAGGGCTGCGAAGCTCCGGATTCGACCTTCGAAAGGTAGCCTTTCGTCACGTCGGCCTGCCGCGCGGCCGCCTCCATCGTCAGATTGGCGGTTTTGCGAAGCCGGCGCAGGGCCGCGCCCAGTTCCCCCATCCTAGCGCTTGCGTCCATTTCTTCCTCGGTCAGGCAATCACAATCTGCCACGGGTATCGCACAAATCTTGTTGACATAAAAGTTTTTATATAGGAAACAATCAGGAAACATCGGTCGTAACCTGGGAGGAGATAGGATGCGACAGTACGTGCAGCGCTCGCAGTCGGCATGGGTCGAGAATCCGCGCAGTGCGCTCGCGAAGTTCTCCATCCAGAATCCGGAGGCACTGTGACCGGTCCGTCCTTTGCCGGTCTTTCCGCCTCGGCCGCCATCCGCACGGCGGCTGCAGGCCCGACTGTCGCTTCCCTTTTTCGGGATTGTGCCCGCGCAAACGCCAATGCTCCTGCAGTCATTCAAGCCGGAAGCGCTATCAGCTACAAGGAACTCAACGGTCGGGTAAACCGTCTCGTTTCGGCTCTGAAAGCCCGTGGCGTATCGAGGGGCGATCGCGTTGCGATCGTTTCCGAGAACCGGCCGGAATATATCGAGCTCATACTGGCATGCGCCAAGATTGGAGCATTAGCGGCGTGCCAGAACTGGCGGCAGGCAGCACCGGAACTCTCTCACTGCCTGAAACTTGTCGAGCCTAAGTTGATCTTCGCATCGCCGCGGTTTGCTCCGACGGCGGAAAACCTCGGGCTGGCCGTCCCGTTGATTGTTTTCGGTAACAGCTATGAGAGCATTGTCGAAGCCGGATCGCCGGAAGAGCCTTTGCTGGCGGCAGACGCCGAGGATGGGCTTCTGATCCTCTATACGAGCGGAACCACCGGCCTTCCCAAGGGCGCCGTGATCAGTCACCGCGCAATTATTGCGAGGGCGCTGGTGATGATGGCCGATTGGTCTATTCGCCGGACCGACGGATCGATCGCCTGGTCGCCGCTCTTCCATATGGCGGCGGCTGACCCGGCTCTCGCCGCGCTGTGCCACGGCGCGCCGGTGTATGTCGTCGATGGTTTCAATGCCGAGATGATCAGCAATGCCCTGTCGGAGATTGACGTTGGCTGGTTTGTTCTCATGCCCGGCATGATCGAACGCATGATAGAGGTGCGGCGTCGTGCGCCAAATGCACCCCGGCGTGTTGCCGTGGTGG
The DNA here is from genome assembly GCF_037153935.1 of Mesorhizobium sp. CCNWLY176. Classification (NCBI taxonomy): domain Bacteria; kingdom Pseudomonadati; phylum Pseudomonadota; class Alphaproteobacteria; order Hyphomicrobiales; family Phyllobacteriaceae; genus Mesorhizobium; species Mesorhizobium sp. CCNWLY176. Next base: position 2,533 of record NZ_JBBBDZ010000018.1, read on the forward strand.
GCTGCATGGCCAATCTGGTTCCGCCGGCACAGATCGCGGAAATCTCCGGGTTGCTTGCCGCGCCGTTCCTGAACAGCTTTGGATCGACCGAAACCGGGATAGCGCCGGCAAGTGGCGACAAGATCCCCCCGGGCGTCCAGCCGGTTTCCTTTGCCAAGAAGCAAACCTCATCCTGTGAGATTCGGCTGGTCGATCATGGAGACAGGGAGGTTGCCCCCGGCGAAGTCGGGGAAATGACCCTCCGCTCCACGACACTCTTCAGCGGATACTGGAACGCACCGGAAGCAAGCGAACGCGACTTCAGAGGTGGCTGGTTTCACATGGGGGATGATTTCATACGCAGCGCCGATGGAACCCTCCAATTCATCGATCGCCGGAAATACCTGATAAAATCGGGGGGCGAAAACATCTATCCGGCCGAACTCGAGTGTGTGCTCAGGGAGTCGATACGGATACGCGAAGCTGTCGTCGTGCGGCAGCCGGACGATCGTTGGGGAGAGGTACCCGTTGCCTTCATCGTCCCCCAGGATGAGCGCCTGACCGCGGACGAGGTCCTTGCGCACCTTGAGGGTAAAATCGCTCGGTACAAGCTTCCCAAGCGCGTCGTCTTCCTGCGCGATGAGGATCTGGAACGCAACGCGACAGGCAAGATTCAGCGCCAGCCTCTGGAACACAGGCTGGTGGCCGAGATGAAGGGGGAGGCAGGCAAATGAGCCCGTCTTTCCGGCCCGCATTCGCATTCACGCAGGAGCAAATAGTCGTCGCCATTACCTTGGCTCTGCTCGTGCTGTTTTCCGTAACGCTCGACAGCTTTCTGACGGCGGGCAACATCCTGGCCCTCATCCAGAATGTTTCCATCCTGGGGATTCTCGGCGTGGCCATGGCGCTCGCCATTATTGGCCGGGGCATCGATCTGTCCATCGTGGCCAATATGGCGGTGTCGGTCGCCTGGGTGCTCCAGCTTTCCAACAATGGCGTGCCGATCGAAATCGCCATCGTCATGGGGCTGGGCCTGGCGCTGGCCATTGGGCTCGTCAACGGGTTTCTGGTCGCCTATGTTGAGATCCCAGCCATCTTCGCCACGCTTGCAATGGGCACCGTAGCCTATGGCTTTGTGCGCTCGCTGCTGCTCGAGGACAATCTGATCTATCTCAAGGGTGCGGCCGACACATGGTTCAAGTGGATCGGCAGTGGGCAGGTTGTCGGCATCCCGAATTCGGTGCTGCTGTTCGGTCTTGTCGCGGTTGTGGCTCATGTGGTCCTGCGGATCACAGTGCCGGGGCGCTTCATTTACGCTATGGGAGACAACCCCACCGCAGCGCGTTCCACGGGTATTCCGATCCGTCCGCTGATCGTGCTGCAATACGTGACCGCGGCCGCCGTCGCCTTCGTAGCCGGTGTTATCGCGGCGACTTCGGTCGACAGCGTCGAAACCCGCATTGCCCGCTCCAACCTGGTTTACGACGTCATTCTTGTCGTAGTCATCGGGGGCGTAGGCCTGTCGGGCGGCAAGGGCAGCATCCGCAACGTGATCGTAGGGACGCTTCTGATCGGCGTGCTCGTCAACGGCATGACGATCATGAACGTCGCCTACACGCTGCAGAACATCATCAAGAGTCTGATCCTGCTCACGGCGATCGTCATCGATTCGCTCATGAACCCGCGTGACGAGCAGACATCGCAGCAGGGGGATATCTGACTTTGAGAAAGACTGCGTAAAGGATCACTTGAGAGGAGGAATTCAATGTTGGACCATGGGAGGAAAGCAATGAATAGATGTATCCTGGCGGCCGCATTGACCGCAATTGTCGGTTTGTCGGGCCTGGCGGCCATAGCGCATGCCGAGCAGCCTGACGACGGGCTGGTCAATGAAAGTGCGGCGGCGATGAAGGGCAAGAAGGTCGGCTTCGTGCCGATCGCCATGGGTTTCGACCTGACGGAGGCCTGGGCAGCCGGGTTGAAGCACGATGCGGAGGCTTTCGGCTATGACCTCAGCATCCGCGACCCCAACTGGAGCGTCGACGCCGGCGCGCAGGCCTTTTCCCAGCTCATATCCGAACAGCCCGATGTCATCGTTGTGCATCCGCCGGAAATCCAGGCCTATACGCGCCTGATCCAGCAGGCGAATGCACAGGGCATTCCGGTGGTGACGATGAACCTCAAGGCCGACGCCAATGGCGACGTCTTCATCGGCGCCAACTGGTACGACATCGCCGTGAAGCAGACCGAGGCCATCGTAAAATCCTGTGGCCAGGGCAGCGGAAAGTCGGGCAAGATCGCGGTCATGCAGGGCGTGCTGACCAACCCGACGTCGCAATACGGCATCCAGGCTATCGAAGCGACGCTGAAGCAGCATCCCGAGGTGCAGATCGTTTCCAATCAGGCGGCCGACTGGGATGCCAGCAAGGCGCATGCGATCGCGGTGACGGTTCTGAAGGCCAATCCGGATCTTTGCGGCTTCATCGGCATGTGGGACAACATGGACGTCGGTATTGCGGCCGCGATCAAGGAGGCGGGCAAGACCGGCGAGGTTGCGCTGGTCAGCTCGGGCGGTGGAAATCAGGCATCTGCCTGCGACAATGTCGCGAACGGCAACTTCAGCACCTACATCAGCTATGACGCGAAAGGCCAGGCGCGCGACCTGATGATGGCTGTACGCTCCGTTCTTCAGAGTAAGCCGGCAGAACCGGGCACCAAGTCTATCGCGCTCTACACGCCTCTCAAGACCATTACCAAGGAAAGCAACTATCCGGGCGCCTGCTGGAATCTTGACGACGTCAAGAAGTACGGCCCCTGACAGCTGCGAACCGGTGCCTGGCCTGAACGGGCGCCGGCTGCCTCCTGCAATCCCGTGATGGATGACGTAATGCGCGAAACGCTCACACGACTGCGCTACAGGCTCGTGCCGGACCATGTTCTTGGCGAGATTCTCGCCAAGAACTGGATCGACAACGCGATCCCGTTCGTCATCCTGTTGCTTACGCTTTCGATTTTCGGGGCATTGATTCCGGGTCTGGTGACCCTTGGCGGCCTTGGGGGAATGTCGGCACAATTCGGCGAGTTGTTGCTCGTTGTCCTCGCCATGACCATCGTGATGCTCGGCGGCGGCATCGACCTGAGCGTCGGTTCGGTCTTCGCGCTATCCAACTTCGTCACCCTTGCGCTCTTCAATATGCTGGGCTGGCCTATTCCACTGGCAATCCTTGCCGCGCTCGCCTGCGGCGCGGCGGTGGGACTGGTCAACGGATTTCTGGTCGGCTACCTGCGGCTGCGTGCTTTCCTGACGACCCTGGTAACGCTCATCATTGTCCGCGCGGTCGTCGACATGCTTATCCTCGCCTATGCAGTGAAGGTGGCGCGGCCCAGTACACGATCCGCGATCTGGGATTTCATAAGCTTCGACCGGGTATTCGGCATGCCCGTTTCCCTGATCTTTGCACTGCTGCTTGCATTCGCCGGTCATATCTTCCTGACGCGGCTTCGGCCCGGCTGGTACATTCTTGCCGTCGGCGGCTCGCGACGCTCGGCCTACAACGCCGGACTGCCGGTGCGCCGGACCGTGGCGATGACCTATGTCGTCTCCGGCATACTGGCCGCTGCTGCCGGTGTTTTTTATGCCTCGCGCCTCAACGCTGCCGGATCGGATACCGGCGTCGGCATGGAGGTGTTGGCGCTGACGGCAGCGGTTGTCGGCGGCAACAGCCTTGGCGGCGGCCGTGGGTCCGTCTTCAAGGCCTTGCTCGGCACAGTGATCGTCCTGATCGTCTCGAACAGCCTTATCCGTCTCAGCCTCCCGACCGGTGGCAGTTCGCTCGTGCTTGGCCTGGTGCTGCTTGCTGCGGTTGCCATCGACGTCAAATGGCTCAAGAACCGCGCAAAGGTTCTGTCGCGGGTCTATGTCTCGCCGACCTACATGAAACTGGGGCGCTCGCCCGATACCGCCGAGCATTCTGGCTCGCCTTACGCCGTCAACGATCGGTTGAAGAATGTCGAGCTTATCGGCCTCGGTGAAATCGACGGGCCGGAAGATCCGATCCTCGACGCGCAGGGCAACCTCTACAGTGGCACGCGCCAGGGCGACATCGTCCGCTTCCTCGCCCCGGACTACACACGCAAGGAAGTCTTTGTCCACACCGGCGGGCATCCGCTCGGCATGGCCTTCGACCGCGACGGCAATCTTGTGACCTGCGTTGCCGGAATGGGCGTCTACCGGATCGGACCCGACCGGAAGGCCGTCAAGCTTTCCGACCAGACCAACCGTAGCTGGTTCTCGGTCATCGACGATTCACGCATGCGGCTTGCCGACGATCTGGACATCGCGCCGGACGGACGGATTTTCTTCAGCGAGGCGACGATACGCTTCGATATGTCCGAATGGATGGTCGATGCGCTCGAGGCGCGCGGAAACGGGCGCATCATCTGCTTTGATCCGCGCAACGGGTCGACCCGCACCGTCATTTCAAACCTGCGTTTTCCGAACGGCATCTGCATGGCGCGGGACGGTCAGTCCTTTTTCTTCGCCGAGACCTGGGGTTGCAGCATCTCGCGTTACTGGTTCGACGGGCCGAAGCGCGGCAAGCGGGAGGTCGTGATCCCTGATCTGCCCGGCTATCCCGACAATATCAACCGCGCCTCGGACGGCGGTTACTGGCTGGCCCTCGTGGGTATGCGCACGCCGGCCTTCGACATGGCCCTGCGCAAGCCGGGGTTCCGCAAGCGCATGGTGGAGCGCATCGCGCCGGATGAGTGGCTCTTCCCCAACATGAATTATGGCTGCGTGGTCAAGTTCGATGAAAGCGGCCGCATCACGGATTGCCTGTGGGATCGCAGCGGCGCCAATCATCCGATGATCACCTCCATGCGGGAGGATCGCGGCTGGCTCTATCTGGGCGGTGTCTCCAACAACCGCATCGGACGCTACCGGATACCCGGGGCCGACCCGGAATGGACTGCCGCCGCATCTTATCGCGGAGAGAAGCCATGATCGCAGCACTTTCCCGCTGGGTTGATCGTGTTCGCGGTTCGGGCGCCTTTGCGGTGACGACACCGCCTATGGACGGAGCGTTGCAGCCGAACCAGGCGATCGAGAGCGCGGAGCTGGTGCGCGACCTGACCGCCCCGGACAATCTGGTGCGGCTCAGCGACGATGTGCTGGTTTCCTCCGATGCAGACGTTGTTCGACTCGATGGCCGGGGCAGACCCCTGCACAGCTTCGATGCGAATGTCAGTGCACTCGCGACCGCACTGGACGGGTCGTTGGCCGCAGGGCTGGAAAACGGTCGCATTCTGCTCAAAGGCGGCAGGTATGACGGATTTTCGCTGGATGCTCTCGGTTCGCATCCTCTCGTTTGCCCCACGGCGCTTGCCTTCGAAAATCCCGATACGCTGATCGTCTGCCTCGGCTCCCGCCGTAACGGGCCGCATTCGTGGAAGCGCGATCTCATGCAGCGCGGATCGAGCGGGTCTGTCTGGAGGGTGCCGCTGGGCGGTTCGCCGGTGTGCCTGGCCGAAGGCCTCGCCTATCCAAACGGCATCTTGCTTTCGGAAAACGGACGCCTGATCGTATCGGAAAGCTGGCGCAGCCGTCTCCTGTCCATCGAGCCGTCGGGCAGGATTGAAGCCGTGCTGAGCGACATTCCAGGCTATCCGGCTCGCCTGATGCCGCGCACCGGCGGCGGTTCCTGGCTGACTGTCTTTGCGCCGCGCAGCCAACTCGTCGAGTTCGTGCTCATCGAACGGGATTTTTGCGAAGAGATGATGCGCGATGTGCCTGAGGAATTCTGGATCGCTCCGTCGCTCACCGCCCCGCAATCCTTCCTCGAGCCGCTTCAGGGCGGCTCGTTGAAACAACTCGGCATGCTGAAACCTTGGGCGCCGACGCGTTCGTTTGGGCTGGTGCTTGCCCTTGACGAGCAGTTTCGGCCGATGGCGAGCTGGCACAGTCGCGCCGATGGCACGCGGCACGGCATCACGTCCTGCATGGAGGACGGCGCCGGGCTGTTGATCGCTTCCAAAGGCGGCAATGCGGTTTTACGGCTGTTTCCGGATGACGGGGGGCGTTCATGAGCGATGCTCCTGCCCTGATAGAGATGCGCGGGGTCACCAAGCGCTATGGCGGCATCCCTGCCATCGAAAACGTCGATTTCACGCTTCGTAAGGGTGAGATCCATGCCTTGCTGGGTGAGAACGGTGCCGGGAAGTCGACGCTTACGAAATTGATGGCTGGCGTCGTCGCGCCCACGGCCGGTGAAATCCTACTCGACGGGAAACCGGTTTCCTTTGGTTCGCCGGCCGAGGCCATGCGGGACGGCATCAACATGGTCTATCAGGAGAACAGCCTGGTTCCTTCCATGACCGTGGCCCAGAACATCTTCCTGGGTGACGAGAGCTTCTTCAACAAGCTTCGACCGCTTTATATTGCCGCACAGCAGTTTCTTCAGTCGCTGAATTTCAATGTCGACCCATGGGCCAGCGTTGCAGGACTTGGCGTGGCCAAGAAGCAAATGGTCGAGATTGCGAGAGCAGTGCGCCAGAACGCGCGCGTCATCGTCTTCGACGAGCCGACCGCTTCGCTGACGCCGGAGGAGAAGCACCACTTCTTCGCCTTGATCCGCCGCTTGAAGGCCGACGGTGTTTCGATCGTCTTCATCAGCCACGCGCTGGAAGAGGCTTTGGAAATTTCCGACCGCATCACCATCCTGCGCGACGGAAAATTGGTGATGAGCGATGACCGTTCGAAATTCGACCGCGAGCGGATCGTCACCGCTATGGTCGGCCGCGCGCTATCGCGTGACCTTTACGGCGAAGGAACCAAGGCCTACCGGAAGGCCGGCGAGAAGGTGCTGAGCGTGCAGAACCTGTCCATGGGCAAGGTGGTGCGCAACACCTCCTTCACCGTCTACGCAGGTCAGGTCACCGGCATGTTCGGGCTCATCGGGTCAGGCCGAACCGAAACGGCCAAGATCATCGCCGGCATCGCCAAGCGAAACTTCCTGCACGGCGGCGAAACCAGGCTTGGAGAGCGGTCTGTGCGCTATCGCGTACCAGGGCAGGCCGTTCGGGACGGTATCGTCTACGTCACCGAGGATCGAAAGGTCGAAGGTTTCTTCGACACCATGTCGATCGCCGAGAACATCGGCATTGGCCACATCGCCGCCGGTTTCAACAAGGGGCTGGTGGTCAGGACCTCGGAGATCGCAGCGATTGCCCGCACCTGGAGCGAAAAGCTGGCGGTGCGCTCGATAAACGCCGATGCTCGCGTCATCGAGCTTTCCGGCGGTAATCAGCAGAAGGTCGTGATCGCCAAATCCCTGGTGCAGAAACCACGGATCATCATTTTCGACGAGCCGACGCGAGGCGTGGATGTCGGCGCGATCGCCGAGATCCACCAGCTTATCGAACGACTCGCTGACGACGGTCTCGCCGTTATCGTCATCTCGTCCTACCTGCCGGAAATCCTCGGCATCTCCGACCGCATTCTGGTTTGCCAGAAGGGGCGCGTGGTTGAGGAATTCCGAACCGAGGACGCCACCGAAGCAAAGATCATGTACGCCGCCGTGCACTGAGCGGCGACGCCGAAAAACCATGGAGAGTGCAGTCTGATGCAGAAAGTAAGAGCAGCGGCGGTCGGGATAGGCGAGGTGCCTTCTGGCAGGTTCCCGGAACGAAGCGAGATTGAAGCGGCTATTCTCGCTTGCCGGGATGCCATTCTCGATGCCGGCATGGCGCCGACGGATATCGATGTGGTCATGCCGGTCGGTGCGCTGGCGTCGCGCCACTTCAATGTCGATCTCGTTTTCTCACGGCTCTGCGAAGAACTCGGTATGCTCCGTTCGGCGAAGATGAACGTGCAGGTGATGTCAGGCGGCGCAACCAGCTCCAGCATGCTTGCCATCGCCGAAGGTCTTATCGCCGGCGGCCTTGCGCGCAATGTTCTCTGCATCCATTCCGATGCGGTCGGATCGCTGCCCAAGCAGGCGGGCATCGATCTCTTTTCCACCACGGGGGTTTCCGAAGAGTGGGAAGCGCCCTACGGGCACAACATGAACGCGGTCGGTGCGCTCGCCGCCAACCGCTACATGCACGAAACCGGCACCACCGAGGAGGAACTGGCTTCCGTCTGCGTCGCGCTGCGTCAATGGGCGCAACTCAATCCGCACGCCATGTTCCGCACGCCGCTGACCATAGAGGAGGTGCTGGCGTCGAAAATGGTCGCGACGCCGCTGCGCGCCAAGCACTGCAATATGCTGGCCGACGGCGCTGCGGCCTTCATCGTGGCGCGCGCGGAAGATGCGCCGCACATCACCAAGACGCCGGTCTATGTCCGTGGGCATGGGTCGCTGGTCACGCACTACACCGTCTCACAGGACACCAACCTCGCCCGACTCGGGTTCGAGGAGGCGGGCGCGGAGGCCTACGCCAAGGCCGGCATCGGCCCGGAACACATGCAACTGGCGCAGATCTACGATGCTTATCCGGTCTGGCCGCTCATCACGCTCGATGGGTTGAAGCTGTGTCGCGGCGAGCGGGCAGGGGCCTTCGTGGCGGCAGGCGAGACTTCGCCGGGAGGCTCGCTGCCGATGACGACCAATGGCGGCATGCTTTCGCAGGGTCATACGGCGGTGGGCGGCGGTATTGCCGTTCTGGTCGAAGCTTTCCGTCAACTGATGGGCAAGGCCGGAGAGCGCCAGGTCGCCAATCTCGTGAACGCAGTCGAGACTGCTTCCGGCGGCACGTGGATGGATTCCCACGTCACCATTCTTTCGAAGGAATACTAGAATGACCAACTCATCCCGACCGCTTCCGCAGCCGAGCCGCTGGTCCGCAGGTTACTGGGAAGCCGCAGCCGAGCGCCGCTTCGTCGTGCAGGAATGCCGCTCCTGCGACCGTCCGATCATGTATCCCAAGCGCGTATGCCCGCACTGCCTCGGCGATGACCTCGGCTGGCGCGCGTCGCCCGGCAAGGGTGAAATCTATGCGGTGACGGCCCAGCTGGCTGGCCCGCCCACGGGTTTTGCCGATCGCCTGCCTTATGTCGTGGCGATCATCCGTCTCGACGAAGGCGTCCAGCTCATGAGCAATATTGTCGGTGACGGTGCATTGGAAGCCAGGATCGGCGACCGGGTGAGCGTCGGCTTTGAGGATGCCGGGGGAACGGTGCTTCCCGTGTTCCGGCTGGACGAGAGCGAGGTGGCGCGATGAGCGCCGCGAAACCGGTCGCTGTCATTACGGGTGGGGCGCAAGGCATAGGGGCGACCACGGCACGCACCCTTTCCGAACGTGGCTGGACTGTCCATTCACTCGACCGCAAACCCAATCCGGATGCCGCCATCGTCAGCCACATCTGCGATGTGACGTCGGAGGCGGAGCTGATGGCGTGCGCGGCAGCGATCGGGGCGCTGGACGCGCTTATTCCCTGCGCCGGCGTCAATCTGCGGCCGGACGACAGCCGCGCCGAGCAGCTTACGCTCGATGCCTGGAATCGCACTTTGGCGGTCAATCTGACGGGCGTCATGCTGACCGTCCGCGCTTTCCGTCCGTTGATGAATAACGATGGCGCAATCGTGCTTCTGTCGAGCGTGGCCGCTCTGCGCGCGATGCCTCTGGCGGATGCCTACACCGCCTCGAAAGGAGCGATCGTCGCGCTCACGCGGTCATGGTCGGTCGACTACGGCCGGTTCGGCATCCGTGTGAACTGCGTGTGTCCCGGCCCGACGGCCACCGAGATGATGTCCGGCGTGATAGATGCTTTTGCCAGCAATCAGCAGCTTCAGCTTCCCCAACAGCGCATGGCACGCCCCGAAGAAGTGGCGAGTCTCATCGCCTTCCTGGCTTCACCCGAATCTTCCTACGTCTCGGGCGCGATAATACCGGTCGATGGCGGTGCGGTTGCGCACAGTGCCGGCATGCCGTTCCCGAAGCGAAAGGCGAGCGCAGCATAGAATTTGGGTTCGGGGCGCGGCCCATCCGAAACTCCGGTCGCCTCTCTGCTCGCAGGAGGCGGCCATTTCCAGTGCTGTGTTGCCGATTTCTTCAACCGTCGGGAAAGGGGCTACACTCGAACGCAATCGCCCTAGCGGCTGCGATGCCTGAGAACAGTCAGAGACCGGCAGCAGCTTGGTTCCAGTATCTTCACAGTGGCTTTCGGATCAGTTTTGCCAGCGCGCCGATGATGCCGTCGCGAAACGTCAGGACGCAGACGACGAAGATAGCGCCCTGCACGACCGTGACCCATCCTCCAAGCCCGGCGAGGTAGTTCTGCATCGCAACGATGACGAACGAGCCGACGATCGGCCCGAATATGGTGCCCACGCCTCCGACCAGGGTCATCAGCACTGCCTCCCCGGACATCGACCAATGGACGTCCGTGAGCGTCGCAAGCTGGAACACGATCGCCTTGACCGCGCCGGCGAGGCCGGCGAGGGCTGCCGAAAGAACGAAGATCGTGAGCTTGTACCGGTTGACGCTATAGCCGAGCGAGATCGCTCTGGGCTCGTTGTCGCGGATGGCCTTGCAGACTTCTCCAAACGGCGAATGAACAATGCGATAGACGCCGAGGAGGCTGGCCATGAAGATCGCAGCGACGACCCAGTAGAGATTGCGATCGCTCGCGAGATCGATGATGCCGAGGAGAAAGCCGCGCGAAAAGCCCTGGATGCCGTCCTCGCCGCCGGTGAATTCCGGCGTCTGGAGCGAGAAGAAGTAGACCATCTGCGCCAGCGCCAGCGTGATCATGGCGAAATATATGCCCTGCCGCCGGATGGCCAGCGCACCGAAAGCCGCGCCGAGCAGAGTTGCGACGGCAACGCCGGAGAGGATCGCGAGTTCGGGCGGCAATTTCCAGCTCGCCGCGCCATAGGCGGAGACATAGCTCGCCATGCCGAAATACGCGGCATGGCCGAAGGAAAGCAGGCCGCCATAGCCAAGCAGCAGATTGAAGGCGAGGGCGAACAGTGCGAAGCACAGGCACTTCATGATGAACACCGGATAGACGAAGAAGGGCGCCGCCAGCAGTGCCAGAGCGATGGCGATCATGATCATCACATGCAGGCGCTTCGTGCCGCTGTTTTCCGCCGGGACTGTCATGCCGGTCTCGTCCAGCGCCAGCGAGTGCCCATCAGCCATCGTCATTCCTCCTGAGCAGTTTTGCTTGTCCATCATGCCGGGCGGCCGAAGATGCCGGCCGGCTTGACCAGCAGCACGAGCACCATGATGATGAAGATCACGGTGGCCGATGCTTCGGGGTAGAAGACCTTGGTCAGGCCCTCGACCAGGCCGAGCATGAAGCCGGTAATGATCGCCCCCATGATGGAGCCCATCCCGCCGATCACGACGACGGCGAACACCACGATGATGAGGTCGGCGCCCATATTCGGGTTTACCGAATAGATCGGCGCAGCGAAGACGCCGGCCAGCGCCGCCAGCGCCGCACCAAAGCCGTAGGTTAGCGTGATCAGCAGCGGCACGTTGATGCCGAAGGTTTGGGTCAGGGCCGGATTTTCGGTCGCCGCGCGAAGATACGAGCCTAGCCTGGTCTTCTCGATCACGAACCATGTGAGTAGACAAACCGAAATCGATGCCACGATCACCCAGGCGCGGTAGTTGGGGAGGAACATGAAGCCGAGATTCGTGCCGCCCTTGAGTGCCTCGGGAATGTCATATGCCATTCCCGAGGAGCCATAGGTGTTGCGGAACAGGCCCTGGACGATCAGCGCCACGCCGAAGGTCAGCAGAAGCCCGTAGAGATGATCCAGATGGGCAAGCCGTGCGATCAGGAACCGCTCGACGAGCATTCCGAACATGCCGACCGTCAGCGGTGCGATCACCAGCGCGGCCCAGTAGTTGATGCCGAGATAGTTCAGCAGCATCCAGGCGACGAAAGCACCCGTCATGTACTGGGCCCCATGCGCGAAGTTGATGATGTTGAGCAACCCGAAAATCACCGCCAGGCCGAGACTGAGCATTGCATAGAATGAACCGTTGATAAGCCCCAGCACGATCTGGCCGAGCAGCACCTGCGAGGGGATTCCGAAAATGTCGATCATCGCTACACTCCCAGATAGGCTTGAAGCTTCGGGATGTTCGCCTCGACATGCGTGTTTGAGATCATGTCTATGACCTTGCCTTGCTCGATGACGTAGTGCCGGTCGGCGACCGTCGCGGCGAAATGGAAATTCTGTTCGACAAGAACGATGGTGAAGCCCTGCTGCTTGAGGCGGGTTATGATGCGCCCGATCTGTTCGATGATGACCGGGGCCAGGCCCTCTGTCGGTTCGTCGAGAAGGAGAAGATCAGCCCCGGTACGCAGGATACGTCCGATCGCAAGCATCTGCTGCTCGCCGCCGGACAGCTTCGTGCCCTGGCTCGTCAGCCGTTCGCGGATGTTCGGGAACAGGTCGAGCACCTGCTCGCGCGACAGGCCGCCAGCCTTCAAACGCGGCGGCAGCATGAGGTTTTCGTCCACCGTGAGGCTGGCGTAGATGCCGCGCTCTTCCGGCACATAGCCGATGCCGATGCGCGCAATGAGACGCGATGGCAGTCCGATAGTCTCGTAGCCGTTTACGAGCACCGAGCCTTTCCGCTTCGCCATGACGCCCATGATCGACTTGAGGATCGTGGTCTTGCCCGCTCCGTTGCGCCCAAGCAGCGTGACGACCTCTCCGCGCGCGACATCAAGATCGACGCCGTGAAGTACATGGCTTTCACCGTACCATGCCTGCAGCCCGCGCACCTTGAGAGGGCGCTCCGTCTCCACGGCATTTGCCGAAGCGGTCTCGTCAATGGCCATGCGACCCTCCAGTGCCGATATAGGCCTCGACTACGAGCGGATTGCCGGAAACAGTGGCGTAGTCGCCCTCGGCCAGAACCTTGCCGCGCGCCAGAACCGTGATGCGGTCGCAGAGCGATGAGACGACGGAAAGATTGTGCTCGACCATCAGTATGGTGCGCCCCGCCGAAACCGTTCGGATCAGCGAGGCTATGCGCTCCACGTCCTCCCTGCCCATGCCGGCCATGGGTTCGTCGAGCAGCATCATTTCGGGATCGAGCGCGAGCGTGGTGGCGATCTCCAATGCCCGCTTGCGGCCATAGGATAATTCGCCCGCTAGGATATGCCGGAAGGATGATAGGCCGACAGCTTCGAGCAGTTGCTCGACTTGCCCATCCAGCTTCCTCAGCACAGAACTGGACCGCCAGAAATCGAATGAATCCCCACCCTTGCGCTGCAGCGCGATACGCACATTGTTCTGGACGGTAAGCTTGGTAAACACGGCGGAGATCTGGAAGGAGCGCACCAGCCCCTTGCGTGCGATCTCAGAGGCGTTGTCTCGCGTGATATCCTTGCCATTGAAGAGAATGGTGCCGCTTGTCGGGATCAGAAACTTCGTCAGCAGGTTGAAGCAAGTCGTCTTGCCGGCGCCGTTCGGTCCGATAAGGGCATGAATGCTGCCGCGACGAACCTGAAGGTCCACGCCGCCAACGGCCGTGAAACCGCCGAACTGCTTGGTCAGACCCGACGCCAACAGTACTATGTCTGGCTTCATTGACTTGCTGGCCTTCCGAAAGAGCGCTGTGCGCGAGCGGCTTCTTATATTTGTCTGTTTTGTTATCAGGATTCGCGCCGGTATCTGCGGCAGCCATCCGTGCATACATCGAGGATAGGGACCTCATGCCGGGGACGACGTCCTCCTTCCGCCGGCATGACGACCACACTGTGCAAATTAGAAGCTGGGACTATCCCTTGTTCGCCAGTCGCGGACAGCTTCCGAGCGGCTGGAAGGCCTGTTCGCCGGGAACGGTCGAAAGCACCTTATAATAGTCCCATTCGCCCTTCGACTCCGACGGGCTCTTAACCTCCACCAGATAGAAATCGTGGATCATCTGGCCGTCTTCCCGGATCGTCCCGTTGTGCGCGAACATGTCGTTCACCGGGGTTTCTCGCATTTTCTCTAGAACCGCCTGGGTCTCATCAGTTCCTGCGGCGGCGACACTCTTGAGATAATGCAGCGTGGCAGAATAGACGCCTGCCTGATGCATGGTCGGTGCCCGCCCGTGAATCTTCATGAAACGCTGTCCAAAGGCCCGGCTCTCATCGTCGCGATCCCAGTAAAAAGGCGTGGCGAGAAGCATTCCCTTTGTCACATCGAGCCCCAGGGCCTTGATGTCCGTTACGTCGAAGAGAAGACCGAGCAGTTTCTGCCCACCCGCCTGAATGCCGAATTCCGCTGCCTGCTTGACTGCGCTCTGCATGTCGCCACCGGAACTAGCGAGTGCGATGACATTGGCGCCGGATGCCTGTGCCGACAACAGGTAGGACGAGAAGTCCGGCGTTGCGATGGGATTGAGTGCGTGGCCCAGCGACTTGCCGCCGCCGGCTTCGATGGCTGCGGTCGCGTCGCGCTCAAGCGCGTGGCCGAACGCGTAGTCTGTCGTTATGAAGAACCAAGCTTTCTCTCCGCGCTCGACCATGGCGCGGCCCGCGACGTTCGAAAGCGCAAAGGTGTTGTAGGTCCATTGGATGGTGTTCTTGCTGCACGCCTTTCCGGTGATGTCGGATGAACCGGCACTCGAAAGCAGGACGATCTTGTCTTTTTCTTCGGCTATGGACTGCACCGCCAACGCTATCGGCGAGACGGGAATGTCGAGAACGACGTCGATCCCGTCCTCGTCGAACCATTTACGCGCGATGCCAGCGCCGATATCGGGTTTGTTCTGATGATCTGCACTGACGACATGCACGGAAAAACCGGCAAGTTGGCCTGCCATATCGTCAACGGCCATCTGAGCCGCCACTACGGAACCCTTGCCATTCGCATCGGAGAATATTCCAGACATGTCCGTCAGGACACCGAGCTTGACCTCGGTATCTCCTGCGTGTCCTTGAACCGGCGACATTGCCGAGAAAATGATCGATGCTGCCAGAAAATGGCCGATTTTCTTCATCTAGATGCTCCTCCCCTTTTGAGCAGAAAATTTGGTTCCCGCCCGGACGACGACCGCCAGCCACGGAATACACCCGCGCACAACACTGACGCTGAGTTGCCGGCGCATCCTGCTGTCGATGAAACGCGGTCGCTGGCCCAGTTTTCCTCCCGGACAGCTCTGTGTTTCCTAGTTGTTTCCCATAGGAAAACTTGAATGTCAACAAGCGCTGATTGCCTGAGGCGAAGGCGCAGTGTCGAATGTAGCGCGATACGCAGAGACGGGGCGCTTACACCTTCCAACTCGGGAGGCGGCGCTGGGTTCGCGGATTGGGGTTACGGACGAGCGTCTGATCGGCGGCTTCCGACAGGAGAAAGCCGGTATCCAAGCGCTGGCCATCGCAAAAGTGACGCATGCAGGTGTCAGTGCTGAATTCTTCGACCCACCCACGATGCCTTCGCTCTCTGAAGCCAAGGCATCGTGGATGCATTGTGTCGGAACCGTTGCTGCGAGAATCCTTCCTGCGCTCCAGCAGTTCTGCCTAGAGCAATTCCAGGAAAAGTATGAAACGGTTTTCGTCCGGAATTTTGTAAAAACAAATACTTAGAGCGGTTCAACGATTCTATAAAAACTGAACCGCTCTAGACTCAAAGATTACCGATCGCGGCCTACTCGACATCGACAGGTTCAACTTCGTCGATTGAATCGCGCTATTCGCCGGCCCTGTGACGCGTCAGAACGCCGAGGCGGTTTGAGCGTTGCCGCGGCTGGGCGCCACGGCAACAGATCATGGGACGTTCACTCAGGCGCGGGTCAACGGCCTGAAGTCGAGTTGCCGATGGAAGGTGTAGCTGTAGTTTTCGACCGATTTGACCATGCCGGTGTCGAGTGACGGATGCCACAGCAGGATGATCGGAATTTCTTCCTTAACCAGCTCGATCATCCGCTTGATGTCGGCGTCATAAACCGCCTGGTCAGTCTCGTAGCGCGTCTTGTCGACAAGCGAGATGAACTCCGGATTCTGGTAGGCCCCGAAGTTCCACCGTGTCTCGCCATAATAGAAGACGCGGAAGAAGTAGTCCGGGTCCGCGAGGTAGGAAGTCGATCCCTCGAAATAGAAAGGTATCTTCTTCTCCTGCAGGAGGGTGCCCAATTGTCCCGCCGGGACCTTGTCGATGGTGACGCGGATGCCGATCTGGCCGAGCGCTTCCTGCAGCAACAGCGCGACCGGCTCGGCGACGGTGGCCAACGACAGTTCGAACGAGAATGTCGTGTCGAAGCCGTTGGCATGACCCGACGCCGCCATCAGCGAGCGGGCCTTGTCGAGGTCGGTCGAATAGCCGAGTGGCTGCGGGAACTTGGTGGTTTCCGGAGCACCCGGCTTGCCGCCGTAAAGTGCTTCACCCCGGCCGAACAGCGCCGCCTGGAACATGGCTTCATAGGGCAGGGCATAAGCGATTGCCTGGCGCACGCGCAGGTCGTTGAAAGGCGCCATCTGGTTGTTCATGCCGATGAACTGGAAGCTCGATGTCGGCACCCCCACGACCTTCACCTTGTCGTTCTTCAGAAGCTCGATCACGTCCTTGGGCGGAAGATCCTGCGCGATGTCGGTATCGCCCTTGATGAGCGCGGCGACACGGCTTTCGGCCGCCGGGACGGTCTGCCAGAGGACTTGCTCGAAACCGGGGAGTTCGCCCGATTTCCAGTCCGCGAAACGCTCGAACAGGATGCGTTCGCCGACATTGGCCCGCGCCACCTTGTAGGCGCCGCCGCCGGCCGGATTTGCCTTCAGCCATTCCGACGCTAGGGGGTCGGCAGCGGTTGCATGCTGCAGCGCCAGCTTGGAATTGACGATGATCGGGTAGGTCAAGGCAAGGTTTGGCAGGGCAAACCGGTCCGGCTGGGGCAAGTCGACGCGCACGGTGTGGGGATCGACCACAACGAATTGGGACGCTTCTTTCATCGAGCCGGTGCCGAACTGGGCAAGGCCGATCGGACTCGCCACCACCCGGTCGAGCGACCATTTCACGTCTTCGGCCGTAACCGGGCTTCCGTCGTGGAAGACGGCGTCCTTGCGCAAGTGGAAGGTGATCGACTTCTTGTCTTCCGAGACTTCGTAGCTTTCGGCCAGTTCCGGCTGTATGTCGAAATAATCGTAGTAGCCGATGCCGTCGTCCCGCTTCTTGTAGCCGAACTTGACCAGGCGGTCGTAAACATTCCAGGTAATCTGCAGAGAGTTGCGGTTTACGCCGACAGAGAAGCTGTCGAAGGAATTGGCGGCTCCCTCGCTCAGGACCCGCAGGCTATTGGCGCGAGACTGGGCGAACGCCCACTTCGCAGGCAGCACTGTGGTTGCCGCTAGGGCGCTGCCAAGTGCCAGGAATTCACGTCGTTTCATCTTGGTCTCCCGTGGATCGATCCGGACCGGATCCTTGTTCACCCGTCATTCCATGCAGCGTTTCGTCTGTATCGTTATGCCGGGAAGGCGGTCGCTGCCGCCACCGTCCCAGTTCAAACCGACGGTTAGTAGGCAACCTTTTCAGCCCCCTTCAGGCCGAGCATCCGCCGCGCATCCGCCGGTGTGGCGATTTCCTTGGTCAAGCCTTCAAGTATGCTGCGGATCATCGTGACCTGTTCGGCATTGGATCGCGCCAGGCGGCCGCGCCCGGCATAGAGGCTGTCCTCCAGTCCCACCCGGACGTTGCCGCCCATGGTCGCGGCCATGGTCGCCATGTTCAGTTGATGGCGTCCGCCCGCGAGTACCGACCATTGATAGGTATTGGCGCCAAACAGGCGGTCGGCGGTCTCCTTCATGAACATCAGGTTCTCCGGGCCGGGACCGATGCCTCCGAGCGTGCCGACGATCAGCTGGAGAAACATCGGAGTCTCGACAAGGCCCCGGTCGAGCATATGGGCGAGGTTGTAGAGGTGGCCTACATCGTAGCACTCGAACTCGAAGCGCGTTCCGCCTTTGCCGAGCGTGGTGAGGATGGTTTCGATGTCGGCGAATGTGTTTCGGAAGATCGCAGCGCGGGAGGCTTCCAGGTATTCCTCTTCCCAATCGAACTTCCACTTGCCCTTGTACTTGTCGATCATCGCGTAGGTGCCGAAATTCATCGAGCCCATGTTGCAGGAGCAGAGTTCCGGCGACGCGGTGGAGGGCGCGAGAAGGCGATCCTCGATGGACATGAAGGTCGAACCACCCGTGGTCATGTTGAGGATGGCGTCGGTTTCGCTGCGGATCGAGCGCAGGATGTGAAGCCAGATGTCCAGATTCGCGGTCGGACGATGCGTTTCGGGATCACGTGCATGCAGATGAATGACCGCCGCCCCGGCCTTGGCTGCACCGATTGCCTGCTCGATGATTGAATCCGGCGTCGTTGGCAGGAACTCCGACATCGTGGGTGTATGAGTGGCGCCTGTTATCGCGCAGGTAATGATCACCCGGTTGCGGTCTGCTTTGTCGATGGTCTTCATTCCGTATACTCCAGTCCGCCGCAGATTTGCATCACCTGTCCGGAGATGGGCCGGCCGGAGGGACCGGTCAGGTAGACGACCAGTGCCGCGATTTCTTCTGGTTCAACCATGGTTTTCATTGAGACGGCGCGCAGGGCGATGGCGGCCATTTCGTCGTAGCTGACGCCGCGCGTCTTTGCGCGATCAGTGAAAACGCGCTTGATCCGGTCGCCCGAAACGACACCGGGCGCAATGGCGTTGACACGGATCTGGTCCGGCCCCAGTTCGACCGAAAGCGCACGGGCGAGCGCGATGACCGCTGCCTTCGAAGAGGCATAAGGCGAGCGCAGGCCGAAGGCGTATTTCCCGGCGACGGAGGCCATGCAGACGATCGAACCGGACTGGTTCTTCTTCAGGTGCGGGATAACAGCGCGAGCCATGAAGAACTGGCCGTTCACATTGACTTCGAAACAGCGCTTCCAGTCTTCGGTGCTGATCTCCTCAACGGGAGCGGCCGGGCCGGCGATGCCGGCGTTGTTCACCAGGATGTCGAGCCCACGCATGTCGGCCGTAGCAGCCTTGACGAAGGCATCGCAGGCGGCAGGGTCCGCCACGTCACAGACCATGGTGTGTATGCCCGGCAATAGCGCCTTGGCTTCAGCGAGCCCGGATTCAACGATGTCGCAAATCCAGATCTTTGCGCCCAGATCGTGCATCGCCTGCGCAATGCTCAGGCCAATACCGCTTGCGCCGGCAGTGATGATCACCCGCTGCTTGGTCCAATAGTCTGCACTTGTCATGTCAGTTTCCGATACTCCAGTTCAGGTGGCTCGAAAGCCCGCACTTCGGGCGCTTCGCCCTTTAATTTTTCCACGAAAACAACGGTTGTGTGGGCTGTCGGCCCCTGCGCCAGGCGTGAGGTGGGCTTGTCGAGCGTGAGCACATTGACGTTGCCGTGGCGATCAAGCCCATCGGCATCGAGATCAAGCCAGGCACCGGTCGACATCTGCAGCACGCCCGGAGCCACATCGTTGCTGAGAATGGCGCCGCCGAGACAGGAGCCTCGCGCGGAACGGACGAGAATGACATCGCCGTCGCGAATGCCGCGCTTGCCGGCTTCCGATGGGTGGAGCCGGGCCGGTTCGCGTCCACTGATCTTGCCATCACGGGAATGCCGGCCGAGATCAAGCTGGCTATGCAGCTTGCGCGAGGGCTGGTTGGAGATGAGGTGCAGTGCCCCTTCCGGCGCATTGCCCAGCCACTCGGCCGGTTCGAACCAGGTCGGCTGGCCCGGGCAATCGTCATAACCGAAGCCTGCCACGCGTTCCGAGCGGATTTCGATCCGGCCAGACGGCGTTGGAAGGGGATGAGCTACCGGATTGCGGCGGAAATCCTGCATGAGCGCCTTGGGCTCGATGCGAGGCTCGAACCGGTGTTCGCCCATCTCCCAGAATGTCTCGAAATCCGGCAGATTGTAGCCATGACGCACGGCCACGGTGACGCTTTCGCCATACATATGCCGCAGCCAGTCCATGTCGTTGCGGCCTTCGGTGAACTGCTCGCCGAAGCCGAGTTCGCTGCTGACCATCGCCAGGATGTCATAGTCGTTGCGCGACTGGCCGACCGGCGCCAGCACCTGTTTCATCGCCACCAGATGCGGCTCGGCCTTGGCGATGCCGAGGTCGTTGCGTTCGATCGGGAGGGTGCAGGGCAGGATGATATCGGCATGACGGGCGATAGCGTTCCACAACGGTTCCTGCACGACCACGAGATCGGGCTTTTTCCAGACACGATGGAGCCGTTTCAGATCCTGCTGGTGGTGGAACGGGTTGCCGCCCGCCCACCAGATCAGGCGGATGTCGGGATAGACATGGCGCGCGCCATTGTAGTCGAAAGGAGCGCCCGGAAGTTCGAGCATGTCTCCCAGGCGCGCGACCGGTATGAACCGGCGTACCGGGTTCGAGAATTGGGGGAAGGCCGGCCAGGAAAATGGCAGCGGCGCGTTACCCACGCGGTTGGCACCCGCATAGCCGGTTCCAAAGCCGCCGCCGGGCAGGCCGATCTGTCCGAGCATGGCCGCCAGTGTCACAAGCATCCACACCGGCTGTTCGCCATGATCCGCCCGCTGCAGTGACCATGACAGCGACAGCATCGTGCGGCTCTTCGCCATGCGCCGCGCCAGGTCCCGCATGACATCGGACGAAAGACCTGTGATGGCGGACGCCCATTCCGGCGTCTTCGGCACTCCGTCGGTTTCGCCCAGGAGATAGGCGCGGAATGAGTCGTAACCGACGGTGTGGCTGTCCAGGAACGCGCGGTTTGCAAGTCCCTCGGTATCGAGGACATAGGCGAGGCCGAGCATCAGTGCGACGTCGGTGTTCGGGCGCGGTGCTATCCATTCGGAATCAAGTGCTGCGTCGACGTCGTCCCGCAAGGGGCCGATGTTGACGAAGCGCGTGCCGCTTGCGCGCGCGGCGCGAAGCTGGTCGGGAACCCGGTGGCGGCTGACGCCCCCTGCGCTGACCTGCGTGTTCTTCAGCGGCAGCCCGCCGAAAGCGACGAAGAGCTCGGTGTGGCCGACGATCAGCTCCCAGGGCGTCTGGTTGTCGGCCATTCCGTCCTGGCTGCCGATGATGTGCGGCAGGACGACTTCGGCCGCGGCGTGGCTGTGGGTGTTGACGGAGCGGACATAGCCGCCGGCCAGATTGAGGAAGCGATGTATCTGGCTTTGCGCGTGATGGAAACGACCGGCGCTGGCCCAGCCATAGGAGCCGCCGAAGATGGCCTCGTTGCCGCTTTCGGCGATGATCGCGCGCATGTGCTCTGCCAGCACCCGAGTGGCGTGCTCCCACGATGTCGGCACGAAAGCGTCCTCGCCGCGCGCCGCGCCGCCGTCGCCGGCGAGATAGCCGCGACGGATCATCGGCTGCTCTATGCGCATGGGGCTGTGAACGGCGTCCAGGTAGTTGTCGCTGATATGCGAATGGTTGGGATCGCCCTCCGATGGCGACATCGCGATGAGCCGGCCGTCCTCGACGACCGGGTACGCGATGCCCCAATGGCTGAGCGTCGCGTTCATGCCGGACCGATCTCGGCGATGCCGCCATCGAGAACCGGACTGTCCCGCTCGACGGTGCGCGCCGCGAACCGTATATTGCCGCCATCGTGCCAGCACGAAAGCGTCATGCGCTCTCCGGGATACAGCGGGCCGCTGAACCGAGCCGCGAAGCGTGTCATGCGTGCGGGGTCTGCGCCGCAGAACTGCGTCAGGATTGCGTGGCAGACAAGGCCGAATGTGTTCGCGCCGTGCATGATGGGCCGGTCGAAACCGGCTGCGCGAGCAACCTGCGGCACGACATGCAGCGGGTTGAAATCCCCCAACAGCCGAAAGAGGAGCGGTCCGTCGGCGCGGCTTTCGATATCGAAGGTCCTGTCCGGCTGTGCTTCGGGATTGCGGATCATCTCGAAGGTCTCGCCCCGGTTGCCGCCGAAGCCGCCGCCGCCCATGGCGACGAGATTGGAATAAGACGTGAAGAGGGTGTCCGCGCCATCGAGGATTTCGGTCCTCAGCAGCACCATCCCCGGCCGGCCCTCGCCCTTGTCGGTTACCCCGGCTACTGAAGGACGGATGGTCAGCCGGCCTGAGGGTGCGAAAGGCTTTCGCATTCGCAGGTCGAGCCCGCCATGCACGACTGTCGCAAGATCGATGCCTGCCTCGGGCAGCCAGGAATCGTCAAAACAGAGGTCCTGACCAAAACTCGGAATGACCTTGAGTGCGTCTTCATAAACGAAGGCGAGATCGCCGCGTGCTCCGGCACCGCAGCACAATGCATAGAGCATGGCGTCGCGCTCGCTGTAGGTAGCCTGCCGCTCAGGCATCCTGAGTGCGAGAACTTTGTCGGGGTCGATCGCCAAGCCGAAACCTTCCTGATCCCAATAGTCGACCAAACTTTGCACCTTGTTTCGAGAATTGCAACAGGGTGCCGAATATTGAAACGATTTTCTTGGGCGAGTTGCTTCAGGCAACGGCAAGCCTGCCGCCCGCGGCGCAGTATCGATGTCGGATGCTGACGCTCGGATCGCTAGGTGCGAAAGCCGATCTGCTCGGAGAACCGTCGCGCGACTTCCGTCACGTTCTTCATGAGCCGCGGCATGGCCTTGGGTGCAAGACGGAAGGTGGGAAGGCTGATGCCGATCGCGCCATATGCGACGCCGTCCGTTCCGATCACCGGCGCTGCCACGCCCGATACGCCTTCGCGATATTCGTCGATGCCGACCGTAGCACCGCTGTGGCGAGCTTCATCGATATCGGCGCGCAATGCTTCAACGTCGGTGATCGTCTTGTCAGTGAAACGGATCAGTTCGAGATCCGTCAGCTTCGGTTCCAGCTCGGCCATCAGGAACGCCTTGCCGAAGGAAGAGGCGTGAACCGGCGAGCGGCTGCCCAACGGTGCTATCGCCTGCAGGTGCTGCGCGCAATCGACCTTTTCCACAATGATGACATGCGGTCCGTCGCGACTCGTCAGAAGGGCAGTCTCTCCCGTCGCGTCGACAAGCTCCTGAAGGTAGGGTCTGGCGGCCGCGCGCAGATCCTGGCGGTGGAACGCGCGGACACCGATTTCCCACATCCGTGTCGTCATCATATAGCGCCCGTTGGGCTCGTCTTGCGTGACGTAACCCAGCTGCGACATGACTTCTAACATGCGGAAAGTGGTGCTTTTGTTCATTGCGGCGGCTCGTGACAGCTCTGCCATGCGCACAGGTGCATCATAGCTCGACAGAAGCTCAAGTAGTGTGAGCGCCTTTTCGACAGTGCCGCTCATGACTATTCCTCCGCCACACCGGCCGACTCAATCATCGACCATAATTTGCTCAATTATTCGAAAATCCTCCTACATCGACCGGGCTTTGCAGGACAAGTGTTTCACGGACGCTTGGGTTCCACTGCCTCGACCGCGCCGCCGGAGTTCTTCCAGTTTGTGAAGCCGCCCTCGATATGCGCAACCGGAGCGAGGCCCATCTCCTGGGCGGCCTGCGTCGCAAGCGCCGAGCGCCAGGCGGACGCGCAATAGAAGACGAAGGTCTTGTCTTCCTGGAAGACCGATTTCGCGTAGGGGCTTTGCGGATCGATCCAGAATTCGAGCATGCCCCGCGGGCAGGAAAAAGCGCCGGGAATCTTGCCCTCGCGCTGCAGTTCACGCGGATCGCGCAGGTCGACGAACACGACGTCGGCCTTGCCATGCATCGCAAGTGCCTCGTCCATGCTGAGTGTTTTGATCCTGGCGTTGGCTTGCGCGATCATGTCCTGGACCGGTCTGGTGATGTTCGACGGCATGGTTCCAGGTCCTCGCTTGATCAAGACTGTGCCGATCATTTTGTCGACGTTGATCGCACTATACCCGCATTGACAAGTTGTGCAAATTGATAAAACGTGGTGTCAAATATTGAAACGTTCGGGCGCCGTGGGGACGGGGACCCAAACACGGAGTGCCAGAAGCGTGTCTCTTTCCTACACCGATGACCAGCGGATGATTGCGGACAGCGTACGGGCCTTCGTCAATCAGGAACTCATGCCGCACGAAGCACTCGTGGAGGGGAAGGACCAGGTTCCTCCGGACCTGTTTGCCGAGCTTAAATCCAAGGCGATCAAAGCCGGATACTACGCCCTCAACATGCCCGAGGAACTCGGCGGCGGCGGGCTGGGGCAGTCGCTGCGCTCGGTGGCCGAGATCGAATTCGGCCGCACCACGAGGGCGCTGTCGATTATCTGCAACCGGCCCGCGCCAATCCTCAAAAGCTGCGTCGGCGACCAGATCGAAACCTATCTGAAGCCGGTCATCAGCGGGGAGCGCTGGGAGTGCTTCGGGCTGACCGAGCCGGGCGCTGGTTCGGACGCGCGCCAGATCTCGACTAGGGCGGTTCGCGACGGTGATGATTATGTGATCAACGGCGAAAAGATTTTCATCACCATGGCGATGGTGGCCGACTTCATCATCCTGTTCGCGGTCACCGGTGTGGACGAGACACCCAAGGGACCGCGGAAGCGGATCACCTGCTTCCTCGTCGACAAGGACCTTCCGGGTGTTTCGGTGCGACCCCTCGAACTGGTCGGCAATCGTGGATTCAAGTCCTGTTCCATCGCGCTCGAGGATGTGCGCGTGCCCGCGCGCAACATTCTCGGTGAAGAGGGTGGCGGTTTCGCCATCGCCAAGAGCTGGATCTTCTCGGGCCGTATCATGCTTGCTGCCAATATGGTCGGCCTTGCAGAGCGCGCGATGGGGATCGCGGCAACTTATGCCAACACCAGGCGCGCCTTTGGCAAGACCATCGGCGAGTTCCAGGGCACATCGTTCAAGCTGGCCGACATGGCGGTGGACATCCAGGCGACGCGGCTTCTCGTGCTGGACGGCGCCGCCAAGCTCGAGGCAGGCACGATCACGCAGCGTGAGGCCTCGATCGTAAACCTGTTCGGATCCGAGATGGCAGGCCGGGTCACGGACAATGCTCTCCAGATGCTGGGTGGAATGGGTGTCTCGAAGGAATGGCCCATCGAGCGCATGTGGCGCGATGTCCGCGTCGAGCGCATCTGGGAGGGAACCTCGGAAATCCATCGCGATCTGATTTCGCGAGACGTCCTGCGGGAGTTTCGCGTATGAGCCGCGTCAGGACCGAGGTAAAAGGCGAGGTCCTGGAGATTACGCTCGACCACGCTCCTGCCAACGCCATAGACCAGAAGGCGAGCCGCGATCTCGATGCCGCGCTAACGCGAGTGAACGAGGATCCATCGCTGCGGGTTGGCATCGTCACCGGCGCCGGCGAAAGGATGTTTTCTGCCGGGTGGGACCTGAAAGCAGTCGCCGCCGGGGAAGATGGCGAGGAATTCGGGCCGCACGGTTTCATGTCGCTGAACCGCCACGACCTCATCAAGCCGATAATCTGCGCGGTCAACGGGTTGGCTGTCGGCGGGGGCTTTGAGTTCGCCCTTTTCGCCACCCTGGTCATCGCGGTGCCTGAAGCCGAATTCGGGCTGCCGGAGCTGCAGCGCGGCTTCATCCCGGAAGCGGGCGGCCTCTGGCGGGCCCACCGTCGCCTGCCGGTCAACGTCGCTTCCGACCTCCTGCTGACGGGCCGTCGGATGACTGCCGAGGAGGGGCTTCGCCACGGTTTCATCAACCGGATCGTTACGCGTGAAAAGCTGATGCAGACCGCACACGACATGGCCGCCCAGATCATTGCCGGTGCGCCGCTGGCGGTGGCGGCACTCCTGGAGGTAACGCGCGAAGTCGAGAGCCTGTCCGATCGCGCGGCCTTCGAGCGGCTTTATGCCGGCCTTCCGTGGCGCGATCGGCTGCGCACCTCCGAGGACTACAAGGAGGGACCACGGGCTTTTGCGGAAAAACGCACTCCACGCTGGACAGGGAAGTAGGATGGATTTTGAGATTTCGGACGATCAGCGCCTGATGCGGGACAGCCTCCGGGCGTTTCTGATCCGGGAGTGCCCAATCGAGTATGTTCGCGAGTGCGATGAGCAGGAGCGGTTCCCGATCGAACTCTACGAGAAACTCGCCGCCGAGGGATGGCTGGGACTGCCGATCCCGGAAGAATATGGCGGCATGGGCGGAAGCTGCACCGATCTGGCTGTGTTCCTCCAGGAACTGGCCTATCATTTCGAGGCGGCGGCGAACCTCTATTATACGACGATCGTGATCGCGACCGATGCGCTGGTTCATTTCGCCAGTGAAGAACAGAAGCGCGAATTGCTGCCGAAGCTCGCACGCGGAGAGATCCGCTTCGCGCTGTCGCTGTCGGAACCGAATTCCGGCTCGGACGCCGCTTCGCTACGCACCCGTGCAGTGCTCGAGGGCGACGAATGGGTCATCAATGGCCAGAAGATGTTCTGCTCGGCCGCACAGGTCGCCGACTACATCCTGCTGATGGCGCGCTCGGACGTGGAAGCACCCAAGCATAAGGGCATCACCATGTTCCTGTTGCCGGCGAAGACGAAGGGCGTGGAGATCAGGCGGCTCAAGAAGCTCGGTCTCAAACCCATGGACCTGAACGAGATATTCCTTACCGATGTGAGGTTGCCGAAGGACGCGATCATCGGCGAGGTGAACAAGGGATGGACCAACGTCCTCAAAACGCTCGACTACGAACGCTGCTGCCTGTCGGCGGTGAATGTCGGCGCGGCGCAGAAGGTACTGGACTACGTCCTCAACTACACCGGCGAGCGCGAGCAGTTCGGACAGAAGATCAACAGCTTCCAGCTGACGCGCGCCAAGCTTGCCGACATCGACATGGAGATCGAAGCCGCCCGGCTGCTGCTCTACCGCTCGGCCAACCTGGTCGATCGCGGAATCCCGAACAACAAGGAAAGTGCCACGGCTAACCTTTATTCGTCCGAAACCTATGTACGCGCGGCACTCAACGGAATGCGGATGATGGGTGGCTGGGGCTACCTGATGGAATATGACATGCAGCGCCATTTCCGCGACTCGAAGCTGGCGGAGATCGGAGGCGGCACATCGGAAATCCTGCGCATCATCATCTCGCGCGAACTGACAAAATGAGCGGAGCGCCCGATTCCCGGCCCAAGCTGCGGATCAGCACCCGCGCAGTTCACGCTGGGCTCAATCCAGCCGAGAATTCGGGCGCGATCACCACGCCGATCTTCCAATCGGCCACCTTCGTGGCCGCCGACACCGCCGAACTGATGGCGATCAACGCCGGAGAACGGCGTGGATATGTCTATTCACGCATCCGAAATCCCACTGTGCTCGCCGCCGAGCAGCGGGTGGCGGCCCTTGAAGAGGCGCAATCCTGCGTCCTCTTCGCGTCCGGCATGGCGGCGATTGCGGGCGCGATTGCCCCTTTTCTCAAGGCCGGCGACGATCTCGTCGCTTTGCCCGACATCTATGGCGGAACCCTGAAATACCTGCGCACCATCCTCCCGGCCCAAGGGGTGAATGTTATCTGGGCGAAGGGAATTGACGCCGCCGATGTGGCGGCTGCAATCACACCCAACACCCGGGTCATCTACGCCGAGACCCCGACCAACCCGCTGGTGCGGGTGGTCGACCTCGCCGCCCTTTCGGAGGTGGCGCGCGGGATCGGCGCGAAACTGATCGTCGACGGCACGCTGGGCAGTCCGATGAACCAGCGTCCGCTGACGCTGGGCGCTGACCTCGTCGTGCATTCGGCCACGAAATATCTCAACGGCCATGGCGATCTTATCGTCGGCGCGGTATGCGGCGACCGTGCGCTGACCCGCGACATACGCAGCCTGCAGCAGGTTTCGGGCGCCATCGTCGACGCGCATTCGGCTTGGCTCCTGATGCGCGGCATGGCCACCTATGCGCTCAGGATGCGGCAGCACAACACGTCCGGCCAGGCGATCGCCGAATTTCTGGCAGGGCGGTCGGACGTCACCCGCGTGCTCTATCCGGGCCTGCCGGACCATCCCGACCACGCGCTGGCCCGCAGGCAGATGTCTGGTTTTGGCGGACTGGTGTCCTTCGAAATGCACAGCGCCGCGGCTGCGCAGACGGTAGTCGATCGAACGCGGTTGTTCGGCATCGGACCATCCGTCGGCGGCGTCGAAAGCCTGATCTCCCAGCCCGGCAACACCTCGCATTTCTCGGTTCCTGCTGAACAGCGACGCGCCATGGGCATTTCGGACAGGCTGGTGCGCATCTCTGTCGGCATAGAGGACACCGACGACCTGATCGCAGATCTGGAGCAGGCGATGGAGGCCGCGCGGTGACTTTGATCGTAATAGGCGGAAAGGTTGTCACGCCCGAGGGAGCGCGCCATCTCGACGTGGTCGTCGAAGGCGAAAAGATTGCCGCTCTGCTGCCACCGGGCGAAGCGGTCCGCAACCACGCGGCCGCCGAGATCGTGGACGCGAGGGGCAAGCTGGTCATTCCTGCCGGCGTCGATCCGCACGTGCATTTGCTTGTCGGCTTCATGGGCCAGCGCTCGGTCTATGATTTCGGCTCTGGCGGCATCGCGGCGTTGCGTGGCGGCACCACAGCGATCGTCGATTTCGCCCTGCAGCGCCGGGGCGGCTCGATGCTGAAGGGCCTTGCGCACCGCCGAAAGCAGGCTGACGCCAATGTCACGCTGGATTACGGACTTCACCTGATCGCAACCGACGTGAACGAAGCGACGCTCGCCGAGCTTCCGCAATTGCGTGCGCAGGGGGTGACCACGCTCAAAGTCTATACCGTCTATGAGGAGGACGGCCTGAAGCTTGAGGACGGGCAACTCCATGCCCTGATGGCCGAAGCAGCCCGGCACGACATGTCAATTGTGCTGCATGCCGAGAATGCCGGCATCGTCGAGCGCCTGCGCTCCGAGGCGGTGGCCGCGGGTCACACAGAGCCGCGCTGGCATGCCCTGACACGCCCGCCAATCGTGGAAATCGAGGCTGTCGGGCGCGCTATAGCTTTCTCGCGCGCCACGGGCTGCGGCGTCCATATCTTCCACCTCGTCGCAGCCGATGCGATCGCGCTCGTCGAGGCGGCGCGGGCGGAGGGGCTGCCGGTTACCGCCGAGACATGCACGCACTATCTGGCGCTGACCGACGAGGCACTTGAGCGGGAGAACGGCCACGAATATATCCTGTCGCCGCCGCTGCGGGACCGTGCGAACCAGGATCGCCTCTGGCAGGGTATCGTCGAAAAGGGTCTGCAACTGGTGGCGTCCGACGAGGTCTCCTATTCGGCCAAGGCAAAGGCGCTCGGCCTGCCTTCCTTCGCCGATGTCGCGAACGGCATTACCGGCATCGAGGCGCGCCTTCCGGTGCTGTATACTCTGGGCGTCGACCAGGGACGAATCGGATTGCAACGTTTCGTCGAACTGTTCTCGACCTGGCCTGCCGAGATCTTCGGCTTTGCCGGGAAGGGCCGGATCGTTCCGGGATATGACGCGGACCTGGCCATCATCGATCCGGTGACGCGGCGCACAATGTCTCCCGCCAGCGATTATGGCGACATCGGCTACAATCCCTATAGCGGCATGGACCTGACGGGCTTCGCTACGGAAACGATCTATCGGGGCAAAGTCGTCGTCCGGGATGGGGTTTTCCTGGGGCAGGAGGGGCAGGGTCGCTTTGTCGCCCGGGCATCGGCGAAAAGGCCTGCTCCATGAGCTTCCGCCAGGACTTCGCCGCACTGGCCGCGATCGGAGTCGATCCCGCAGGTGGCTGGTCGCGCCCGGCGTTCAGTACGGCCGATCTTGCCGCGCATGAGTGGTTTCTGGCGCAAGGTCGCGCCTGCGGGCTTGCAGCGTCTTATGACAGTTTCGGCAACGCCATTCTGCGCCTGGAAGGCGATGGTGCGGCGGTCCTCATCGGTTCGCATCTCGACACGGTCGCAAATGGCGGCGCTTTTGATGGCGCGATCGGCGTGCTGGCCGGGCTTGAGGTCGCACGGCGCATCAAGGCCGAAGGTACGCCCGGTGCTCCTGTCGAGGTCATAGCCTTTCGTGACGAGGAAGGACGCTTTGGTCCGTTCACGGGCAGTCGTGCCATGGTCGGTCTGCACGACGAGGAAGCGCTGGCGCGCGCGCGGTCGCTTGACGGCGTGAACCTGTCCGACGCCATGGCGCAGGCTGGCTTCAAGCCTGGCAATGCTCCCAGAGACTGGGATGCAGTCGCGGCCTGGCTGGAGCTCCATATCGAGCAGGGGCCGGTTCTTGCGGATGCCGGCGTGCCGCTCGGCATCGTCACCTCGATTGCCGGACAGGAGCGCCTGTCACTGAAATTCACGGGCCAGCCCGATCACGCCGGCACTGCGCCGATGGCCTTGCGGCGCGATGCCTTCGCCGGCGCAGCGCGTTTTGCGGCAGCGTTCCGCGATGAGGTTCTGGCAGCCGGCGATGACGATGTACGGGGTACGATCGGCATGGTCCGGGTTTCGCCCAACCAGGGCAACGTCGTGCCCGGCGAGGTCCTGCTCGGTCTGGAAATGCGCGGCACCAATTCAGCTACATTGGCAAGGCTTCGCGACAGCGTTACGGAACTGGCGAACAGTATCGCCGTCCAGGAGAAGCTTGAACTGCGGGTCCGCAATACCTATTCCGACGCGCCGGCGCCGATGGCAGCGTGGTTGCAGGACGCGTTGGCTTCATCTGCTGCAAGTCTCGGTCATTCGACAATGAAACTTCCGTCCGGAGCCAACCACGATTCCGGAATCATCGGGAGGATCGTGCCGGCTGGGATGCTATTTGTGCCATCAGTCGGTGGGCGTAGTCACTGCCCGGAAGAAGAGACTGACCTCGGCCAGATCGAGGCGGCAATCGACGTCCTGCACCGGACGGTAGCCGAACTGCGGCGCAAAAACCGTGAAAAGGCTCCGGACAGACGCACCGTCGTCAATCAATCCGGGATCGCAGGCTGATGCGGGCCTCCCTCGACAGTGATGGTGTATTTCCGTTCGAAGTCGGCTCGCAATCGCCGCTCTGGCCGATAAAGGATCCAAGCGAGATCGAGATGCCAGGCGGCAATCTGGCTTCCGATCTCATTGGCTCCGCCACCGCATTTCCGGCGCAGGCGGCGATGTTCTACTACGGCGCGACCTACAGCTATGCGGAGCTCTTGAGGGACGTCGAGCGTCTCGCGGGATGGCTTGCCCAGCAGGGGTTGAAACGCGGCGAACGGGTCGTGATCGACCTGCAGAACTGTCCGCAATATGTGATCGCCTTCTACGCGGTGCTGCGCGCGAACGGCGTCGTGGTGCCGGTCAATCCGATGAATACGACGGACGAACTCGCCTATTTCGCGGCTGACAGCGGGGCGCGTTTCGCCATCATCGGCGAGGAATTGCTCGATCGTTTCGCACCGCTCGTCGGTGTCTCGTTCGATCGGATCGTGCGCATACGCTATGCCGACATGGCGCCGGACGATGTCTCCGACCTGCCGGACGTGATGCGCATGGCCGCACCAGCGCCGAGCGAAGGCTTTATCGATTTGAAAACGGCGTTGGCGGAGAACCGGCCGGCACCGGCTCTTCTGTCGGGCAACGATGATCTGGCGGTGCTTCCCTACAGTTCGGGCACGACTGGTCGACCCAAGGCGTGCATGCACAGCCACAACGGAGCGCGGTTCGTCGCGAAGGCACAGGTGCGCTGGTACAGGCTCGACAGCCAGTCCGTCATGACAAGCTTCATGCCGTTGTTCCATGTCGCCGGCATGATGGCGTCGATGGCCTCGGCGATCCATTGCGGCGCGGCGCTGATCCTGATGACCCGGTGGGACGCCGAAGTCATACCCGCGCTTTTCCGGCGTCACCGCCCGACCTGGTGGTCGGCCGCTCCAACCATGGTCGTCGATGTCCTGGCGGCCAAAGGGTTTACCGACGACTGTTTTTCCAGTCTGAAGGTCATGACGGGCGGCGGGGCGTCGATGCCGGCCACGGTGGTACGACGCCTGCGCGATCAGTGGGGGCTCCGCTTCGCGGAAGGATACGGCTTGACCGAAACCATATCGGCCACGCACCTCAATCCGATCGACGCGCCGAAGCCGCAGTGCCTTGGGCTGCCGATCTATAACACCCATGCGCTGGTCGCGGACCCGGAGACGCTCGCGCCTTGCGTGCAGGGCAGTTTGGGTGAAATCCTGATCAGCGGGCCGCAGGTCATGCAGGGCTATTGGAACCGTCCGCAGGACACCACCGAAGCGCTGATCGATTTGAACGGACGGCGGTGGCTACGCACCGGCGATCTGGGCTATGTCGATGAAGATGGGTACTTCTTCATCGTGGATCGGCTGAAGCGGATGATCAACTCGTCGGGTTACAAGATATGGCCAGCCGAATGCGAGATGCTGCTCTACAGCCATCCCGCGGTCGCCGAATGCGCTGTGATCTCGGCACCGGACCCGCGGCGTGGCGAGAGGGTGCGGGCGGTGGTGGTGCTGCATCCTGACCAGCGCGGAAAGGTCAGCGAAAGCGATATCATCGACTTCGCGCGGACGCAGATGGCTGCCTACAAGGTCCCGCGCGAGGTCGAGTTCCGCGACGCTCTGCCGCGTTCGGGCAGCCGCAAAGTCGATTGGCGGGCGCTTCAGGCCGAGGCATGGGAGCGGCATGCATGACACCCCAGGTCTGGTATGACGATTTCGTTCCCGGCGTGGTCCTGACTAGCGCACCGCGTCGGATCGAACTGGCTGACATCGATGCCTATGCGCGGCTGACGGGCGAAGCCCATCCCGTCCATATGGACGAAGAGTTCGCACGCGCGGCGGGCTTTCCCGGACGCATCACGCACGGCTTGTTCAACCTGGCCCTGATAGAGGGGCTCAAGGCGACGCTCGGGTGCTTCGAACGCTCGGTGATCGCATCGCTTGGCTGGAACGACGTCAAGTTTCCTGCTCCCTTGCTGCCCGGCGAAGAGGTTCATCTGCGCCTTGAATTTGTCGATCGGCGCCCCACCAGGACGCCCGGTCGCGGGCTCGCCACCGAGCGCGGTTTTCTGGTCAAGGCTGATGGCACGGTGGTCGTCAGCGGCGATCATGTCATTCTGCTGTTGAACCGGCCGGAGGACGAATGACCGGCATCGTCCTGCGCCTCCTGTCGGCCATCCCGACGTTGTTCGGCGTGGTCCTCGTAACCTTCCTGATCACCCGGGTGCTGCCAGGCGATCCGGCGGTGTTCTTTGCCTCGAACCCCTCCATGACCGCGCAGGACATAGAGGCGGTGCGCCAGAGCCTCGGGCTCGACAAGCCGCTTCCCGAGCAGTTCCTGATCTATCTCGGCGACCTGCTTCATGGCGATCTCGGCAACTCGCTCAGCACGGGCCAGAAAGTGGTGACCGAATTCGCCAACAGGCTGCCAGCCTCGGCGGAGCTGACCTTCCTGGCATTCTTCATTGCCATCGGCGTGTCGCTGCCGCTCGGTATCGCGGCGGCACTGCGCCCGGGATCGCTGATCGACCACCTTTCGCGCGTCATCGCCACTTTGGGCGTATCGATGCCGACGTTCGTGACGGGACTTCTGCTGATCTTTTTCTTCTATTTCGTGCTTGGTGTCGCTCCTGAGCCGATCGGACGGCTCGATCCCTTCATGTTCGAGCCGGACAGGGTGACCGGCCTCTATACGATCGATGCGCTTATCGCAGGTGATCTTGAACTCTTTGCCGCTGCGCTCAAGCAGATGATCCTGCCGGCCGTTACGATGGCGCTTTTTGCCCTGGCGCCGCTAACCCGCATGGCCCGGGCCTCGATGCTGGAGGTGCTTGGATCGGAGTTCATCCGCACCGCCAGGGCTTCCGGCCTGTCACGGCGCAAGATCATCATGACCTATGCCTTCCGCAACGCATTGCTACCGATCGTCACGACGATGGGAATGACCTTTTCCTACATGCTTGGCGCCAACGTTCTGGTCGAACGCGTGTTCTCCTGGCCGGGCGTCGGAGCCTTCGCGGTGG
This sequence comes from Mesorhizobium sp. CCNWLY176, assembly GCF_037153935.1. Classification (NCBI taxonomy): domain Bacteria; kingdom Pseudomonadati; phylum Pseudomonadota; class Alphaproteobacteria; order Hyphomicrobiales; family Phyllobacteriaceae; genus Mesorhizobium; species Mesorhizobium sp. CCNWLY176. The sequence continues at coordinate 36,334 of NZ_JBBBDZ010000018.1, forward strand.
ATAGCATCATCAACCTGGACTATGCACCGCTGCAGGGCTTCATGCTGGTCATGGCGGGCATCTTCATTGTGGTGAACCTGACTACAGACGTCGTGGTCGCGCTGATCGATCCGAGGGCCTCGCGATGAGCGCCAGCGCTATGCGTGAACGGATTCAGGTCGTGCGCCACGTTGTGCTGGGAAATCCGCTCAACATCGTGGCGTTCGGCCTCTTCCTGCTCATTTTGCTGGTCGCGATCCTGGCGCCGTCGCTGGTGCCGCACGACCCGCTGAAGACCAACTCAGCCCATACGCTGCAGGGCCCGTCGGCCGAGTTCTGGTTCGGCACCGATCAGCTTGGACGCGATATCTTCGCGCGCGTCATGATTGCCACGAGGCTCGACCTGATGATTGCCTTCGGAGCGGTGACCCTCTCCTGCCTCGTCGGCTCGATCATAGGCGCCATGATCGGATATTGGGGTGGCTTCTGGGATGGCGCTGTTTCTCGGATGGTGGACGTGCTGATGGCTTTCCCGCTGTTCGTGCTGGCCCTGGCGATGGTCGCTGCCTTGGGCAACACCGTCGCCAATGTCGTCTATGCGACGGCGGTGGTGAACTTGCCGTTCTATATTCGCCTGGCGCGCAACGAGATGCGGGTGCGTCGCGGGCTGGGCTACGTGGAGGCGGCCCGTGTTGGTGGATCCGGAGACTGGCGGATCCTGACGCGCTTCCTGATCCCGAATATGGCGGCCCCGCTTGTCATTCAGGCGTCGGTCAATCTCGGCTGGGCGGTCCTCAATGCAGCGGGACTCTCGTTCCTGGGCCTTGGCGTCCGCGCGCCGACGCCGGAATGGGGAATCATGGTTGCGGAAGGCGCTCGCTTCATCTCGTCAGGACAGTGGTGGGTCGCTGTCTTTCCCGGCCTTGCGCTGTTGATCGCGGTTTTCGTGTTCAACCTGATGGGCGATGCGCTTCGGGATATCCTCGATCCGAGGATGCGGACATGACCAATCCGCTTCTGGCCGTAAAGGGCCTCACGGTCGACTTCATCACGCGCCACGGCACGGTGCATGTGCTCGACGATGTCTCGTTCGACATTGGCGATGGCGAGATCGTCGGCATCATTGGCGAATCGGGATCCGGCAAATCGGTGACCGCCTATTCGATCATGGGTATTCTCGATCACGCAGCGCGCATCCGTTCCGGGGAGATTCTGTTCCAGGGCCGCGACGTGCTCGGCATGAACCGGTCGGAGCTCGATCGCTGGCGCGGCAAGGCCGCGTCTATCATCTTCCAGAACCCCCGCACGGCGCTCAATCCCATTCGCTCGGTGGGCGATCAGATCGCCGATGTGCTGGCCCGCCACACGCCGGCGCGCGCCTCTGAAATTCGCGCCAAAACCATCGATGCCCTGAAGCAGGTGCGGATTCCTGACCCCGAACGGCGCAGCAAGGCCTATCCGTTTGAATTGTCCGGCGGGCTTTGCCAGCGGATCGGTATCGCCATCGCCTTGGCCTGCGCGCCGCGTCTGCTGATCGCGGACGAGCCGACGACCGGCCTCGACGTGACGACGCAGGCCGTCATCATGGACCTCATTCGCAATCTGGCCCGCGAGCAGAAAACGTCCGTCGCCCTCATCACCCATGACGTCGCCCTGGCGTCCGAATATTGCGACAGGCTGATCATCATGCATGCGGGCCATGTGGTGGAAGTCGCGCCGACAGCGGAGATCATCGATCACCCGCGTCACCCCTACACGGCCCAGCTTCTGCGTTCCGTTCCCTCGCTCGTCGACAGCATCGGAGAATTGCAGGCGATCCGGGGCTCGCTGCCTGACCTGCGCCGCGCCGACCTGCCATTCTGCCGTTTTGCCGAGCGCTGCGATCGCCGCCTGCCGATCTGCGACGCGGAGAGGCTGCATCTCGGACCTGCGCTGGAGCGCCACGCCGTTGCCTGCAGGAATCCGCTATGACTGCCTTGCTGGAAGCGCGAAACCTCAAGAAGCATTTCAAACTTGCAGCGAAGTGGCCATTTTCCACGCCTCCTAAGCTGCATGCCGTGGACGGGGTCGATCTCGTCATCAACGCTGGCGAGGCGGTGGGGCTCGTCGGTGAATCGGGCTGTGGGAAATCGACGCTGTCACGGTTGGTTTCACGTCTTCTTGACCCTACCGAGGGGCAGCTTCTGCTGGAAGGAGAAGACATCGGCCGGCTGTCCACCGCGCGCTTTGCCCGATCTGAACAGCGGCGGCTGATACAGATGGTCTTCCAGGATCCAACGGAAAGCCTCAATCCGCTGTTTTCGGCATTCGACCTCATCGCCGATCCGGCAAAAATGTTGCTGCCCCGCGCGGGCAAAGCCGAATTGCGCCGGCGCGTAGAAGCGGCAGCCCAGGCGGTCAACTTGCCGCTGGCCCTGCTGGAGCGACTGCCGCATCAGCTCTCCGGCGGTCAGAAAGCGCGGGTTGGCATTGCGCGCGCGATCGTCGTCGAGCCACGATTGCTCGTTCTTGACGAACCGACTTCGGCCCTCGACGTATCAGTTCAGGCGACAGTCCTGCAGCTTCTCGACCAGCTGCGGCGAGAGCGGGGGATCGCGCTGCTTTTCGTAAGCCACGATCTCAATGTCGTGCGGCTCCTCTGCAGCCAGATCGTGGTCATGTATCTGGGCCAGGTCGTGGAGCGCGGGCCATCCACTGAAATCTACGCAAACCCCGCTCACCCTTACACCCGGGCGCTGCTCTCCGCGATCCCGACCCTGCGGCCCGGCAAGCTGGAGCGGATCAAGCTTGAAGGCGATCCGCTGAGCCCGATTTCGCCGTCCTCCACGCAATGCAGGTTCTGCGGGCGCTGCCCGATCGAGCGGGCGCAATGCAGGACGTCCATGCCGGCGCTGAGGGAACTCGCCCCCGGGCGGCAGGTGCGCTGCCACTTCGCCGAAGAGGCGCTTGCTGGCTTGCCGGTGGCGGTGTGATCTACAGGCGCCGGCGGCCGAGCGCATAGAGGCCGCTGACGATGATCGTGGCGTCGGCGGGATGGGTCCAGGCATCCGGCATATTGCCGAACTGGATGGACCAGATGAGGCTTGTGTAGAAAACAGGCGCCAGCACCGACGCGCTGTGCGATGTAGCACCTACGATGAAGGCGCTACAAGTTTCATATAAATCAATAGTTTATAAGAAATCTGGCGGAGAGAGCGGGATTCGAACCCGCGTTACGGTCTCCCGTAAACACACTTTCCAGGCGTGCGCCTTCAACCACTCGGCCACCTCTCCACGGCGCGACAAATGCCTTGCGGGCATCAGTGCGCCGGGCTCATCTAGTCGATCCTGCGCCGAATGCCAAGCCTGCACAGGCATAGTTTGTTGGTTGGCGCAGAACTTTATTCCAGGCGCGCTTTATACGCCTCAGGGAGGCAAATTTATGGTGGGTGATTGCGAAGGCGCGCCGCGCGCCATATCTATCTGGTCGAAAGCTTCGGAGGATTTTGCGTTTGCGCTTTCTGTTCAGGCTCCTGGCAATGGTCGCGCTTGCGATCGCCGTCATCATGGCCGTGCTCGACGCCACGCGCACCGTGGCGGCGTCGCAGCTGGTGATGACGCCGGTTGCCACCAGTTGGCTCGCGGTGTCGCCTGAGACGCTGAGCACAGTGCAGGAATTCGTGCGCGCCAAAATCCATCCGCTGGTCTGGGATCCGGTCATCACCGGCATCCTTAACCAGCCGGGTTTCATCGTGTTCGGCGTGCTTGCATTTCTTTTATACGCCGTCGGGCGCAAACCGCCGCGCCGCATCGGCCGCTTCATCGCCGAGAGCTGATCGGACGCTGCGAGACGCGGCGTCTAGACGAACAAACAGGGTACTGAGCGCCCGCAACCCGGAAAGGGAGAATGCCATGTTTTTCCTGAGCGACATGCTGAACAAGAAGCTGCAACTGCCCAAGGTTGGCGAGGCTCTGCCCGGCCGTGACAAGCCGATGCCGACCGCCTCGAAGCATTACGTCTCGAAGCGCCCGCTGAAAGGGCCTTATCCCGAAGGGCTGGAGACAGCGATGTTCGGCATGGGTTGCTTCTGGGGTGCCGAGCGCATGTTCTGGCAGATGGACGGCGTCTGGGTCACTGCGGTCGGCTATGCCGGCGGCGTCACGCCCAACCCGACCTATCAGGAAACCTGCACCGGCCTGACCGGCCATGCCGAGGTGGTGCTGGTCGTGTTCGACCCGAAGATAATCTCCTATGCCGATCTCCTGAAGGCGTTTTGGGAGAACCACGACCCGACGCAGGGCATGCGCCAGGGCAACGATGTCGGCACGACGTATCGCTCGACGATCTATACCTTCGGCGATGCGCAGTATCAGGCAGCCATCGCATCACGCGACGCCTATGGCGCTTCGCTGAGCAGTGCTGGACGCGAGAAGATTACCACCGAGATCGCACCGGCGCCGGAGTTCTATTTCGCCGAGGAAGACCACCAGCAGTATCTGGCGAAGAATCCCTACGGCTATTGCAACCTAAAGGGCACCGGCGTGGCCTGCGCCATGCCACAGGCGGCCTCGGCCGAAGCCTGAGACCGCTCGCTAATTCTACCCGGCCGGTCATCTGACCCGGCAGGGCGAATTATCAAACGATCTCTTAGCCGCATTCCCCGCCTGCCGGTCGAAAATACTCGTTGCGGCGCACCTGCCGCAGCGTTTTTCCAAGTGGTCAAGATTCCGCGTGAATTTTGTTTTTCGCCGTGCAAGACTGCCGGTTGAGTGGGAGGGAAAACTTCCCGCCATGTGCCGCGAGGCGCCCGGGGACCGAGGCATCCACGCGGTACGTTATTGGAAAAAATAACCGACAGGGTGTGGATCACATGAAGCGTATTGTTCTCGGCCTCCTGGCCGCAACCGCACTGGCCTTCCCGGCTTTCGCTGCGGACATCAAGCCAGCGATCATCTACGATCTCGGCGGCAAGTTCGACAAGTCCTTCAACGAAGCCGCCTTCAACGGCGCGGAGAAGTTCAAGACCGAGTCGGGCATCGCCTATCGCGATTTCGAAATCCAGAACGACGCCCAGCGCGAGCAGGCGCTGCGCAAATTCGCCGAAGACGGCAACAACCCGATCGTCATGGCCGGCTTCTCCTGGGCGGCTGTGCTGGAAAAGGTTTCGGCCGACTTCCCCGACACCAGCTTTGCCATCATCGACATGGTGGTCGACAAGCCGAACGTCCGCTCGGTCGTCTACAAGGAGCAGGAAGGCTCCTATGTCGTCGGCGTCATGGCGGCGATCGCCTCCAAGTCCAAGAAGGTCGGCTTCGTCGGCGGCATGGACATCCCGCTGATCCGCAAGTTCGGCTGCGGCTATGTCGGCGGCGCCAAGGCAGCGGGTGCGACCGAAGTCATCGAGAACATGACCGGTGACACGCCGGCTGCATGGAACGACCCGACCAAGGGCGGCGAAATCGCCAAGGCGCAGATCTCGCAGGGCGCTGACGTGGTTTACGCAGCGGCAGGCGGCACCGGCGTCGGCGTGCTTCAGGCGGCTGCCGATTCCGGCAAGCTCGGCATCGGCGTCGATTCCAACCAGAACGGCCTCCAGCCGGGCAAGATCCTGACCTCCATGGTCAAGCGCGTCGATGTGGCCGTCTACAACGCCTTCACCGATGCCAAGGACGGCAAATTCACCGCCGGCATCAACGACCTCGGCCTCAAGGAAGGCGGCGTCGACTACGCCATGGATGACAACAACAAGAGCCTCGTGACCGACGAGATCAAGGCCGCCGCCGAAAAGGCCAAGGCCGACATCATCGCCGGCACGGTCAAGGTTCACGACTATATGTCGGACAACGCCTGCCCTTACTGATAGGCTCTGCCGATGAAAAAAGCCGCCGGGTGAAAATCCGGCGGCTTTTTTGCATTTGATGGTCTGCCTTTCAAAGGCTGGCGGTCAGGTAGCCGAGCGCGAATGCGGCGATCAGTGCCGCCGCCATCAGCAAACCGCGTGAGCCGCCCACGGAATGCGGTCCGCGCCAGATCGCCTTGGTGCCTTCCGGCTGGATGATAGGGCGCGTAGGCGTATCGGCTTTGCCGTCGCCTGAGGATGTGGCATGCATTTGCGGCAATTCGGCAATGCGCTCCGAAATTGCCTCCCACATCGTTTGCGACAGGGTTTGAGGCGGCTTCCTGATATCGAACAGATGCATCCGCTCGGCGACCTCCACGACCGCGTCGCGAAAATCGCCGTCGCGCTCAAGATCGCGCTCGGCCCGCTCGCGCTCGTCGTCATCCATCAGGCCAAGCACATAATTGCCGGCCCGCGTCATGCGATCAACGCCGTCGACCATGCTCTTCCCCTCATGATCACGCCTGCCGCGCCCTCGAATCCTCCAGGCCGGTCAGCAACGGAGATCACCAGCTATTTTGCCGGGCGTAAAGCCCGCCATGCGGCCGTACTCACCAATGAGGCGGCTTGGTAATCTCGTGGCCGGGCGTCGCCACCTCTTCCAGCGACAGGAAGCGCTCGGTCAGCGCGTCGAGCTTCTTCTGAAGCCGCTCGATGACCCTCCACTGTTCGGCGATCTGGCCGGACAGTTCCTCGATGATCTTTTCCTGCTCGACCGTTCGGATTTCGAGCGTTGTCAGCCGGTCGTCGGGCAATGTCATGTCGAAAATCCTCAATTTACTCTAGGGAACGTGCCACAGGTTGCTCGACATGCTGTCGATATCATACGTGCCGCCACCTTCGAAATTGACAAGCGCATGGCGATTTGTCGAGAGTGTGGGCAAGGCCGCTTGCCGATTGGCAGGGGAAAGGCGGCATGCTAGCTCTTTGACCAAACGATAAAAAGAAGAACGAGAGGTGGACAGGTCGCATGGCGGAAGCTGCAATCGAGCTTATCGGCATCAACAAGAGCTTTGGCGCGGTTCGCGCCAATCGCGACATCAATCTCGAAATCGCGCCGGGCACGATCCACGGCATCATCGGCGAGAACGGTGCCGGCAAGTCGACGCTGATGTCGATCCTCTACGGATTCTACCAGGCCGACAGCGGCGAAATCCGCGTCGGCGGCAAGCCGATCACCATCAAGACGCCCAATGACGCCATCGCGGTCGGCATCGGCATGGTCCACCAGCATTTCATGCTGGTCGAGAATTTCACCGTGCTGGAAAATGTCATCCTCGGCGCAGAGAGCGAGGCGCTGCTCAAGAAAAGCATCGCCAAGGCGCGCTCGGAGCTGCAGCGGCTGGAGCGGGAATACGGGCTGGAGGTCGACCCCGATGCGGTGATCGAGGAACTGCCGGTCGGACTGCAGCAGCGTGTCGAAATCCTCAAGGCGCTCTATCGCGGCGCTGAAATCCTGATCCTCGACGAGCCGACCGGCGTGCTGACGCCGCCGGAGGCCGACCACCTGTTCCGCATCCTCAAGCAGCTGAAGGAGCAGGGCAAGACGATCGTGCTGATCACGCACAAGCTGCGCGAGATCATGGCCATTACCGACACCGTCTCCGTCATGCGCCAGGGCACGATGGTTGCCACACGGGAGACGGCCAAGACCACGGTCGGCGAACTGGCCGAGCTGATGGTCGGCCGCCGCGTGCTGCTGCGCGTCGAAAAGGGCGAGGCCAAGCCCGGCGAAGTAAAGCTTTCCGTCAGGAACCTGACGGTCAGGGATTCACGCGGCGTCACCATGGTCGACGATGTCTCCTTCGACATTCGCGGCGGCGAGATCGTCGGAATCGCCGGCGTCGCCGGCAACGGCCAGTCGGAACTGATCGAGGCGATTTCGGGCATACGCCGCGCCGTTTCCGGCAGCGTCATGCTCGACGGCAAGCCGATCGACGTCATCGGCATCGCCGATCCGGGCGAACTGCGCGACCGGGGTTTGGCGCATGTGCCAGAGGACCGCCATCATGTCGGACTGGTGCTGGCCTTCGAGGAGAACGAGAATTCGATCCTCGGCTATCACGACGATCCGAAATATCTGAACGGTCCGCTGCTCAACATCGACGCGGTCCGCAATGATGCCAGGGAAAAGATCGAGAAATACGATATCAGGCCCGGCGACTGCCGTCTGAAGACCGCGAATTTCTCCGGCGGTAACCAGCAGAAGATTGTGCTGGCCCGCGAAATGGAGCAGGACCCCGGCGTGCTGATCGTCGGCCAGCCGACGCGCGGCGTCGATGTCGGCGCCATCGAATTCATCCACAAGCGCCTCATCGACATGCGCGATCAGGGCAAGGCAGTGCTGCTGGTGTCGGTCGAGCTCGATGAAATCCGCTCGCTGTCCGACCGCATATTGGTGATGTTCGACGGCCGCGTCGTCGGCGAGCGTGGATCGGATGCGACCGAGGGTGAGCTTGGCCTGCTGATGGCCGGCGTCGAGCACAAGGAGGCCGCCGAGTGAGCACGCCCTATACAAAGCTTCCCGGCTGGGCTGATTACGGGCTGATACCGGTCGTCAACCTGATAGTTGCCTTCATTGTCGCCGGGCTCGTCGTGCTGCTGGTCGGGGAAAATCCGCTGCATGCGGCAGCGGTTCTGGTCGATGGCGCGTTCGGCAGCGGGCAAAACATCGCCTACACACTTTTCTATGCCACCAACTTCATCTTCACCGGCCTTGCCGTCGCGGTCGCCTTCCATTGCGGCCTGTTCAACATCGGCGGCGAGGGGCAGGCTTATATTGGCGGGCTTGGCGTGGCGCTGGTCTGCCTTGCCTTCGACGGGTTCATGCCGTGGTGGCTGACCTTTCCGCTGGCGATCCTGGGTTCGGCCGCCCTTGGCGCGCTGTGGGCGCTGATCCCGGCCTATCTGCAGGCCAAACGCGGCTCGCACATCGTCATCACCACCATAATGTTCAACTTCATCGCCGCCAGCGTCATGGTCTATCTGCTGGTCGATGTGCTGAAGCCGGCCGGTTCCATGGCGCCGCAGACGCGCGATTTCCTGCCCGGCGCGCAACTGCCGAAGATGGGCTGGCTGCTCGAAATGTTCGGCCTTTCGGTGCGCTCCGCGCCGCTCAACATCTCCTTCCTTTTGGCGCTGGTCATGGCCTTCCTCGTCTGGGTGCTGATCTGGCGCACAAAGCTCGGCTATGAAATCCGCACCATGGGCTTCAGCCCGAAGGCTGCGCGCTATGCCGGCATTTCGGAGACGCGCATCATCATCATCACCATGATGATCTCCGGCGCGCTGGCCGGCATGATGGCGCTGAACCCGATCATGGGCGACCAGCATCGCGTCCAGCTCGATTTCGTCACCGGCGCTGGCTTCGTCGGCATCGCGGTGGCGCTGATGGGGCGCTCGCACCCGGCCGGCATCGTGCCGGCGGCCATTTTGTTCGGCGTGCTCTATCAGGGCGGCGCGGAATTGGCCTTCGAGATGCCCGCCATCTCGCGCGACATGATCGTCATCATCCAGGGTCTCGTCATCCTGTTTGCCGGCGCGCTGGAGCACATGTTCCGCCCCGCGATCCAGACGTTGTTTGCCAGCATCAGCCCGCGCTCAGTCGGCGTGACGGCGGCGAAAGGGGAGGGTGCCTGAGATGGATGTGCTCGTTCAGCTCATCGATGCGACCATCCGCGTCTCCGTCCCCCTCCTGCTCGCCTGCCTTGCCGGTCTTTATTCGGAACGGGCGGGCATTTTCGACATCGGCCTCGAGGGCAAGATGCTGGCCGGCGCCTTCGCCGGCGCGTCTGCCGCAGCCGTCACCGGCTCGGCCTGGGTCGGGCTGGGTGCTGCGATCCTCACTGCCGTCTGCTTCGCGCTGGTGCACGGCTTTGCCTCGATCACCCATCGCGGCAACCAGATCGTTTCGGGCGTGGCGATCAATTTCATCGCCGCCGGCTCTACCATCATTCTCGGGCAGGCATGGTTCAAGCAGGGCGGGCGCACGCCGTCGCTGAGCGGCGGTGGCCGCTTCGAGGCGATCACGCTGCCGGGCGCGGAAGCGGTGAAGGATGTGCCGATCCTCGGCACGATCTATTCCGACATTCTCTCGGGCCATTCGCTGCTGGTCTACGTCGCCTTTCTGATGGTGCCGTTCACCTGGTGGGTGCTGTTTCGCACCCGCTTCGGCCTGCGGCTGCGCGCCGTCGGCGAAAACCCGGCGGCGGTCGACACCGCCGGCATTTCGGTCGCCTGGCTGCGCTATCGCGCCGTCATCTGCACCGGCATCCTGACAGGGATCGCCGGCGCATATCTGGCCGTGGCGCAGAATGCCGGCTTCGTGAAGGATATGACCGCCGGCAAGGGGTTCATTGCGCTCGCCGCACTGATCTTCGCCAAATGGAAGCCTGTGCCGGCAATGTTTGCCTGCCTGCTTTTCGGCTTCCTCGAGGCAGCCTCGATCCGCTTCCAGGGCATGGCCTGGCCGATGATCGGCAAGGTGCCGGTGCAGCTCATGCAGGCGCTGCCGTACATCCTCACCGTCATCCTGCTCGCCGGTTTCATCGGCAAGGCGATCCCGCCCCGCGCCGGCGGCGTGCCTTATGTGAAGGAAAGATAGCCTCTCATGTCGCATGACCTTTTCCTCGCGGCGCGCGAGGCCATGGCGAAATGCCATGCGCCCTATTCGAAATTTCCGGTGGGTGCGGCCCTTCGCACCGAAGACGGACGGGTTTTTTCCGGCTGCAACATCGAGGTTGCGTCCTATCCCGAGGGCTGGTGCGCGGAGACGACCGCGCTCGGCCACTACATCATGGGCGGCGGCGGCAAGATCACGGAGATCGCGGTCGTAGCCGCGCGCATGGACCGGATCACGCCCTGCGGCGGCTGCCGCCAGCGGCTGGCCGAATTCGCCAGCGCCGACACCAAGCTTTTCCTCTGCGACCAGGCCGGCGTGGTCGAGACGGTAACGATGGGCCAGATGCTGCCCTACGGTTTTGAGGGCGGAATTCTCAAATGATGCAGACGATCGATCTTCTGGTGGAGCGGCTCGGCGGACTGGCGCCCAAGGTTGCGATGGTGCTCGGTTCCGGCCTTGGCGGGCTGGTCAACGAGGTCGAAAACGCGGTGCGCATTTCCTATGCCGCGCTGCCGGGCTTCCCGGCCAGCGGCGTCACCGGCCATGCCGGCGAAGTGGTGGCCGGAAATTTCGCCGGCGAGCCGGTGCTGATGCTGGCTGGCCGCGCGCATTATTACGAGCATGGCAATGCCGCCGCCATGCGCCCGGTCATCGAGGTGCTGGCGGGCATCGGTATCGAGAAGCTGATCCTCACCAATGCCGCCGGCTCCGTCGATCCCGACATGCTGCCGGGGTCGATCATGCTGATCGAGGATCACATCAACTTTTCTGGTTCGAACCCACTGTTCGGCGAGCCGAGCGACCGCCGTTTCGTCGGCCTGACGGAAGCCTATGACGCCGGCCTGCGCGCTGCTTTCGAGAAAGCGGCGGAGGTCTCCGACACTGCGCTCCACAAGGGCGTCTATATGTGGTTTTCTGGCCCAAGCTTCGAAACGCCGGCCGAAATCCGCATGGCACGGCTGATGGGCGCGAATGCCGTCGGCATGTCGACGGTGCCCGAGGTCATCCTGGCGCGTTTCTGTGGCCTCAAGGTCGCCGCCTGTTCGGTCATCACCAATCTCGCGGCGGGCATGACGGGGGCCGAGTTGTCGCATGAGGAGACCAAGGACATGGCGCCTATCGGCGGTGGACGTCTGGCCACGGTGCTGAAGACCATGTTCCGCGAGGGGTTGATCGATGGGTAGCAGCTCGGCGAAGGCATACTGAAATGCTCCCTCAGGAAATCATCCGCCGCAAGCGCGACGGCAAGCCGCTCTCCGCTGACGAAATCGCCGGCTTTGTGCGCGGGCTGACCACGGGCGCGGTGTCGGAAGGGCAGGTTGCGGCGCTCGCCATGGCCGTGTTCTTCAACGGCATGAGCCGCGACGAGGCAGTCGCCTTGACGCTCGCCATGCGCGATTCCGGCGACGTGCTCGACTGGTCGGACCTGCCCGGTCCGGTCACCGACAAGCACTCGACCGGCGGCGTCGGCGACAATGTCTCGCTGATGCTGGCGCCGATCGTGGCTGCCTGCGGCGCCTACGTGCCGATGATTTCAGGCCGCGGCCTCGGCCACACCGGCGGCACGCTCGACAAGATGGATTCGATCCCCGGCTACACCACGCAGCCGGACAAGAAGCTGTTTCGCAAGACGGTGCTTGCCGCCGGCTGCGCCATCATCGGCCAGACCGCCGATCTGGCACCCGCCGACAAGCGGTTTTACGCAATCCGCGATGTGACCGCGACGGTGGAGTCGGTCGCCCTCATCACCGCTTCGATCCTGTCGAAAAAGCTCGCCGCCGGGCTGCAGTCTCTGGTGCTCGACGTCAAGCTCGGCAACGGCGCCTTCATGGCCAAAACCCGCGATGCGACCGCCCTTGCAACCAGCCTCGTCGAAGTTGCCAATGGCGCGGGGCTCAAGACTTCCGCGCTCATCACCGGCATGAACGAGCCTCTGGCATCCGCCGCCGGCAATGCCGTCGAGGTGCAGAACGCCGTCGATTTCCTGACTGGCCGTTTCCGCGACCGCCGGCTGGAGCAGGTGACGCTGGCGCTGGCCGCCGAAATGCTGCAGCAGGCAGGACTTGCCGCCTCGCATCAGGATGCCGCACGGCAGGCACATAAGGCGTTGGAGAGCGGCAAGGCGACGGAAGTCTTTGCGCGCATGGTGGCCGCACTCGGTGGGCCGAAGGATTTTGTCGAGAAAAGCGAAATCTATCTGCCGAAGGCCAAGGTGGAATTCGCGGTAAAGGCACCGGAGAGCGGTTTTGTAGCCGGCATCGAGACGCGCGATATCGGCCTTGCGGTCGTGGCGCTTGGCGGTGGCCGCACCAGGCCGGAAGACAGCGTCGATCATGCCGTGGGCATAACGCGGCTCTTGCCGGTGGGGGCGGAGGTCAAGGCCGGCGAGCCGCTGGCGCTCGTCCATGCCCGCAACAAGACCGATGCCGAGAGGGCTGCGCTGGTATTGCTGTCCGGCTACACTCTTGGCGAGACGAAACCCGCCACTGCAAAGGTCATCGTGCGCCGGATCGCGCCGCGCGGCTAAAGCCTTTCCGGCTCAAGTGGAAACGCCCCTCATCCGCTGCCGTAAACGAGGAGAAGGAGGCTGTCCGCAACGTTGACGACCCCCTCTCCCCGTTTTTCACGGGGAGAGGGTAAGGGTGAGGGGCTGTTTCCATCATCGTCAGTCAGCCTTCACTTCCCGCTTCGGGCCGAGCAAAAACACCGTGACAGCCGCGAGCAGCGTAGCTGCCCCGCTATAGGCGAAGGCACTGGCCACGCCGGCATTGTCCACCAGCAGGCCGCCGAAAATAGCGCCCGCCGCGATCGCCACCTGGAAGGTCGCGACCATCAACCCGCCGGCGCTTTCGGCCTGATCGGGAGCGGCCCGCACCAGCCAGGTCTGCAACCCGACCGGAACCGCGCCGAAGGCAAAGCCCCAGAGCGTGACTGCAATTGCCGATGCGACGGTCGAAGTTCCGAGCACCAGCAGCGAGACGGAAGCTATGGCAATCAGCAGCGGCGCAAGAGCCACTGCCGCCTTGAGGCTGCGCTCGGCGAGAAAGCCGCCTGCAATATTGCCGAAGAAGCCGCCGATGCCGAAGGCCAGCAGAACCAGCGAGATCGTCTCGATGTCGAGCGCCGGCACCTTTTCGAGGAAGGCGCGGACATAGGTGAAGCCGGCGAAATGGCCGGAGGCGACCAGCACGACGACCAGCAGGGCAATCCTGATCATCGGTCTGCGGGCGACATCCAGCAGGCTGCGGAAACTGGCAACACCGACCGGAGGCAGCTTCGGAATGGTCACCAGTTGCACCAGCAGCGTCAGCGCGGCGACGACGGCAGCGATCATGAAGGCAGTGCGCCATCCCCAGATGTCGCCGACATAGGCGCCGATGGGAGCGGCGGAAACGGTGGCGGCGGAAACGCCGGTCAGGATGATCGACATGGCGCGCGGCAGGAGATGGCTCGGAACAAGCCGCATCGTCAGCGCCGCCGACATCGACCAGAAGCCACCAAGCGCTATGCCGAGCACAACGCGCGCCACGAGCAGGACCGGTAACGACCAGGCCAGGGCCGCCAGTACGTTCGACAGGATCAAGAGTAACGTCAGCCCCCACATGACGATCCGGCGATCGATGCGTTTCGTGATGATGGCCATGGTGGGTGCCGAGATCGCGCCGATGATGGCGGTGGCGGTGACGGCCTGTCCGGCTGCACCCTCGGTGATGCCGAGATCATGGGCGATAGGCGTCAGCAGGCTGGCGGGCAGGAACTCCGCCGTCACCAGCCCGAAAGTGCCGAGCGCAAGCGAAAAGACCGCCCCCCATGCCGCATCGGATCGTTCGTCGGATTTTGCGAGGTCGAGCGGAATGGCGTCCATGACGCCTGTCGCCGGTTCGGTCATAATGAAATCTCCAGTTTGGATGCAGTGCAACATGGTGGTGACTCCCTGGAGTTTCCATGCTAGAAACGCCATCATGCTTGACCGTTCGTCCAAACTTCCGATTACCGGTGATCCCCTGACGGATATTCTGCGTGGCCTTCGCCTCGACGGCGTCGAATATGGCCGCTCCGAAATGAAGGAGCCCTGGGGCGTCGAATTCCCGGCGCAGGAGGCGGCACGGTTTCATTTCATCGGCCGGAAAGGCTGCTGGCTTCTGCGTCCTTGCGGCGAATGGGTGCAACTCAATGCGGGTGACGCCGTGCTGCTGCCGCGCGGCGACGTGCATGTGCTGGCGAGCGAACCCGGCGTCAAGACCTCGCCGATCACCGGCTATACGGTCGCCGAGCTTTGCAAGGACGTCTATTGCATGTCGGACGACGGCGATGTCCGGGAGGGTTGCCAGCCGGGCACGCTGCTGTTCAGTGGCAGCATGTATTTCAATTTGGACAGGCTGCATCCGCTGCTCGGCATGATGCCGGATGTGATGCTCACCCATGGGCTGGAGGCGTACGATCCGGCGATCCCGCATCTGCTGGAGGCGATGGCGCGCGAGGTGACGATGGAGCGCGTCGGCTCGGGCGGCATTCTGGCGCGGCTGGCGGACGTGCTTGCCGCCACCATCATCCGCTCATGGGTCGAGCGCGGCTGCGGCGCAACCAGCGGCTGGATCGCGGCCGTGCGGGATCGCGACATAGGCCGCGTGCTGGCAGCGATCCATCTGGAGCCGAACCGCGAATGGACGGTGGAAGCGCTGGCGAAGATGATGGGCGCTTCGCGCTCGGGCTTTGCCGAACGCTTCGCGACCATCGTCGGCGAAACGCCGCTGAAATATGTCACGCAGGTCAGGATGCATCAGGCAAGGCAATGGCTGGTCCGCGACCGGTTGAAGATTTCCGTGGTCGCCTCGCGGCTTGGCTATGAATCCGAAGCCGCTTTCAGCCGCGCCTTCAAACGCGTCGTCGGCTCGCCGCCCAGCCATTTCCGGAGCGACGAACACCCCGGCGCTGCCTGATCCGCCAGCTCACTGTACCAAAAGCAGCGAACCGTTCTCGACCTGATATTTGCCGAGCCGGCTGAGAAAGCTCATCCCGATCAGCGTGCCGTTGAGCGCCTTGTCCTCGAGCACCAGCGCCGGAACCTTGTCGACGGAAATCCGGCCGATCTCCAGCCTGTCGATGATGACGACCGCCGCCCCCGTCCTGCCGTTGGCCGTATCGACCTGCTGCGAGAAATCCGATTGCTGGAGCGATATGCCGATGCGCCGCGCCGTTGAGCGGTTGATGGCAACGGCGGTGGCGCCAGTGTCGATCATCCCGGTGACCATTCTGCCGTTAAGCCGGAAATCGGCGCTGAAATGGCCGCGCTGGTCGGCGGCGAGCCGCACCTTGCGGCCGGAAAGATCGTCGGCGAATACTGGGCGTTGCGGCTTTGCGGAATTCACGACGGCAACCGGCTGCGCCACTGTTGCGTTTTCGGGTTTCAGGACACCGAGGATCGTTTCGCGATGGGCCTGGTAGAGGCCGGGAAGCGAGGCAGCCGCCACGGCACAAACCGAAAATATGATCACCTGACGCAGCATTCATCCGCCCTGTCTTTTGGTGGATGATGGGCCGTTATGGTGACTTTGGCTTTAACGAGGTGGCGGCTTCGGCGGCTGTCGTTAACCGTTGGTAAAGCGCCTCACTTCGTGCCGTAGAGCCGGTCGCCGGCGTCGCCCAATCCGGGGATGATGTAGCCCTTCTCGTTGAGCTGGCGGTCGATCGCCGCGGTGAACACCGGCACATCCGGATGCGCCTTTGTGAAGCGCTCGATGCCTTCCGGGGCGGCCAGCAGGCATAGGAAGCGGATATTGGTCGCGCCGCGCTCCTTCAGCTTGTCGATTGCAGCCGTCGCGGAATTAGCGGTCGCCAGCATCGGGTCGACGACGATGACCAGCCGGTCGCCGAGATCGCTCGGCGCCTTGAAGAAATATTCCACCGCTTCCAGCGTCTCGTGATCGCGGTAGAGTCCGATATGGGCGACGCGGGCGGCTGGCACGAGGTCGAGCAGGCCTTCGAGCAGGCCATTGCCGGCGCGCAGCACCGAGGCGAACACCAGCTTCTTGCCCTCAAGCGTCGGAGCTTCCATCGTCTCGATCGGCGTTTCGATCGTCTTGGTGGTCAGTTCGAGGTCGCGCGTCACCTCATAGCCGAGCAGCAGCGAGATTTCGCGCAGCAGCCGCCGGAAACTCGCAGTCGACGTTTCCTTGTCGCGCATGATGGTAAGCTTGTGCTGGACAAGCGGATGGTCGACGACGGTCACGCCCATGAGAATTCGCTCCTGAAATCTTTCTGCTTGGACGTGATACTATCGGCTGAACCGCGCGCGTGAAACCGCTGCCCACGCGCCAGCCACAGCTTTGTCGCAACCGATCAGCGCTTTGCGCCGTTCAGCTTGGCCAAAAGCGCTGCCTTGGTCTTGCGATCGACGAAAGCTGCCTCGATCGCCGTCTTCGTCACTGCCGTCAGCGCCTTGTCGTCCATGCCGAAATGCGTGGCGGCGATGTCGTATTCGCGCTTCAGCGTCGTCCAGAAATAGGGCGGGTCGTCGGAATTGAGCGTGACCTTGCAGCCGGCGGCCTGCAGCGCCAGGAACGGATGGGTCTCGAAACTGTCGAAAACCTTCAGCGCAATGTTTGAGCCGGGGCAGCATTCAAGCACCACGCCCTCGTCGGCTATACGCCTGACCAGATCGGGGTTCTCGATGGCGCGCACGCCATGGCCGATGCGGGAAGGGCGGATGTGGTCGAGCGCTGCCTTGACGCTTTCCCAGCCGCCGAATTCGCCGGCATGGATGGTGATGCCGAGGCCGGCCTCACGCGCGATCTCGAAGGCGCGCACATAGTCCTCGAAGTCGCCCTGCCGCTCGTCGCCCGCGACACCGAAGCCGGTGACCAGCGGATGGCCGCATTTGGCCGCAAAGCGCGCGGCGGCCTCGATCGATTCGACGCCGACATGGCGCACGCCGGTCACGATCATGCGGCCTTCGATGCCGGTCTTGTCGCGGGCGCGTATCATGCCTTCGCCAAGCGCGTTGGTGTAGGCCTGCGGGGAGAGCCCGGCCTTGGCCGCGTGATCGGGCGAGGTGAAGATTTCCGAATAGATCGCGCCGTCGCGAGCCAGGCTGGTCAGATAATGGTCGGCCAGCCGCGCATAGTCTTCCTCGGTGCGGAACAGGTCGGAGGCGACGTCGTAGGCGGCCAGAAAGCTGGTGAAATCGTGCCAGACGAAGGAGCCGTCCTTGATGATGGCGGAAACATCCTTGCCGTATCTCGCCGCCTGCTTCAGCACGAGTTCCGGCGCTGCCGCACCTTCGATGTGGCAGTGAAGTTCCGCTTTCAATGGCATTCCGGTTTTCCTCGTGTGATGCGCGTTTCGAATCGTGCCTGCTCCGAAGCGCGGCTGTTCACCGCGCCTTAAACAATAGCGTCCCCCATCCTGATCGGCTATGGTCCCGCCGGTTTTATGGCGGATCAAAAATAATGTCAGAACATCGCACAACGGCGGCCGGCGGCATGGAAACCTCCTATGGTTTCAAGGAGGTCGGGCATGGCGACAAGCAAAGCCTCGTCAACGATGTGTTCCACCGCGTCGCCAGCCGCTATGACCTGATGAACGACCTGATGTCCGGCGGCCTGCATCGCCTGTGGAAAGACGGCCTGGTGTCGTGGCTCAACCCGCCGAAGCGGCCGGGCTGGAAGGTGCTGGACGTTGCCGGCGGCACCGGTGATGTCGCGTTCCGCATCATCGACGCCTCGCAGGGGCAGGCGCATGCCACCGTGCTCGACATCAACGGCTCGATGCTCGGTGTCGGCAAGGAGCGCGCGGAAAAGCGTGGTTCGTCCGCCAACACCGATTTCGTCGAGGCCAATGCCGAGGAACTGCCCTTCGCCGACGAGACCTTCGACGCCTACACGATCGCCTTCGGCATTCGCAACGTGCCGCGCATCGATGTGGCGTTGTCCGAGGCGTTCCGCGTGCTGAAGCCGGGCGGGCGCTTCCTGTGCCTGGAATTTTCCGAAGTCGACATGCCGCTGCTCGACAAGGTCTACGAGGCATGGTCGTTCAACGCCATTCCGCGCATCGGCCAGGTCGTGACCGGCGATGGCGAACCCTATGCCTATCTCGTCGAATCGATCCGCAAATTCCCCAATCAGGCGAATTTCGCAGCGATGATCACGCGCGCCGGTTTTGGCCGGGTCTCGTTCCGCAACTATTCCGGCGGCATCGCAGCCCTTCATTCGGGCTGGAAGCTTTGACGGGCGCCTCCGCATGAGTTCGCTCAGTGCCGCATTCCGGCTCGCCAGGGCCGGCTGGATTCTGACACGCGAAGGCGTCGTCGCCGCACTTCCCGGCGAGGAGCTTTCGGGGCCGCCGAAATTCGGCTGGCGCATGGCCAAGCTGCTGACGCGCCGCCGCGCCAAGAAGCGCCAGCGCTCGGAGCGGCTGGCGGGCGCTGTAGCCCGTCTTGGCCCATCCTATGTGAAACTCGGCCAGTTCCTGGCAACGCGTCCCGATGTCGTCGGCAACGATATCGCGCTCGATCTGGCACTGCTTCAGGACCGGATGCATACCTTCCCGCGCGAGCAGGCGGTCCACGCCATCGAAGGCTCGCTCGGCCGACCGGTGGGTGAACTGTTCCGCGAACTTGGCGAGCCGGTGGCGGCGGCCTCCATCGCGCAGGTCCATGCGGCCGAGGTCGAGCGCGATGGCGTAGTTTCCAAGGTCGCCGTCAAGGTCATCCGGCCCGGTGTGCGCAAGGCCTTTGCCCACGATCTCGAAAGCTTCTTCCTCGCTGCCCGCCTGCAGGAGCGTTACATCCCGTCGAGCCGGCGTCTGCGCCCGGTCGATGTCACGGAAACGCTGGCCCAGACCACCAAGATCGAGATGGATCTGCGGCTTGAGGCGGCCGCCCTGTCGGAAATCGGCGAGAACACGCAAGGTGATCCCGGCTTTCGCGTGCCGCATGTCGACTGGGAGCGCACCGGCCGCGACGTGCTGACCATGGAATGGGTCGACGGCATCAAGATGAGCGATGTCGAGGGCCTGCGCGCCGCCGGCCACGACCTGCCGCTGATTGCTGCGAACCTGATCCAGTCCTTCCTGCGCCACACGCTGCGCGACGGCTTTTTCCACGCCGACATGCATCCGGGAAACCTGTTCGTCGAGGCCAATGGCACCATCGTCGCCGTCGATCTCGGCATCGCCGGCCGGCTCGGCAAGAAGGAGCGGCATTTCCTTGCCGAAATCCTCTACGGCTTCATCACGCGTGACTATCTGCGCGTGGCCGAAGTGCATTTCGAGGCAGGCTACGTGCCGCGCAAGCACAATGTCGCCGCCTTCGCCCAGGCCATCCGCGCCATCGGCGAGCCGATCCATGGCCAGCCGGCCGAAACCATTTCCATGGCCAAGCTGCTGACGCTGCTGTTCGAGGTGACGGAACTGTTCGACATGGCCGCCCGCCCGGAACTGGTACTGCTTCAAAAGACCATGGTGGTAGTCGAGGGCGTCGCCCGCACGCTCGATCCGGCGTTCAACATGTGGAAGACGGCCGAACCCGTCGTCGGCAACTGGATCGCCAGCAATCTCGGCCCGCGCGGTATGCTGACCGACGCGCGCGACGGCGTGAAGGCGCTGCTGTCGCTGGCCTGCCAGGCACCGGACTTCGCCGCCCGCACCGAGCGCCTGTCGCGCGAGATCGACAAGATGGCCGAGCACGGCCTGCGCTTCGACGACGAAACGGCGAAGGCCATCGGCAAGGCCGAAGCGCGGCATACGCGTTCCGGCCGCGTGGCGCTGTGGGTGATCGCACTGACGCTGGTCTATATCGCGTGGAAGCTTTTGTAGAAGGCAATGACAGCATTGCTAGCAGTGCTGTCATTGAAAGCAGTAGCTTGGTGCGCTATCTTGTGAATGCAGGAGCGAAGCCATGAGCACCATCACGATCCGAAACCTCGACGACAGCGTCAAACAGGAACTGCGCAAGCGCGCCGCCGAGCGTGGCGTTTCGATGGAGCAGGAGGTGCGCGATGCGTTGGCCGATCGCATTGCCGGACCTCGGCAGAGAAAATCCATCCTTGAGGATCTAAGGCGCTTGGGTGCCAATCCCGACAAGCCATTCGATCAGAAGAGGATTAGTGACGAAATGTGGGATGAAGGCCTGCTTTGAGCGGCTTTGTCATCGATACGTCCGCGATTATCGCAATTCTGCTGAGGGAGCATGACGCTGACCATTTCAGGCTCTATCTGGATCAACAGTTGTCGCCGATGATCAGCGTGGCGACGTTGCACGAAGCCTATTGCGTTTCGACACGTGAAAGCTTTCCGCAAAAGGCGCGACAGGTCGACGATCTGCTTGCCTTGGTAGAACCTGAAATGATCGCTTTCGATCTCGATCAACTGATCGTGGCCCGCCGCGCTTATTCACGCTATGGCCGTGGCTCCGGCCACAAGGCAAATCTCAACATGGGCGACTGCTTTTCCTACGCGCTTGCCAGGACGCGGAACCTGCCGCTGCTTTTCAAGGGCGACGATTTCATCCATACCGACATCGAACCGGCGTTGAAGCCGGCCTCAACGGCAGGCAAGGCATGACCCTCTCTGGCAAACGCATACTGCTCATCATCGGCGGCGGCATCGCGGCCTACAAGTCGCTGGACCTCATCCGCCGCCTGCGCGAGCGCGGCGCGGCGGTGCGCTGCATCATGACCGAGGCGGCACAGCAATTCGTCACCCCGCTGTCGGTCGGCGCGCTTTCGGCCGATCATGTCTTCACTGACCTGTTCGACCGGCAGGCCGAGCACGATATCGGTCATATCCGCCTGTCACGAGAGGCTGATCTGGTGGTCGTTGCGCCGGCCACCGCCGATCTGATGGCCAAGATCGCCAATGGGCTGGCCAACGACCTCGCATCCACAGCGCTGCTCGCCACCGACAAACGCGTGCTGATGGCGCCGGCGATGAACCCGAAAATGTGGGCGCATCCGGCGACGCGACGCAATCGCGCCACGCTGGAAAAGGACGGCATTGCCTTCATCGGCCCGAACCGGGGCGAGATGGCCGAAAGTGCGGAAGCCGGGGAGGGCCGCATGGCCGAACCGCTGGAGATCGCGGCCGCTGTCGAAGCCTTTTTCGATGCCGGCGCCAAGCCGCTGTCGGGGCGGAAAATCATCGTCACCTCCGGCCCGACACATGAGCCGATCGACCCGGTGCGCTACATCGCCAATCGCTCTTCCGGCAAGCAGGGCCATGCCATCGCAGCGGCTCTGGCCAAGCTCGGCGCGGACGTACGCCTCGTTTCCGGCCCGGTGACGCTTGCCGATCCAGTTGGCGTCAAGACCGTTCACGTCGAAAGCGCCCGCGAGATGAAGGACGCCGTCGAGCAGTTGCTGCCGGCTGACGGCGCGGTTTTCGTGGCGGCGGTTGCTGATTGGCGCACGGCGGATTCCGCCGGCGAGAAGATCAAGAAAGTGGCAGGTGAGGGGCCGCCGGCACTGAAAATGGTCGAAAACCCCGATATTCTGGCCGGCGTCGGACACCACAAGAAACGACCTTATCTGGTCGTCGGTTTTGCCGCCGAAACGCAGGACGTGGTCAGGAACGCGCAGGCCAAGCTGAAGAAGAAGGGTGCCGATTTCATTGTCGCCAATGATGTGTCGCATGAAGGCGGCGTCATGGGCGGTGACCGCAACCGGGTGAAGATCGTCTCCAGCGCCGGCGTCGAGGAATGGCCCGAAATGGGCAAGGATGAGGTAGCAAGCAGGCTGGCAGCGCTGATCGCCGAACGTCTCAAGACGATCGAGGTTTGACCCCCTTGCAACCCATCGATGACACCGCGCGCCAACGCATTCTGGATGCCGTTGACGCGGCTTTCGATAAGCAGGTCGATTTCCTGGCGAGCCTTGTCCGTTGCGCTTCGCAACGGGGCGCGGAAACCGGTGTGCAGGATATCGTCGAGGCCGCCTTGCGGGACCGCGGCTATCATGTCGACCGCTTCCTGATCGATCCGAATATGGTCGGCAAGCACCCGGCCTTTTCGCCGGTGACGGTGCCCTACGACAAGATGGCGAATGTCGTCGGCGTCCGTAAAGCCAATGCTCCGAAAGGCCGATCGCTGGCGCTCAATGCCCATGTCGATATCGTGCCGACGGGCGATCCGGCGCGCTGGGAATTTCCGCCTTATGACGCGGTGAGGCGCGGCGACTGGCTTTATGGCCGCGGCGCAGGCGACATGAAGGCCGGCCTGACGGCGGCGCTGTTTGCGCTCGATGCGATAAGGGCGGCAGGGTTCGAACTGACAGCGGATGTCCAGCTTCAGTCCGTCGTCGAGGAGGAGATCACCGGCAATGGCACGGCCATGGCGCTGGTCAAGGGCTACGTCGCCGACGCAATCCTCATTCCCGAGCCGACCGACGAAAAGCTGGTGAGGGCCAATTCCGGCGTCAACAAATTCGCCATCACGGTAGACGGCGTGCCGGCGCATCCGCGCGAGATCGACCAGGGCATCAGCGCCATCGACGCGGCAGTGCGGCTGATCGGCCATTTGCGCAAGCTGGAAGCGAAATGGAACGCCGAAGGGCCGACAAAGCCGTTCTTCGACGGGGTGGAAAACCCCGCCGCACTCACCATCGGCACCATCGCGGGCGGTGAATGGATTGCCTCGGTGCCGTCCTCATGCCGCTTCGAAGGGCGCATCGGTTTTTATCCCGGCGATGATCCGCAACAGCGGGCACGCGAATTCGAGGCTTTCGTGGCAAAAGCCGTCGCCGGTGATCCGGGTTTTCGCAACTGCCCGCCACCGCGTGTGGAATGGGTCGGCGTCATGCATGCCGGCTACGCGCTGGAGCCTGGCTCCGATGCCGAAGCCATGCTGGCGCTGGCGCATCAGGCCGCGCGCGATGGCAGCGGGCCGCTGGAAGCCTATGTCATGGCCTGCTATCTCGATGCTGCGGTCTTCGCCGTACATGGCAACATCCCGTCGCTGGTCTATGGGCCGGTCGCGGAAAACATCCATGCCGTGGACGAGCGCGTCAGCCTGTCGTCGCTCAAGCGTGTCACCAAGACCATCGCACTGTTTGCTGCCGGCTGGTGCGGGATACGATCGTAGGATCGAGGTCCCGTCAGGCCGGAGCCCGTGACAGGCATCATCCAAAAGCTAAGTGGTCTAATCCAGATGGCGTAGGCGAGGGCATGTTTTCTACAGCTGTCGGTTCATCTCAAAGGTGAATCTACCGCGAATTTGGTACCTCAAACCCGTCGTTTCTACCCGTCCGGGTGATGTGCGATGCGGTCCGCTGGCTTCAAAATTTCGCCGATTCTACTCGCTGACGAGCGTGGCAATGGTCCGATACGAAAGTGAATATGCCGGCAGGTACAAGCACTGGTCGAAGGACGATATCAACCTTCTGAAACGGCTTGCGCGCAAGAACGAAAGCGTCGCCCTGATCGCGCGGCGTCTCAACCGCACGGTCGGAGCGGTCCGTACGCGCGCTTCCGCAGAGGGCATAAGCCTTGCACGGGCCTCGAGCGATGCCGAGCCGACCGCACTGAAAGCATCACCGGACCAGCGTGCTGCTTCATCGGCCGGCAGCGCGTGAAATCGTTGCTGGTGATACGGACGGATCGTAGCAGCAGTTCAGAAACATCCGCTACGATCTAGCGAAGGTCGGAACTACGCCCGCGCCGACGCTTGAAAACCCAACCCGTCAAACGTCCAGATTGGCGACGCTGAGCGCATTTTCCTGGATGAATTCACGCCGTGGCTCGACCTCGTCGCCCATCAGCCGCGAGAACAGCGAGTCGGCGTCGGTGGCGTCGTGGACCTTGACCTGCAGCAGCGAGCGCACGTTCGGGTCGAGCGTGGTTTCCCAGAGCTGCTCGGCATTCATTTCGCCAAGACCCTTGTAGCGCTGCATGGTCAAGCCCTTGCGGCCGGTCGCGAAGATCGCGTCGAGCAATGCCATCGGCCCCGAGATCGTCTCGGACACTTCCTTGCGCCGCAGCACGGGCGATTGGGCGTAGACCTCGTGCAGGCGGGCGGCATAGCGGTCCAGCGCGCGCGCGTCGGCCGAGTTGATGAGGCCCATGTCGAGATGGGCATATTCCTTAACGCCGCGCACGGTGCGCTCGAAGATGAACCCGCCCGGACCTTCGTTCGAGGTCGAAGTACGGCCCTGCCAGCCGCGCTCGGTGTCCTCGGCGATGGCGTCGAGGCGCTGGGCTATGGTCGCGGCCATGGCATCGGCGCGGCCGAGATTGGAGAAAATGTCCGGGTTGAGAGCGCCGGCAATTGCCGCCTGCTCGACCACGGTTCGCGAGTAGCGCGTGTGCAGACCGTTGAGCAGCGTACGCACCGCCATCGCGTCGTCTACCGCACCGCGCAGATCCTGCCCGGTGCGGACTTCGCCTGTCGACTGGGTGAGAGAAGCCTCTTCAAGGCCAGATCCGATGAGGAATGCCTCGAAGGCGCTTTCGTCCTTGATGTATTGCGAGCTCTTGCCGCGCGAAACCTTGTAGAGCGGCGGCTGCGCGATATAGAGGTGGCCGCGCTCGATCAGCTCCGGCATCTGCCGGAAGAAGAAGGTGAGCAGCAGGGTGCGGATGTGGGCGCCGTCGACGTCGGCGTCAGTCATGATGATGATCTTGTGATAGCGCAGCTTGTCGGCGTTGAACTCGTCCTTGCCGATCGAAGTTCCGAGCGCGGTAATCAGCGTGCCGATCATGTCGGAGCCGAGCATGCGGTCGAAGCGCGCGCGCTCGACATTCAGGATCTTGCCGCGCAGCGGAAGAATGGCCTGGTTCTGGCGCGAGCGCCCGCCCTTGGCCGAGCCACCTGCCGAGTCACCCTCGACGATGAAGATTTCGGACTTGGCCGGATCGCGCTCCTGGCAGTCGGCAAGCTTGCCGGGGAGCGAGGTGATATCGAGCACGCCCTTGCGCCGGGTCAGCTCGCGCGCCTTGCGCGCGGCTTCGCGAGCGGCGGCGGCCTCAACCACCTTGGCGATCAGTATCTTGGCTTCCGAAGGATGCTCCTCGAACCACGTGCCGAGGGCCTCGTTGACGAGGCTTTCGACCACTGGACGCACTTCCGACGAAACCAACTTGTCCTTGGTCTGCGAGGAGAATTTAGGGTCGGGAACCTTGACCGAAAGAACGGCGGTCAGCCCTTCGCGGCTGTCATCGCCGGTGATGGAAACCTTTTCCTTCTTGGAAATGCCCGAGGATTCGGCATAGCCCGTGACCTGGCGCGTCAGCGCGCCACGGAAGCCGGCCAGATGGGTGCCGCCGTCGCGCTGCGGGATGTTGTTGGTGAAGGCCAGCACGTTCTCATGATACGAGTCGTTCCACCACATCGCCACTTCGACGGTGATGCCGTCGCGCTCGGCCTTGATGGCGATCGGCGAGGAAATCAGCGGCTTCTTGGCCCGGTCGAGATATTTGACGAACTCGATCAAACCGCCATCGTAGAGCAGTTCCTGCGTCTTGATGTCGGCATGGCGCTTGTCGGTCAGCACGATGCGTACGCCGGAATTCAGGAACGCCAGTTCGCGCAGCCGGTGTTCCAGCGTGTTGTAGTCGAACTCCACCATGGTGAAGGTGTCGGTCGACGGCATGAAGGAGATTTCGCTGCCGCTACGCCCTTCATAGGTGGCGGGAAGCTTGTTCGGCACATAGGTGCCGGTCACCTTGAGCGGCGCATCCGAGTTGCCGTGGGTAAAGCTCATCTCGTGGATATTGCCGTCGCGGCGGATCTTCAGCTTCAGCCAGACCGAAAGCGCGTTGACGACGGAAACGCCGACGCCGTGCAGGCCGCCGGAAACCTTGTAGGAATTCTGGTCGAACTTACCGCCGGCATGAAGCTGCGTCATGATGACTTCGGCAGCCGAAATGCCTTCGCCGGTGTGGATATCGGTCGGAATGCCGCGGCCATTGTCGATAACTGTGCAGGAACCGTCGGGATTGAGCGTTACCGTCACCAGATCGGCGTGGCCGGCCAGCGCCTCGTCAATGGCGTTGTCGACGACCTCGTAGACCATGTGGTGCAGGCCCGAGCCATCGTCAGTGTCGCCGATATACATGCCCGGCCGCTTGCGCACCGCATCAAGGCCCTTGAGAACCTTGATGGAATCGGCGCCATACTCAGCCGGCGCATCGGCCTGGTTTTCGGTCGTATCGCTCATGAAGTGCTTTCGTCTCTCTATCGCGGGACAGGCGCGCAATTCCATTCCGAATCGCGCGCCCGATCATGTCCTAGATATAGGCGCTTCATGGCTTTTTTCCAAGTTTTCCAAGGATTTTGCCGGGGAAAAGGGAGAGGAAGGAAAGC
This sequence comes from Mesorhizobium sp. CCNWLY176, assembly GCF_037153935.1. Lineage (NCBI taxonomy): Bacteria > Pseudomonadati > Pseudomonadota > Alphaproteobacteria > Hyphomicrobiales > Phyllobacteriaceae > Mesorhizobium > Mesorhizobium sp. CCNWLY176. The sequence goes on from NZ_JBBBDZ010000018.1 coordinate 63,104, forward strand.
GCCGCTCGAGAGCCGGGTAATCATGTTTGCTGGGGGTGCTGCCCGTGCGTGCTAAGCAGCCTTGTCGGCTACGGCCTTGGACGGACGCAGCACCTTCAGCGCGCCGGCCCAGCGGTCGAGCTCGTCAAGCATGGCGGTCGCACCGGTGGTGATGAGCTCGCTGGGCTCGAACACGCCGTCCTTGAGGAACTGCGGATAGTTCGGCACCGGCACGCCTTCCTGAAGCGGCACCACTTTCTGCGCCATCAGCAGCGGCTTGATCGACTCCACGGCACGCAGGCCGCCGGAGACGCCGGCATAGGACAGGAAGCCGGCGGGCTTGTAGCGCCACTCGGCCGACAGATAGGTGATGGCGTTGATGAGCGAGGCCGGCGCGAAATAATTGTATTCCGGCGTCACGAAGACGAAGGCGTCGCCAGCATCGATCGCTTCGGACAGCTTCTTGGTGTGGGCGTTCTCATACTGGCCGAGGCGCGGATGCTTGGGCTCGTCGAAGATAGGCAGGTTGAAATCGGCCAGGTCGACCAGAACCGGCTCGAATTTGCCGTGCTTGCGGGTGAAATCGGCGAACCATTTCGCAAAAACCGGGCCGACGCGGCCGGGGCGGGTGCTGCCGATGATGATGTTGAGTTTCTGTGTCATAGTCGTGATCCTGTGGGAGGATTAGGTATACAATGGTGACCGAGTGCAAATAGGCGCTCTTGTGTGCAGTGCACAAGGGGGCACCTTTCGGTAACTGGGGAAGGTTTTGGTGACAGAGCGTTCACCAAACACGGTGCGACAATGCCCTCGCATGGACGCTGGCCACAGGCGTGCCTACATAGGAAGGACCCGAATGGAGCAATTGATGGATATCGCGCCTTCGCCTTTCATCCCGCCCGCGCCGAAGCCGCGCACCTCGCCGCCTTCGACGCTGGAGATGATCCGTATCGTCTACCGCAATCCGCTCGAATTGTGGGGCGAGCCCTCCTACAACGAGCCGTGGATTTCGGTAAACGGTGTTGGCGGGCCGCTGGTCATTGCCAACGATCCCGGCCTGATCCGCCACGTGCTGGTCGACAATGCCAAGAACTACAAGATGGCGACGGTGCGCCAGAAGATCCTGCGGCCGATCCTGCGCGACGGGCTGCTGACGGCGGAAGGCGACGTCTGGAAGCGCTCGCGCAAGGCGATGGCGCCGGTGTTCACGCCGCGCCACATCTTCGGCTTTGCCGGCCCGATGCTGAAGCGCACGCAGGAATTCGTCACGCGCTACGAGGAAGACCCGGGCACGGTCGATGTCGCCCACGACATGACCCTGCTGACCTACGATATTCTGGCAGAAACCCTGTTTTCCGGTGAAATCGCCGGCGAACCGGGCAGTTTTGCCCGCGAAATCGATCGTTTGTTCGAGACGATGGGCCGGGTCGACCCGCTCGATCTCCTGCGCGCGCCCGACTGGATGCCGCGCCTTACCCGCATTCGCGGCCGCAAGACGATGGCCTATTTCCGCAAGATTGTGACCGACACGGTGTCGATGCGCACGGAACGGCTGTCGCGCGACCCCGGCAATGTGCCGGAGGATTTCCTGACACTTCTCCTGCGAGCCGAGGGGCCGAACGGCCTGACGCGCGCCGAGATCGAGGACAACATCATCACCTTCATCGGTGCCGGCCACGAGACCACGGCCCGCGCGCTCGGCTGGGCCGTCTACTGCCTTGCCGAAGCGCCTTGGGAGCGCGACAAGGTCGAGGCCGAGATCGACGCCGTGCTGGCGCGCGAGCCGGACCCGACCAAATGGCTCGACGCCATGCCGCTGACGCGTGCCGCCTTCGATGAGGCGCTGCGGCTCTATCCGCCGGCACCGTCGATCAACCGCGAGCCGATCGAGCCGGAAACCTACAAGGACCTCTACATTCCGAAGCATGCAGCTGTGCTGGTCATGCCCTGGGTGGTGCATCGCCACCGCAAGCTTTGGGACCAGCCCGACGCCTTCATGCCGGAGCGGTTCCATCCCGGAAACCGCGAAAAGATCGACCGCTTCCAGTATCTGCCTTTTGGTGCCGGCCCGCGCGTCTGCATTGGCGCCAGCTTCGCCATGCAGGAGGCGATCATCGCGCTGGCGGTCATGCTGTCGCGCTTCCGCTTCGACACCGTTGCTGAGACCAAGCCGTGGCCGGTGCAGAAGCTGACGACGCAGCCGCAAGGCGGCCTGCCTATGCGGGTGAGCCGGCGCTAGAGGAGGGAACGGTGAGCGAAGCTCCTTCGGCCTTTCTGGTGCGGATAACCGGGAGGGTCCAGGGCGTCGGCTTTCGCATGTGGACGCAGGAGGAGGCCGAAAGGCTCGGGCTGCGCGGCTGGGTGCGCAATGAGCGCGACGGCTCTGTCACGGCGATGATTGCCGGTTCCGGCAAGGCGACCGCGGTCATGCTGAAGTTGCTATGGACCGGACCGCGCGGGGCGGTGGTGTCGAATGTGGACATCCAGCCGGCAAGTGCGGAAGCCGCACCTGCCGGCTTCGAAATCACCGGCTAGACCAGCGCAAAAATCCGCGCAGGCCCGCCTGTCGCGCCCTTGATCTTCGGCGCGCCGACCACGATCGTTGCACCCTTCACCGGCACCTTGTCGAGATTGGCGACGCCTTCGATGCCGTAGCGGCCGCTGGGCAGCCAGGTATTATGCACGATGAAGTCGGGCGAGGGGCCGTGGTCGAGCGACAGCGTGTCGACGGCGATCGCCTTGATCGACGGCTGCTCGATCAGCAGTTGCGCGGTTTCGACGTGGAAGCCCGGAAAATGCATGGTCTTGCCGTCGTCGCCGACATTGCGGAATTTTTCGGTCGCGACATGATCGCCCCAGCCCGATAGCAGCGCCACCACCGCGCCTTCCGGCAGGTCGCCATTGGCGCTCGTCCAGGCCTTGATGTCGTCGGGCGTGACCTGCGCGTCGGGGTTCTCCGCCGCCTTGGCGCGGATGTCGATCACCACTAGCGGAGCGATCAGGTCCTCGACCGGCAGCTCGGCCACCGACTTGCCGTCGGCGGTGAAATGCAGCGGCGCGTCGATATGGGTGCCGGTGTGCTCGCTGATGCGCCATTCGTTCAGGTTGAACGTGTCCTTGGCGTGGCTGAATTTCTGGTCGATGAAAAGCTGCTGCCCGCCGAAATAGGTCGGGAACTGCTCCCAGATTTCATGGGTGAGATCCTCGGCTTTCTTTGGCGCTTCGGCGGCGAAAATCGGCCGTGACGGCAAGGTGGTGGCAAGGGCGGCGGCGCCGGCTGCCGCAATCGTTCCCTTGAAGAAGCTGCGGCGGCTGAGCATGCCCGCCTTGACGGATTCCATTACGCAGTGATGGCACATGATAACCCCTCTTCATTCTGGTTGACGAAGGGAGTTTGTTACACGGTTGCCGCAACGGCAAGTGCCTGATCTTGCGCGTTTAGTTGCGCCCGTGAAAAACGTTTTCGATATGCACCGGCCAGCGGCGCGGCAGTACCGCCACCATGTCGAAACGCACCGACAGTTTTCCATAGTCGGGCTGGCGCGACAGCCACAGATCGGCCGCGCCCTCGATACGGCGCTCGGAGCTGTAGGCGATGGCTTCCATCGCGGCAGTGAGTGTCGGCCGCGCCTTGACCTCGACGATCAGCACGAGGTTGCCGCGCCGCGCGATCAGGTCGATTTCGCCGAGTTTTGTTCGGTAGCGCCGGGCGACGATGCGATAGCCTTTGAGCATCAGGGCGAGCGCGGCCAGCCATTCGCCACGATGGCCGCGTTTGTAGGCCTTGATCCGCGCGCTCGCGTCAGTCACCCGCACCTTCCCTGAGTTCGAGCAGGCGGCGATAGAGCGCGGGCTTCTGCCCGCCGGTCATGCGCGCGGCTTCGGCGGCAGCCTTGGAGGCCGGCATTTCCTTGGCCAGCGACAGCAGCAGGCGGTCGATGTCTTCAGGCCCGGTCACAGCCTGTTCTTCCGGCGGGCCGACACAGATGACGATCTCGCCCTTGGGCGTCGGCGCTTCGGCATAATGTGCGGCGAGCGCCGACAGCGTGCCGGTGCGCATCTCCTCGAATCTCTTGGTGAGTTCGCGGCCGATGGCGGCATGGCGGTCGCCATAGACGTCGGCCATGGCGACAAGCGTGTCGGCCAGCCGCCGCGGCGATTCGAAGAAGATAAGCGTCGCCGGAACTGCCGTCAGTTCGGAAAGCCGGGTGCGCCGCTGACCGTCCTTGACCGGCAGGAAGCCGGCGAACAGGAACGCATCGGACGGCAGGCCCGATGCGGTAAGTGCCGCCAGAACCGCCGAAGCGCCGGGTATCGGCACAACGCGGAGGCCTTTTTCCAGCGCCTGCCCGACCAGCCTGTAGCCGGGGTCAGAAACCAGTGGCGTGCCGGCGTCGGAGACTAGCGCCACGCTCTGCCCGCTTTCCAGCGCCTCGATCAGGCGCGGGCCGGCCTCCGAGGCGTTGTGCTCGTGATAGGGCGTCGGGCGTTGGCGGATGCCGTAGCGTTCCAGCAGAATGCGGGTGACGCGGGTGTCCTCGCAGGCGAGGATATCGGCGCCGGCCAGCGTCTCCAGCGCGCGCAGCGTGATGTCGCCGAGATTGCCGATGGGCGTGGCGACGAGATAGAGCGCAGCTTCCATCGGACGGGCGGCCACCTCCGTCTGCCCGATCATGAAACTCTTCCTGCCGTCTGCCCGCACGCCGTATTCTCCTTGAGCTCCCTCTTTGGCACGCCACTGGGCGCCTTGCAAAAAACCTTTCGGCCCTTACGTAAATTTTGCCGCAATCGGGAACGAAACCAAGTGCGTCGGGTTTGGCATGTTCATTCGGGAGGATCCCATGCAAGGCCTTCAGCTACAGGACGTGTTCCAGCCCTACTATGCCGACCGCAGGAGTTTTCTCGCTGACGGTGCAATGGCGCCGGCTCCGAAAACCGAGCGCAAGGATAGCGACGAGACCGGCGATAAAAAGCCGGCCACGCCAGAGCCTAACTCGAAAAAGGCCTGAAGATACAATGCCCATTCACTTCGACGCCTTCCTGCCGCGTCTGGAAAAACGGCACGCCGACGAGCGGCCCTCAGGCCCGGTAGGCGACCAGAACAGCACCCGCGGCAATCAGCGCGACGCCAAGCCAGTTGGCACCGCTCAGCCGCTCGCCGAGAAACACCACGCCAAACACCGCGACAAGAACCACGCTTAGCTTGTCGATAGGCGCGACCTGGGCGGCGTTGCCCAGCTTCAGCGCGCGGAAATAGCACAGCCACGACGCCCCCGTCGCCAGTCCCGACAGGACGAGGAAGCCGTAGGTCTTTCCCGAGATCTCGCCCGGATTCTGGAACTGTCCGGTGGCGACAACGATTCCCGCCAGCACCAGAAGGATAACGACGGTGCGGATCAGCGTGGCGAAATCCGAATTGATGTTCTCGATGCCGACCTTGGCGAAGATCGCGGTGAGTGCGGCGAACATTGCCGACAGGACGGCCCAGAACTGCCAGGACGCGAAAGCGGAATTCATCTCTTAACCCTCGTTGTCTAACCGAGATATCTCGGAACGCGCGCTTCGAGAAGGCGAACCAGCGCTGGGTCCATGAATTCATAGTCGTCAGGGATATCGAGGCAGATGATCCGCGCCTTCTTCAGGCTTGCCTTGAATTTCTTCTGCAGCTTCGCCCTGTGGGCTTTTTCCATCACGAAAATAATGTCGGCCCATGCGACGAGTTCTCCCGTCAACGGGTTGTCGGCATCATGGTTTGTGCCGGCGGAGGCGACTTCGATATCTCTGCGTGTAGAAAACACCTGCTCGGCGGTGGGGCTTCGCAAACGATTTTGGCTACAGACGAAGAGAACATTCTTCACAGCCGCTACCGCGCCAGATCTGCCACGACAGCATCCAGCACGATCATGCCCGAGGCGGTGGCGCGCAGGCGTGAATTGCCGACGGGCGCGATCAGACCTTCTCCTTGCAGGATCGACATGCGCGGCGAAGAAAGCGCGCGGCCGGAAAGCCGCTCAAAGCGGTCGAGGTCGATGCCCTCGGCAAGCCGCAGCCCCATCAGCAGGAACTCGTCGGCTTCCTCGGAACGCGTCAGCGTCTCGCCGCCGATCACGCCGTGCCCTTTTGTTTCGACGAGATCGAGCCAGTTTTCCGGCATCTTCTCGGTGAAGGTGACGATGCGTCGGCCATCCTCGATGAAGCGGCCATGCGCGCCGGGGCCGACACCGACATATTCGCCATAGCGCCAATAGGTTAGATTGTGCCGGCTTTCCGCGCCGGGGCGGGCGTGGTTGGAAATCTCGTATGCAGGAAGCCCGCGCGCGGCGGTCACTTCCTGCGTGATCGCATAGAGCTCCGCAGATGCTTCGGCGTCCGGCAGTTCGAATTTATGTGCGGCATAGAGCGTGTGGAAGCGCGTGCCTTCCTCGATCGTGAGCTGGTAGAGCGACAGGTGGTCGGCGGCATGGCCGATCGCCTGCTCAAGCTCGGCGCTCCACGCTTCCGGCGTCTGGCCAGGGCGGGCATAGATCAGGTCGAAGGAAAGCCGCGGAAAGATTTCGCGCGCCAGCCCGATGGCGTGCAGCGCTTCGGACACGTTGTGGAGGCGGCCCAAAAAGCGCAGGTCGGTGTCGTTCAGCGCCTGCACGCCGAGCGAGACGCGGTTGACGCCGGCAGCGCGATAGCCGCGAAAGCGCTCGGCTTCGACTGACGAGGGGTTGGCCTCCAGCGTGATCTCGATGCCATCCGGTACGGTCCAGTTCTTCGCCACGGCGTCCAGCACGCGTGCCACTGTCTCAGGCTTCATCAGCGAGGGCGTGCCGCCGCCGAGAAAGATGCTGGTGACGTCGCGCGGGCCGGTGCGCTCGCGCATCGTCGCAAGCTCTGTCTCGAAGGCGCTGGCAAAGCGCTCCTGGTCGACCGGCTGGTGGCGGACATGGCTGTTGAAGTCGCAGTAAGGGCATTTGGCCGCGCAGAAAGGCCAATGGATGTAGACGCCAAATCCCGGTTCGCTGCCCGTCAATGCCTTGTCCTTCACGCCGAGCCGAGCATGGCGCGGGCGAATTTCTGGAAGGCGCGGGCGCGATGCGAAAGCGCCTCGTCCTGGCCCGGCTTCCAGCCATGCTTCTGCTCGGCCGTCATTTCGCCGAATGTAATATCGTGGCCTTCCGGCATGAAGACCGGATCGTAGCCGAAACCCTTCTCGCCGCGCGGCGGCCACACCAGCGTGCCCTCGGCCTCGCCGCGGAAATACTCGGCATGTCCGTCCGGCCAGGCAAGGCAGATGACGGCGACGAAACGGCCCTTGCGGTTTTCAGGCTCCGTCGCGCCGACCTCGTGAAGGGCCACTTCCGTGCGCTGCATGGCCATGCCGAAGTCACGCGTTCCATCCGGCTTTTCGGCCCAGTTGGCGGTGTAGACGCCCGGCTGTCCGCCGAGTGCGTCGACGACGAGCCCGGAATCGTCCGACAGTGCCGGCAGGCCGGTCGCCTTGGCCGACGCGAATGCCTTGATAAGCGCGTTTTCCTCGAAGGTCGTGCCGGTCTCGTCCGGCTCAGGCAGGCCATATTCCTTGGCCGACTTGGCCTTGAAGCCGAAGGGCGCCATCAGGTCGGCGAATTCCCGCAGCTTGCCTTCATTGTGGCTGGCGACGACGATTTCCCGTTCGGTCAGAATGCGCATTCAAAGTCCCCAGATGCGTGGTTCGGCAAATTCTATCGAATTGCCTGAAGGGTCGCGGATGTAGATCGAGCGGCCTTCGTTGGGCCATTCGAAATCCGCCTCGATGGCGATGCCCTTGCCTTCCAGCAGGGCTTTCCACTGCACGATCTCGTTTGCGGTCGCGGCGAAGCACAAATGTCCTTCACCCGTCGTGCCATGCGGCGGGATAGGCAGTTTCGCGCCGGCCGCCAGCTGGTTTCTGGTTGCTTCTGCGTTGAACAGCAAAAGCACGCCCTTGCCGCAGCGAAAGAAGACGTGCCGCCCTTCGGCTTTCAAGATCAGCTCCAGCCCGAGAACGCCACCATAGAACCGCTCAGCCTCGTCGAGGTCGGTGACGTAGAGCGCGGATTCGAGGATGGCGGAGGGCTGCATGGCGAACCTCAGGCCACCGCCATCTGCTGCAGGCTGACCAGCCGGGAAATACCCTTCTTGGCCAGCGCCATCAGCGCGGCGAATTCTTCTTCGGTGAAGGGGGCGCCTTCGGCCGTGCCCTGGATTTCGACGATGCCGCCCTTGCCGGTCATGACGAAATTGGAGTCGGTGCCGGCCGACGAATCCTCGAGATAGTCGAGGTCGAGCACGGGCTGGCCGTCATGAATGCCGCAGGAAATGGCGGCGACATGGTCCTTCAGCACTTTGGAAACGCTGACCATCTGGCGCGCTTCCATCCAGCGCAGGCAATCGTGCAGCGCGACCCAGCCGCCGGTGATGGCGGCCGTGCGCGTGCCGCCATCGGCCTGGATAACGTCGCAGTCGACCGTGATCTGCATTTCGCCGAGCGCCTGCATGTCGACCACGGCGCGAAGCGAGCGGCCGATCAGGCGCTGGATTTCCAGCGTGCGGCCGCCCTGCTTGCCGGAAGAGGCTTCGCGGCGCATGCGGTCGCCGGTCGAACGCGGCAGCATGCCGTATTCGGCCGTCACCCAGCCCTTGCCGGTGTTGCGCATCCAGCCGGGCACCTTTTCCTCAAGGCTTGCGGTGCACAAGACATGGGTGTCGCCGAATTTGACCAGGCACGAGCCTTCCGCATGTTTGGAGACGTTGCGCTCGAAGGAGATGGCGCGCATTTCGTCGAATTGGCGTTTGGAAGGGCGCATACGGTTCTTTCTGTGAAAATTGGTGGAGTCGTCGCGGCTTGTAACGCCATGCCGTTTCCGGCGCAAAGGAAAACCGGGTTGGCCTCATGACCCCATGTTGTGTTCCAGCGCGAGCCATCTATATCTTGATTCCGGAGGTTTGGTGAAACCATGACGAAACCTGTGCTGGATCCGACATTGCAATCGCTCGACATGCGCTCGCGGGATATTTTCCGCCGCATCGTTGATTCCTATCTGCTCGACGGCGAGCCTGTCGGTTCGCGCAGCCTGTCGCGCATGCTGCCGTCGTCGCTGTCGCCGGCCACCGTGCGCAATGTGATGAGCGACCTGGAGCATCTCGGCCTCGTCTATGCGCCGCATATCTCGGCCGGCCGCCTGCCGACGCAGAAGGGCCTGCGTTTTTTCGTCGATGCCTTCATGGAACTCGGCGACCTCTCGGACGAAGAGCGCCGGGTCATCGATGCGCAGGTCAAGGCGTCGGGCAGCGGCGCCACGCTGGAACAGATGCTGACGGAAGCCAGCCAGATGCTGTCGGGCATGTCGCGGGGCGCGGGCCTGGTGCTGGCGACCAAGAACGAGGTGCCGCTGAAGCATATCGAGTTCATCCAGCTCGAGCCGCAGCGCGCGCTGGCGGTGATGGTCTCGCAGAACGGCGATGTCGAGAACCGGGTCGTGGAACTGCCGCCCGGCGTCACCACCTCGCAGTTGCATGAGGCGTCGAACTATCTCAATGCCCATATCGGCGGGCGCACGCTGGCCGAGGCGAAAACTGAGATCGCGCGGCTGAAGGAAGAGACCAAGGCAGCACTCGACACGCTGTCGCAGGACCTCGTCGAAAAGGGCCTCGCCGTGTGGGGAGGCGGAGGCGTCGAGAGCGGCTTGCCGTCACGGCTCATCGTGCGCGGCCGCGCCAATCTGCTGGAAAACGTGACGGCGCAGGCCGATATCGAATTGCTTCGCCATCTGTTCGAGGATCTTGAGACAAAGGAGGGCATGGTCCAGCTTCTCGACCTTGCAGAGGCCGGCTCCGGCGTGCGCATCTTCATCGGTTCGGAAAACAAGCTGTTTTCGCTCTCCGGTTCCTCGCTGGTCGTCGCGCCCTATCGCGACAAGGATGCCCGCGTCGTCGGCGCGCTCGGCGTCATCGGCCCGACGCGGCTGAATTACGCCCGCATCGTGCCGATGGTGGATTACACCGCACAGCTCATTTCACGCATGCTGCGTTGAGGCTGCTAGCGCACCCCGGATTTGCAAAAGCTCTCTGACAATCGCTTTCACCCTTGTGATGCGACAAAATGGCTCAGGCTGTGTATAGTTCGGTCACTGCAGGTCGCGGCTCGTCGAGCGGCATGTTTCGACGGCTCCCTAACCACCGCGACTTTCAAGCAGCGGAGGTATGAGAATGGCACAATTTCATGTCATGGCAGGCGCCGGCGAGACCTATAATCATGTCGCCGTGCGCAAGATCAGCTTTTCAGACGTAACCACGTCGCTCAGACAGGGCGCCGAGGATTTTTGGGAAAAACCGTCTCACTACGTGTTTCTATGTGTAATTTATCCGATCGTCGGCGTCGTGCTGGCGACCTGGACTTCCGGCAACAATGCCTTGCCGTTGCTGTTTCCGCTGATGTCCGGCTTTGCCCTGCTTGGGCCGATTGCCGCGATTGGACTCTATGAGATAAGCCGCCGCCGCGAACTCGGCATGGATACGTCATGGGTTCACGCCTTCGACGTTCGCCATTCGTCGGCACTGCCGTCGATCGTCGCCGTCGGCATATGGCTGTTTGCGCTGTTCATTGCCTGGCTGCTCGTGGCCCAGGCGATCTATGCAATGACCTTCGGCACCGAGCCGCCGGCGTCGATCGGCACCTTCATCAGGGACGTGCTGACGACTGATCGTGGCTGGTCGCTGATCCTGTGGGGTAATCTGGTCGGACTGGTGTTCGCCATCGTCGCGCTCGCCACCACGGTCATTGCCTTCCCGCTGCTGCTCGATCGCGATGTCGGCGTGATTGCAGCGATGGAAGCTTCCGCCCGCGCGCTCATCGTCAATCCGCTGCCCATGCTGTTCTGGGGGCTTCTCGTGGCTGTAGGACTGGTCATTGGCTCAATACCGCTGTTTGCCGGACTTGCCGTGGTCATGCCGATATTCGGCCATGCGACATGGCATCTCTACCGCAAGGTGGTGGAGCCGAGCGTGACTGCGAGCTCGAAAGCCGCCGAAAAGCGTCGGCGTTCGACCAAGCCAGTCGCAAAGCGAGCGTAGTACCTGCGCGCCATCGGGTGTAGGCTGTGGCATCGATCACAGGAGGCACGGATGGCACTGGAACAACTCAAGGCGCAGATAAGCCTCCTGCTCGAGCAGATGATCGAACAGCCCGAAGACGCTCATGAAGTGCATGAGCGTCTTCGCGAAAAGCTGAACGAATTGCGCGCCATGGGCATGCCGCTGCCGGCCGATCTCGTCGAGCTCGAAAAGAAGCTGGACGCCGGCTTCTACGAAGAGGGCAGTTGACCTTTCGTGCCGGTCAACGCGTTCCCTGTAGCACCATGTCGAACTTGACGACGTTGGAATAGATCGGCGTGCCGACATCCATGCCGTAGGGCGAACGCAGGATTTTCCCCTGCACGCGGAACGTTATCTTGCGCTTGGTGCGGTCGCTGACGCTGGCGTCGAACTGCGCCGGGCGCGTCTTGCCGCGCGCCGTCAGCACGCCATCAATCCGGGCGCTGCTGGCGCCCGTTTGCGTGATCCCGGTGGAACGGAACGAAATCTCGGGGAAATTCGCGACATCGAACACCGCGTCGGAGCGCAGGAAGTTTTCCACGCGCGCCTCACCGGTGCGCACGCTTGCCGGCAGCAGCGTGAAGCTGACATTCGACCGCCCGATATCCTTGCCATCGATGCGGAATATGCCGCGAAATTCTCCGAAATCACCGGCGATGCCGCCGCCGCCGACCTGCGCGACGCTGAAGGCGATGCGCGAGGAGGGCGCGATGCTGTATTTGCCGGCGGCTTCCGCCAGCGGATCGGCATGGGCGGTGAAGGGAAGGCCGGCCAAAATTGAGGCCAGACCGGCGCTCAGGACTGCATTGCGTGGCGATTTCCAGACATGCGTTGACATTGTCATCTCCCGGCGGCTTTCTGACCTTTGACGGTCCCGCGGTTTGGGCTTTCTGCGCCCGGTTGCAGTATGCGTTTGAGAATGCCGTCGCCGAGCCAGAAGTGATGGCGAAGGGCTGCCAGCATGTGGCCTGCGGCGACAACGGCCGTGCCGTAGGCAAGCCACCAATGAACGTCTCGCCAGAAATTCTCCGACGCCTCTGAAGGTGCGAGCGGCAGATGGGGGACCACGACCAGATTGAAGGCAAAACTGGGTATTCCGAGCGTCGAGGTAGAAGCCAGCGCCCAGCCGGTCAGAGGCACGGCAAGCATCAGCAAGTAGAGCGATGTCTGTACGGCCTTCGCGGCCAGCCATTCGGTCCGGCTGAAACCCCTTGGCCGCGCGGGTCGTCGGTTGGCGAGCGCCCACAACAGCCTCAGCGCCGCCAGCGCCAGAATGAGGAAGCCGAAGGATTTGTGCCATTGGATCAGCGTGAATTGCAGCGCCATGCTCGCCACCCACTGCGTCGCAAAGCCAAGCAGTATCTGGCCGACGAACAGCGCCGCGATCGTCCAGTGAAACAGGATCGTGATAAGCCCGTAGGCATTGTCTCTGTTGCGAAGCATCGGCGTCTCGGCACGCGGCGGTTACGACAGACAACGTTGCGCGTTGGGATATCTTCCTCCGTGGCCGAATAAATTCATAGGCCGTTGCCGATTTCTGGCCTATTTGCAGAGCAGGGCGTTCATGCGAATGTCCGCTCCCGAAAGTTTTTGAGTTCGATCCATGACCCTTGCAGGCTTCGTTACCTATGCCGGCGCGCTGGCCATTGCCGCCGCGATCCCCGGACCCGGCGTCACCGCGCTGGTGGCGCGTGCCCTCGGCTCGGGATTCCGCTCGTCGCTTGCCATGTCGCTCGGGCTGATCTGCGGCGATCTTACCTATCTCACCGCCGTCGTGCTGGGTCTGGCTCTGGTGGCGCAGACCTTCGGCACCGTCTTCCTCGTCATCAAATGGCTCGGCGTCGCCTATCTCGCATATCTCGCCTGGACCTTCTGGACGAGCGGTATCACGCCTGAAAACATCGAGGCGCGGAAGGGCAAGGGCGGGCTGTTCACCAGCTTCCTGGCTGGGCTGACGGTGACGCTCGGCAACCCCAAGACGATGATCTTCTATCTGGCGCTGACGCCGACATTGGTCGATCTGCGTACGATAACGGTCGCAGACTACGGCATTCTGGCGGTGGTGACCGTGCTGGTCCTGCTCGTCGTTCTGGTGCCCTATCTGGCGCTGGCGGCGAAGGCGCGCTGGCTGTTGAAGACACCGCGTGCGCTAAGGACGCTGAACCGCACTGCCGCTGTTTTCATGGCGGGTGCCGCCGCAGCCATCGCCTCCCGCTGAAAGCCCATTTCGCGCCAAATTGTTCTCCAATACGGCGTATATAGAAAACGTTTTTCTGGAGTTCCGGCATTTTAAGCACGCCGCCCACTCGGTTTTTTCGGGCGGCGCGCCTATTGTTGCGTCCGAATTTCAATGTTGGAGCCATATCGATGAACAAGCCCGTCACCAGCGCGCGCGCCCCCGGCCGTGGCCGCGTCTACAACTCGATCACCGAGACGATCGGCGACACGCCGCTGGTGCGCCTCGACAAATTCGCCAAGGAAACGGGCATCGTCGCCAACCTCATCGCCAAGCTCGAATTCTTCAACCCGATCGCCAGCGTCAAGGACCGCATCGGCGTCGCCATGGTCGAGGCGCTGGAAGCCGCCGGCAAGATCACGCCCGGCAAGACCACGCTGATCGAGCCGACCTCCGGCAATACCGGCATTGCGCTTGCCTTCGCCGCCGCCGCCAAGGGCTACAAGCTGATCCTGACCATGCCCGAAACCATGTCGCTCGAGCGCCGCAAGATGCTGGCGCTGCTCGGCGCCGAACTGGTGCTGACCGAGGGGCCAAAGGGCATGAAGGGCGCCATCGCCAAGGCCGACGAACTGGCCGCGACTTTACCTGACGCGATCATCCCGCAGCAGTTCGAGAACCCGGCCAACCCCGAAATCCATCGCCAGACGACGGCCGAGGAAATCTGGAACGACACCCATGGCGAGGTCGATATCCTCGTTTCCGGCATTGGCACCGGCGGCACCATCACCGGCGTCGGCCAGGTGTTGAAGAAGCGCAAGCCCGGCGTGCAGGTCATCGCGGTCGAGCCGGAAGCTTCGCCCGTTCTGTCGGGCGGCCAGCCCGGCCCGCATAAGATCCAGGGCATCGGCGCCGGCTTCGCGCCGAAAATCCTCGACACCACGATCTATGACGAGATCGTGCAGGTCTCCAACGACGATTCCATCGCCAATGCCCGCCTCGTCGCCCGCCTCGAAGGCGTGCCGGTCGGCATATCGTCGGGAGCGGCCCTTCAGGCGGCAATCGTCGTCGGCTCGCGTCCGGAAAATGCCGGCAAGAATCTTGTCGTCATCATCCCGTCCTTCGCCGAACGGTATCTGTCGACGATCCTGTTCGAGGGGCTGGGCGGCTGAGAATTCGGGTGACGGCGGCCTGATCTCACTACCGATGGCCGAGCGTTTTCTGGACCGGCGAAAAAACTGCGTGGCGCAGGCGTCGGCCGGTTGAGAATCCGCCGGTTTGCCTGTCATATCCCTGCCGACCGGCGCTGTGCCGGTTGGCGGAGATACCATGTACAAACTCTATACGCGTCCCGGCAGCGGCGGCTTCGTGGTCGAGGCAGCGCTCGAACTGGCGGCAGCACCATTCGAGCGGGTCAATGTCATCAAGTCCGCGCTGCCTGACCCCCGCTTTCTGGAAATCAGTCCGCTCGGCCAGGTCCCGGTCCTGACATTGCCGGAAGGGCAGACGATGACGGAATCGGCTGCGATGTGCATCCTGCTGGCGGAGCGCCATGCCGACGCCGCCCTTGCACCGGTGGCGGGTTCGCCGGCACGGGCCGACTTCCTGCGCTGGATGGCTTTCCTGTCCTCGGTCATGTATCCGGCGGTCCTGCGCTACTATTACGCTCCGCGCTACACGGCTGCTGCCGATGGCGCCGACGTCGTCAAGGAAGCGGCAATCGCCGAATTCGAGCGCGGTCTCTCGATCATGGACGAGTGGCTCGAAGGGCGCGACTGGCTGGCCGGCGACGAATTTTCCACGGCCGATATCTATCTGTTGATGCTGGCCCACTGGCATCCGCAATGGGCCGACACTCATATCGTCTGGCCGAACATCGAGCGGATCTGCGCAGCGTTGCGGCAGCACCCGGTGATCCTGAAGCTGAACATCACGCACGAGCTCTGGTGACGACTCTTGCCGGCGAAGGTCCGTCCGCTCAGTCGATGATCCGATTCCTGAGCTCGCCGGACGGTATCTCGCAACTGTCCTTGCGGCCGAACAGGGCATAGCGGTTTTGCGCGATCCGCCGGTAAAGGCGGTCGCGTAGCGAAAGAGGCAGGATTCTCAAGACGCGAGCCGCCCGCCACGGCCAGCCCAATGCATCCGCCGTGGCGATCAGGCTGTCCAGCCGCTGATAGGCCACGCCATCGATGATGACGAGGTTCGTTTCGTAGAAATCTGTGCGCAGCCCGTGCTTCTCATAGAGCGCCTGGCCGAGCGGCGACTGCGCGGTGGCGAAGCGAAAGCGCTTTTGCCGATCGAACCGCACCACCGTGCGCGCAAAAACCGAGCAGAGCACGCACACGCCGTCAAAGACGATCAGCGGTTGTCGCTCGTCGTAAACGGTGTTGAGGAAGGGCGTTGTCGCGCCGGTGTCGTCCTGGCTGATATCAGTCTCGTGTCGCATCAGCATCAAGCTATGCAGCCTACGCGCCGTTGCAAGCCGTCACGCGTCGGGCAACGGGAATGTGATCGCTTCAGCGATTGCCGGCTTCAGTTTCTAAGCCGCGCACGGCGGTCCTGCAGGAACTTGCGGATAGCCGGGTCGGTCTCGAGGCCGATCGCCATGCCATAGGCCTCATGCGCCTCGGATGGCTTTTGCGCCAGGGTCAGCAGTTCGGCGCGCGCGGCCCAGTAAGGCTGATATGTCAGCAGACGCTTGTCGTCGGCAAGCGCCTCCAGCAACGTCAGGCCGGAGCCTGTGTCGCCCGCATGTGCCAGCGCGACCGCGTGGTTGATCGACACGACCGGTGACTGCGTCATGCGTGACAGCGCCTCGTAAAATCGCGCTATAGCCTGCCAGTCGGTTTCGCCGGTCAGGCGGCGCGCGACATGCGCCGATTGCACCGCCGCCTCCAACTGGTAGCGCCCGATTTTGCCCATCGCGCCGGCGCGGCGCAGCAGCGTTTCGGCCTCGTCGATCAGCCCGCTATCCCAAAGCTTCGTATCCTGCTCGGCCAGGGGCACATAGTCGCCATTCTCATTGCGCCGTGCCGCACGCCGCGCCTCGGCAAACAACATCAGCGCCAGCAATCCCAGCGTCTCCGGTTCATCCGGCATCAGTGACGCCGTCAGCCGCCCGAGCCATATGCCTTCGGTCGCAAGGTTCCTGCGCCGGCTTTCCGCGCCGGTCGGGTCGGCCCAGCCCTCGGCGAAGGCGGCATAGATCGCCTCCAGCACTGCGTCCAGCCGCTCGTCGAGCGCGTCGCGCTCGGGGATGCTGAACGGAATACCGGCCTCGCGAATGCGGTTCTTGGCGCGCACCAGCCGCTGGCCCATCGTCGCCGGTGAAACGAGGAAGGCCGAGGCGATGGCGGCGGCGTCGAAGCCGAGGATCGTCTGCAGGATGAGCGGCGCGCGGATGCTCGGCTCGACAGCCGGATGGGCGCAGGCAAACATCAGCCGCAGCCGCTCGTCGGGCAGGTCGTCTTCCATGGATGATGCCTCGATTTCCGCGGCGATCAGTTGCAGATGTGCGGCACCCTCGGCACTGGTCCTGCGCCGGCGGATAGCATCGACGCCGCGCCGCCGCGCCACCGCCATCAGCCAGCCCTCGGGATTGGCGGGAACGCCGCTTGCCGGCCATTGTTCGAGCGCTGCCGCAAAGGCATCGGCAAGCGCGTCCTCGGCACCCGCGACATCGCCGCTGCGCGAGGCCAGAATGGCGACCAGCTTGCCGTAGCTTCGGCGCGCGGCTGCCTCTGCCGCCGCGCGTCCGTCGGTTTCGAGTGCCGGCTGCTTCACTGCGCGACCGATGTCGCTTCCCATATTAGTCGAACCTCGATGGTGCCGTGGTTCGCACCGGGACAGCGCGCAGCCCAGGCGATTGCGGAATCGAGGTCTTCTGCCTCGATGATGTAGTAACCGCCGATCTGCTCGCGTGTTTCGGCGTAAGGCCCGTCGAGCACACTCGTCTTGCCGTCGGCAATGCGCACCTGCGTGGTTGTTGTGCTCGGCGTCAGGCGGTCGCCGGCGAGATAGACGCCTGCATTCTTCAGCGCCTCGTTATAGGCGCCGTAGGCGGCGAGCATTTCATAGCCCTTGTCCGCCGGGCTCTTCGGCATCTGGCTTTCGTCGAGGTGAATGAAAAGCATGTAGCGCATGGTCGTTTCCTCTTGTTTCGGGGCCGCACCGTTGCGTGCCGAACCAATGTCGCGCGGCCTCGCCCGATTTCGACAGGCGTCTGAAAAATCTTTCGTCCTCGATACGATATCGCGCAAGGGGCCGGTTCAGCAGGGCGGGATCAGTCTTGATCCAGCTCGGGCACTTTGAGGATAACAGTGTTGTCCGGTCCGGCAGGCCGTCCGTCGTTGACACGGACATCCAGCCGAACCGGCAGTCCGGTATCACGCTCGACCAGCTTGGAATGCTCTTCGCCGGGTGCGAACAGATGCTGCTCGCCCCACTGCCTCAGCGCCACCATCACCGGGAAGAGGTCGCGTCCCATTGCGGTCAGATGGTATTCTTGATGCGCACCGCCATCCACCGCTGGAACCGCCTCCAGAATTCCGCGCGCAATCAGCGTGCGCAGCCGTTCGGAAAGGATGTTCTTGGCAATGCCGAGGCTCTTCTGGAACTCACCAAAACGCGTCAGCCCGTCGAACGCGTCGCGCACGATCAGCAGCGACCACCAGTCGCCGATCACATCCAGTGATCTGGCGCTCGGGCAGTAATCTCCCTTCAGGCTTCTCCGCTTGACCATGCCATCTCCGATTTTTGGTTGCATTATAAAACCTCATTTGCTATCGAGCAAATGGTTTCATAATTAAACCGATTTCATAATTGGAGCTTACAATGCGATCGACAAACGAGGTGGCGTCCGCCGGCGTCGCGAGCGCTGGCGCGCGTCTTCAGGCAAGCGAACTCGACAAGGGCAACGAGCGGCATTCCTCCAGCCTGTCGCGCCCTGTCGTGCTGCTTTTTGCCATGGCGAGCGGGCTTGCCGTCGCCAATGCCTATTTCGCCCATCCGCTGCTCGACGTGATGGCCGACGATCTCGGCATTGCCCGCGCCACCGCCGGGCTGATTGTCGGCTTCACCCAACTCGGCTACGGGCTGGGGCTCGTGCTGCTGGTGCCGCTCGGCGACCTCGTCGACCGGCGCAAGCTGGTGGTCGGCCAGTCGCTTCTTTCGGTGCTGGCGCTCGTCTCGGTGGGGTTCTCGACAACGGGCGCCATGCTGCTGGCATCGATGGCCGCGATGGGATTGATGGCTGTCGTCACGCAGGCGCTCGTCGCCTATGCCGCAAGCCTGGCGCGGCCGGCCGAGCGCGGGCAGGTGGTTGGCGTCGTCACTAGCGGCATCGTGCTTGGCATTCTGCTCGCGCGCACCGTGGCAGGAACGCTCACCGATCTCTCGGGCTGGCGCACGGTCTACTTCGTTTCTGCCGTGCTGACGCTTATCATTGCCGCACTGCTCTACAAGGTGTTGCCGGCGCAGGAGCCGCGGGACAAGCGCATGGCATATCCGCGCCTGATCGGCTCGCTCTTCACGCTATTTGTTGAAGAGCCGGTGCTTCGCATCCGGGCGATCATCGCCATGCTGATCTTTGCCGATATCACGACGCTGTTGACGCCGCTCGTGCTGCCGCTGAGCGCGCCGCCTTTCTCGCTGTCGCACACAGCCATCGGCCTTTTCGGGCTGGCAGGAGCTGCAGGGGCGCTCGGCGCAGCGCGGGCGGGACGCTGGACCGATCGCGGCTATGGCCAGCGCACGACGGGCATTGCGCTGACGCTGATGCTTGTCGCTTGGTTGCCGATTGCGCTGCTGCCGCATTCGATCCTGTGGCTGATCGCCGGCGTTCTGATCATCGACTTCGGGCTGCAGGCGGTGCACGTCACCAATCAGGGCATGATCTATCGCGTCCGGCCCGAAGCGCAGAGCCGGCTGACTGCGGCCTATATGGTTTTCTATTCGATCGGCAGCGCTCTTGGCTCGTCGCTGTCGACGATGGTTTATGCCTACGCCGGATGGACCGGCGTCTGCCTGCTTGGAGCCGGCATCAGCGCTCTGGCGATTGCCTTCTGGGCCGCAACGCTGAGCGCGACGCCCGCAACCGCCACGCAGGCGATAGGGAACACCTGACGTTACGCGGGAGAACTGCCAGGCCCCTCTCTAAACCCTTCGTCGCACAAGCGAAGATTGCGGGTTGGCATTTCGCGCCCGCTGTCTAAACTCGCGCCGGTTGTGCCGGGTGGAGCGGTGGCGCGGCAAGGAAAACTCGAGGGAGGAAATTGCATGCTTAATCTGAAAACGAAGATTCTGGCCGCCGGCGCTGTCGTGCTGTCGCTTAGCATGGGAAGCGTCTCGGCCAAGGCGGCTGAGTTCATCAATGTCCTGACCGGCGGCACCTCGGGCGTCTATTATCCGCTCGGCGTGGCGCTGTCGGAAATTTATGGCAAGGGCATCGAGGGCGCGCGCACGCAGGTGCAGGCTACCAAAGCGTCGGTCGAAAACCTCAATTTGCTCCAGCAGGGCAAGGGCGAGATCGGCTTTTCGCTGGGCGATTCGGTGAAGCTTGCTGTCGAGGGCCACAAGGAAGCCGGCTTCCCCGGCAAGCTCGACAAACTGCGCGGCATTGCCGCCATCTATCCGAATTACATCCAGATCGTGGCGAGTGCCGATTCCGGCATCAAGACCTTGGCCGACCTGAAGGGCAAGAGCCTGTCGGTCGGCGCGCCGGCGTCCGGCACCGAGCTCAATGCGCGGGCGATCTTCGAGGCTGCGGGCCTGAAATATGAGGATCTCGGCAAGGTCGAATATCTGCCCTTCGCCGAATCCGTCGAACTCATCAAGAACCGCCAGCTCGACGCCACGCTGCAATCTGCCGGCCTTGGCGTCGCCTCGATCCGCGATCTTGCGACGTCGCTCAAGATCAACGTCGTGGCGGTGCCGAAGGCCGATGTCGAAAAGATCGGCACGCCCTATCTGTCGGTCATCATTCCGGCCGGCACTTATGACGGCCAGGAGACCGATGTCGAAACGGCGGCCGTCGGCAATTTCCTCATCACCCATGACGGCGTCTCCGACGAGACCGCCTATCAGATGACCAAGCTTCTGTTCGACAATCTCGACAAGCTGACGGCAGCCCATGCCGCCGCCAAGGCGATTGACCCCGCCAAGGCGCTGGATGGCATGCCGGTGCCGCTGCATCCAGGTGCCGAGCGTTATTACAAGGAAAAGGGGCTGTTGAAGTAGGCGGGAGTTTCCCTCCCCCTTGAGGGGAGGGTGGCCCGTAGGGCCGGGTGGGGTCGTTGCGGCAGTGCTCGACGTCCCTTTGCGCTGCCGCGATGACCCCACCCGCCTCTCGGAGCCTGTCCTCGGGCTTGCCTTCGGCAAGACCCGGGGGCTCGGCACCCTCCCCTCAAGGGGGAGGGTAGATGCGTCGCCGTCCCGCTCATGAAAGTCCCCTCCATGACTGAAACGCAGCACCAAACCACCACCGTCATTTCCCCCAGCGTCGAGGAGCCGATCGAAGGCCTGCCGCCGGGCTTCGGCGAGGGCATCGCCGGAAAAATCGCCTTCTGGATCGCGGTGGCGTTTTCGGCTTTCCAGCTCTACACCGCCGCCTATGGCGCGCTGCCGAGCCAGGTGGTGCGTGCCATGCATGTCGGCTTCTTGCTGCTGCTTGGCTTTGCGCTGATTGCCAATCTGCGCGCCAAGACGACGGCCGGAAAAGCCTGGTTCTGGCTGCTCGGCATCGTCGGCTTCCTCACCGGCATCTACAACTGGGTCGAATATGTGCCGCTGATCCAACGCAGCGGCTTCCTCACCCATGTCGACCTCTTCGTCGGCGTGGTGCTGATCGCGCTGGTGTTCGAGGGCGCGCGCCGGCTAATGGGCCTGCCGCTCACCATCATCGCCGGCATTTTCCTCGCCTACTGCTTCTTCGGAAATTACCTGCCCGATCCCTTCGTGCATCGCGGCTACAGTTTCGACCAGATCATCGAAAACTTCGCCTACGGCACAGAGGGCATCTACGGCACGCCGATCTATGTTTCGGCGGCTTACATCTTCATCTTCGTGGTCTTCGCCGCATTCCTCGAACGCGCCGGCATGATCGCGTTGTTCAACGATTTCGCGCTCGGGCTCGTCGGCGGCTGGCGCGGCGGGCCGGCGCAAGTCTGCATCCTGTCGTCGGCGCTGATGGGCACGATTTCGGGCTCCGGCGTTGCCAATGTCGTGGCCAGCGGCCAGTTCACCATTCCGTTGATGAAACGCTTCGGCTTCCGTGCCGCCTTTGCCGGCGGCGTCGAGGCGACGTCGTCCATGGGCGGGCAGATCATGCCGCCGGTCATGGGTGCGGTCGCCTTCATCATGGCCGAGACGTTGAACGTGCCCTATGCGGCCGTCGTCAAGGCAGCGATCATCCCGGCCATCCTCTATTTCGGCGCCTGTTTCTGGCAAGTGCATCTCGAAGCTGGCAAGGCCAATCTGCGCGGCATGGACAAGGCGACGCTGCCCAACCCATGGCAAGCGGTGAAGCAGCATTGGCCGCTGGTGCTGCCGCTGGCGGCTCTCGTCTATCTGCTCTTTGCCGGTTACACGCCGATCTTCGCCGGCACGATGGGCCTGGCGCTGACGGTCGTGCTCATTCTCGGCACGCCGCTGGCCGCCCTTATCGGTCCCTTCGCCTTCCGCGTCGTCTTCTGGATCGCGCTTGGACTGGCGGCAGCCGCCTTCATGAAATTCGGCGTCAACATCCTGGCGCTGGTCATTGGCGCGCTGGTCATCGCCTGCGCGCTGTTCAAGGGCGGTCGCGAAACGCTGGTCATTTGCATCGACTCGCTGGCGGAAGGCGCCAAGAACGCGCTGCCGGTCGGCATCGCCTGCGCCATCGTCGGCATCGTCATCGGCACGCTGACGCTGACCGGCATCGCGTCGACCTTCATAGGCTGGATCATCTCCATCGGCGAGAACAACCTGTTCCTGTCGCTTGTGCTGACCATGCTCACCTGCCTCGTGCTCGGCATGGGCATCCCGACCATCCCCAACTACATCATCACCTCGTCGCTGGCCGGCCCGGCGCTGCTGGAACTCGGCGTGCCGCTCATCGTCAGCCACATGTTCGTCTTCTATTTCGGCATCATGGCCGACCTGACGCCGCCGGTGGCGCTGGCAGCCTTTGCCGCAGCACCCATGGCCAAGGAATCCGGCCTCAAGATCGGCATCCAGGCAACTAAGCTTGCCGTCGCTGGTTTCGTCGTGCCCTTCATGGCGGTCTATACGCCGGCGCTGATGCTGCAGGATGCCGGGCCGATGGCAGCTGCCTACGGCTATCCAGTCGAGGTCGTCTACATCGTATTCAAGGCCTGCCTCGGCATTGGCCTGTGGGGTGCAGCGGTCGTCGGCTTTCTGGTCGTGCGCATGGCGCTGTGGGAGCGCCTGATCGCATTCGCGGCCGGCGTCCTGCTGGTCGTCGCACTGCCGCTGACCGACGAGGCAGGCTTCGCACTCGCTGCTTTGTGGATCGGCTGGCACTGGTGGCGGGCGCGCAAGGCGGGTGACGCGCCTGCACCGGCATGAGCCTCTGTATCCTCGCCGCCGGCAAGGTCACGGTAATGGCGGCGACCGCCTTCACGCTGTCGTGGACCCACTCGGTCCAGAAGACGCGTTGGGAGGAGGATTGGCGGGTAACGCCAGCCGGGCTCGAAATCGTCGAGGCGCGTATCAAGGGTTCGGGCGCTGGCATGGAGCCGCCCGCGGATGCCGTGCTGAAGGATGGCTGGTGGGTCTATGCGCCGAAGCTGCCGGCGCGGCCGGAGCTTATGCTTGCCGCTTCAGGCGCGACGGGCGAGGGCTGGTCGCTATGCGCGAACGGCCAATGCGCCATCGTCGGCGCTGCCGCAGGCGCGCCGGTTATGATCAAGCCGTGTGAAGAATCTGCTCAATGAAACGCAGCGCGGCGGGCGCAGGCAGGGCCGGGTCCGCGCATGTAATGACGCTCCGGGCGGTAGGTCGGCGCGACGAATTCGCGGAGCGCTACTGCGTAGTTGGTGATGCGGTGCCAGAGTGTCATTTTCTTAAGTCCCAAGTCCCAAGTCCCTCGGATGTCCCTTCCGAATATGGACGCGATTGTTAGGCTATTGTCGTGAATAGACGGTGAATGCGCTGTTAACTTCTTCACAAAACCGGCCCCGATCATGGCCGAAAAGCGTTGGTTTAGCGGTGTTTTGCCGGCAGCCGTCGTGATTCCGCCGACTGTGCCTTTTGCGCCACATATTTTGCGTTGAATCGGCCGACCGCGCAAAAGCCAATCTGCCTCGCTGCGAGACAAAGTTTTTCCGTTCCGATGACGATTTGAAGGAACCGTGCCGGTATCGGCACGTTGGCTAATGGACCGGGGAGACCCGGCTGAAGGAGCACCGGTTCGACCGGCCTCCTTCGAGCACGAGCACACATGCTCAAAAACTTCCCACATCAACGTGAAACAGGAAGGGCCAAAACCATGGGCTTTTTTTCGAAAGACATCAAAACACTCGACGATCTTTTCGTGCACACGCTGCAGGACATCTATTATGCCGAAAAGCAGATCGAGAAGGCATTGCCGAAGATGATCGACAAGGCAACGAACGCCGACCTCAAGGTCGGCTTCCAGAAGCATCTCCAGGAAACCAAGGGTCATATCGAACGCGTCGAGCAGGTGTTCGAGATGCACGGGGTCACGGCCAAGGGGGTCAATTGCCCGGCCATTGACGGCATTCTGGAAGAGGCCGACGAAGTCAGCGGCGACATCGATGACAAGCAGGTTCTGGACGCGGCGCTTATCGCGTCCGCTCAGGCGGTCGAGCACTACGAAATCACGCGCTACGGCACCTTGGCCGCCTGGGCCAAGCAACTTGGCCGCGACGACTGCGCCGCCGTGCTGGTGAAGAACCTCAGGGAAGAGGAAGCGACCGACAAGAAGCTGACGACGCTTGCCGAGAGCAATGTCAACCTTCAGGCCGCCGAGTAGTAGCAAAAGCAAGGTGCAAAAAGGCCGGCGGTTGCCGGCCTTTTTGCGTTGCAAGAACGGCTTGCCTTAACCGAGAAAAGCCTTCTCGAATTCCTTTTTGCCGGTAGGCGAAAACACCACCGCCCGGCTTTCGGCGTCGCGGCGCGCCCATTTTTCGGCAAGGATCTTGTCAAAGATCGCCGCACCCAGTGTGCCGGCCAGATGCGAGCGCCGCACACTCCAGTCGAGGCAGGCGCGGCAGACCTGCCGGCGGGATTTCTTCAGCGTTTCCGGTTCGATGCCGACCGCCTGGAAATAACCGGCGCCGGCCTTTCCCATCGTGATCTTGTCGCCGTCGCGTAAAAGAATCTTGCGCGCCAGGAACCCATCGAGCATCGCCACGGCGTGGTCGCCGGCGAGGTGGTCGTAGCAGATGCGCGCTTCCCGCATCGTCGCGTCGCGCGGGCCGGGGCGCACGCGCTGCGGCCCGGACGTGGCGGCCACGCCCATGATCGATTCCAGCATCGCCGCCACCTGCGTGCTGGCGAGGCCGTAATAGCGATGGCGGCCTTGTGCCGCGAGTGAAAGCAGCCCGCCCTCCATCAGCTTCGACAGATGCGAACTCGCCGTCTGCACGGTGACGCCGGCTTCCAGCGCCAGCTCGCTGGCGGTCAGCGCGCCGCCGCCCATCAGTGCTGTCAGCATGTTGGCGCGGGCCGGATCGCCTACGAGACTGGCAATGCGCGCTATGTCGGGACCGTTCTTCATAGTTCGATGCTAGTCGAAGCATTGATGTGCTGCAAGCTGTATTCTCTGTTGCATGACAATGGAGAAGAACATGACCGATACCGCCCTTCGAGAAGCTGCGAATTTGGAGCAACCCGAGAGGCCCGGCTCTGCCTTCGCGCCATTTCTCCGTTGCTGCCGTTGCATCGTTTCCCTCTACGAGCGCTGGCTTCAGCGCCAGGACCTTGCCGAACTCGAGGACCACCTGCTGCGCGATATCGGCATCTCGCCGCGCGACGTGACGCGCGAATGCGCCAAGCCGTTCTGGCGGCGTTGAGCATGACAGATCGACCGACCGGATGTTTCGATGAAGATCGAACCATTCCCCTCCCGCAATCATGAGGAAAGAAAAATGACCATCACCTGCTTCATCCGCTACGAGATCGACCCGTTCGGCAAGGCCGATTTCGAGGAATATGCCCGCAACTGGGGTCAGGCGATCCCGCGCTGCGGCGCCGATCTCATCGGCTATTTCGCGCCGCATGAGGGCTCGGCAACGACGGCCTACGGCGTCTACAACATCGAAAATCTCGCCGCCTACGAGGCTTACCGCGCCCGGTTGACTGCCGACCCGCTCGGGAGAGAAAATTACGCTTTCGCCAAGGAGAAAAAATTCATCCGCCGCGAAGACCGCATCTTCCTGAAACTGGCCTCGGGGCCGCACGCCGCAAAGGTCTTGCCATGATCGCAGTCATCTTCGAAGTCACGCCCGCGGAAGGTAAACGCGACGCCTATCTCGGCATCGCCGGCAACCTCAAGCCGCTGCTGGAGAGCATGGACGGCTTCATCTCGGTCGAGCGGTTCCAGAGCCTGACCAATCCCGACCGCATGCTGTCGCTGTCGTTCTGGCGCGACGAGGAGGCGATCAAGGCGTGGCGAAACACTGACGAGCATCGGCAGGCGCAGAAGGCCGGGCGGGGTGGGTTTTTTGAAGGTTACCGCCTGCGCATCGCTCATGTCGTGCGAGACTATGGGCTGCATGAGCGGGCGGAAGCGCCGGCGGATAGTCTGGTGGTGAATGGGTAAACGCCGCGGTCGTGATTGAAATCTCCACGGTCGCGTTCCTTCGTGCCCCCCTCTGGCCTGCCGGCCATCTCCCCCACAGGTGGGGAGATCAGCTGTCACCACGACTTTCGCCAATCTTCGGTGTCGCAGAATGGGCGGGACGACCGACGCTGCTAATCTCCCCACCTGTGGGGGAGATGGCCGGCAAGCCAGAGGGGGCAACGTCGAGCGCGAACTTAGTCGAGAAAATCAAGCATTCCCGATCAGCACGCCCGCCGCCAGCACCAGCGCGCCGCCGAGCACGACCTGCAGCGTGGCGCGCAGCCAGGGCGTTTCCATGAAGCGGTTCTGGATGAAGACGATGGCCCAGAGCTCGATGAAGACCACAATCGCGGCGATCGTGGTTGCCGTCCAGAAATCGCTGATCAGATAGGGCAGAGCATGCCCAAGCCCGCCGATCGCCGTCATGATGCCGGAAGCCAACCCCCGGATGATCGGCGAGCCGCGACCGGAAATCTTGCCGTCGTCATGCGCTGCTTCGGTGAAGCCCATGGAAATGCCGGCACCCACGGAAGCTGACAGGCCGACCAGAAATGTCTGCCATGTGTCGCCGGTGGCAAAGGCTGCGGCAAAGATCGGCGCCAGCGTTGACACCGAACCGTCCATCAGGCCGGCCAGTCCCGGCTGCACCATGGTCAGGATGAATTGCCGCCGCTCGGTCGCAGCCTCCTGCGATTTAACGTCGTCGGTCAGGTGCTTCTGGCCAAGCCGAACTGCCAGCGATTCATGCACCTTTTCGGCCGCTGCCAGATCGCCGAGCAGCTTGCGCGTCGAAGCATCGGAGGTCCGCTTTATCGCCTCGATATAGAAGCGGTAGGCCTGGTCCTCCATCTGCTCGGCCATGGCCCGCACCTTGTCGAGGCCGAGCGGCCGCACCAGCCAGTCGGGCCTGCGTTCATACCAGCCGCGCACATGCTCGCGCCGGATCAGCGGAATGCGCTCGCCGAAGCGTTTGCGGTGGAGTTCGATCAGCACGGCGCGGTGGCCGTCTTCTTCCTCCGCCATTTCCTCGAACACCTTGGACGAGTCTGGATATTGCTCCGCGAGGCCGTCGGCATAGGCGCGGTAGATGCGCGCATCGTCTTCTTCCGAAGAGATCGCCAAAGCGAGGATTTCCTGTTCCGACAGGGATTCGAAGGGGCGGCGGCCAAAGCCGAAGACGCGGGAAAGCATGAGTGCAAATACCTAGTTTAGAATAGTTCTAAACTAGGATCATGTCCCGCCGTGGTCAATGGCCGGGGCAGGGTGGACCACCGCGACAAAAAAGCTGGCTCGGCCTTTTTATAGCCATACCTTCACCTATATAGGCTAAGCTATACTCATAAGAAGGAAGTCGCGATGTCGGCCAGGAAGCAGCCCCTCGATCCTAAGCCCGTGCTCGAACTTATCGCCAGCATTGAGTCCGATCTCGAACGTCTCAAGGGCATGCTCCAGCCGCCGGCACAAAAATTCGACCCCGCCGATCCGCGCAACAAGACCTGCGATGGCAAGCTGACCGTGGACGGCGTCGAATGCTGCTATCGCCTGTTCGACGAGGGCAAGAGCCGCTATTCGGTGGCGCAGGCAATGAAGATCTCCTTCGCTGCCGCCACGCATCGCCTCAACGCCTGGCGCAAGGCCGGCGGCGACAAGCGCAAGAGCGTGTTATTGGGGTGAGGAGAAAAGCCCTCAATCCAGCGTCCGCCGGAAACGGAACAGGGCCAGTCCTGCGAACAGGAACACGAACAGCACCAGCGCGCTGACCTCTCCCGCAATCGCCTGAAAATCCGCGCCCTTCAGCATCACGGCCCGCACGATGCGCAGGAAATGGGTGAGCGGGAAAATCTCGCCCAGAACCTGCGCCCAGTCCGGCATGCCGCGATAGGGGAACATGAAGCCCGACAGGAGCAGCGACGGCAGGAAGAAGAAGAAGGTGAGCTGCATCGCCTGCATCTGCGTGCGCGCCATGGTCGAGATCGTGTAGCCGAGCAGCACCAGCGACAGCACGAACACCAGCACGGCCGACAAAAGCAGCGTCAGCGAGCCGATGAAAGGGATGGCGAACAGCAGTTTGGCCGCCACCAGCACCACCGCCACCTGCACCGCACCGACCACCAGGAAGGGCAGCACCTTGCCCAGCATGATCTCTGCCGGGCTTGCCGGCATGGCCAGCAGGTTCTCCATCGTGCCGCGTTCGGTCTCGCGCGTCAGCGCCATAGAGGTCATCATCACCATGGTCATCTGCAGGATGACGCCGAGCAGGCCGGGCACGATGTTGTATTGCGAGATGCCTTCGGGGTTGTAGCGCTTGTGCACGACCACCTGAAGCTGGGTCTTGGCGGTTTCGGCGGCTTCGGCCTGCATGCCCTGTTCGCGCAGCAGCGCCTGGCTTGCAACCGTGCTCAGCGTCGAGACCGCGCCGCTCGCCGCCGATGGATCTGTGGCGTCTGCCTCGATCAGGATCTGCGGGCTGTCGCGCCGCTCGACGCGCCGCGCGAAGTCCGACGGAATGGTGACGACGAAAGAGACAGCGCCCTTGGCCATCAGTTCTTCGGCCTCCTCAGCACTCTGCGCGACATAGTCGAAGCGGTAATAGTCGGTCATCTGCAGCGCCGACACCATGGCGCGGGTGTATTGGTCGTTGCTGGTTGCGACGAGGGCCGCCGGCAGGCTCTTGGGGTCGCTGTTGATGGCGAAGCCGAACAGCACCAGCTGCATCAGCGGCACGCCGAGCATCATGGCGAAGGTGATGCGGTCGCGGCGCATCTGGATGAATTCCTTCATCAAAAGCGCGCCGAGGCGGGCGAAGGAAAACACCGCGTTCATGCCATATTGTCCTTCGACCCGGCCATGAACTGGATGAACACGTCTTCCAGGCTGGTTTCGCCCGGCTCGACCTTCGTGTCCTTGCGCGCCTTGATCTCCTTCAACGACACTTCGAGCAGCTTGCGATCGGAGCCAACGACATGCAGCGTCGTGCCGAAGGGCGCCACCTGCTCGACGCCGGGCTTGCCTTCAAGTGCTGCCGCCACCTCGTTCAGCCTCGGCCCGCTGACCACGAAGGTCGACAGCCCCGCATTGGCGATCACCTCATCCACCGTGCCGGTGGCCAGCAGCTTGCCGTAGGAGATGTAGCTGATGCGATGGCAGCGCTCGGCCTCGTCCATGTAATGGGTCGAGACCAGAACGGTTAGCCCCTCGCGCGCCAGCCGGTGGATTTCGTCCCAGAATTCGCGCCGCGCCTTGGGGTCGACGCCGGCGGTCGGCTCGTCGAGCAGCAGCAGCTTCGGCTTGTGCATGATGCAGGCTGCCAGCGCCAGCCGCTGCTTCCAGCCGCCGGAAAGCGTGCCGGCCAGCTGGTCGCGCCGCGTCGTCAGCCCCAGCTCTTCCAGCGTGCGTGCGACATGCTCTTCCACCGGCTTCAGCTGGTAGAGCCTGGCGACGAATTCGAGGTTTTCGCCGATGGTCAGGTCTTCATAGAAGGAGAATTTCTGGGTCATGTAGCCGACCTCGCGCTTGATCTTCAGGCTGTCGGTCAGAAGATCGTAGCCAAGCACCTGGCCGTCGCCCTCGTCGGGCGTCAGCAGCCCGCACATGATGCGGATCGTCGTCGTCTTGCCAGAGCCATTCGGCCCGAGAAAGCCGACGATCTCACCTTCGGCCACGCTCATCGTCACGTGATCGACGACGGTTTTCGTGCCGAATCGCTTGACGAGGTTGTGGACTTCGATGGCGTTCATTGTGGCCTCCGGCAAGGCAGTAGGGGAGTAGGGCAGTAAGGGAGTAGGGGAAGAGAACAGACTGGTTTTGACATCGCTTCCATACGAACGGACCTTTTCCCTACTGCCCTACTGCCCTACTGCCCTACTGCCCTACTGCCCTACTGCCCTACTGCCCTAAACTCACATCCACGATCTGCCCCGGCTGCAACGGCGTCGCATCGCCTTCCGGCCGTGCCTCGACGAGGTAGACCAGCTTCTGGCGCGTCTCCAGCGAGTAGATGACCGGCGGCGTGAACTCAGGGTCGGGTGAGACATAGCTGACCTTCGCCTTCAAATCCGGCCGGCAGCCGTCGCAGCGCACCGACAGCTCGGTGCCGATCTTGACCGACGAAAACTGCGCTTCCGGCACGTAGACCTTCAGCTTCACCGCCCCGTCCGGCAGCATGGAAATCACCGGCGCGGAGGGTCCGGCGACATCGCCGGGATTGCGAATGACGTCGCTGACGCGGCCCGGTGCAGGCGCTTCGATGGTCCGCTTGGAAAGCTGCCATTGCGCCTGCTCGAGTTTGGCTTGCGCGACCTTCACCGCGTTCTCCGAGGCCTTGATCGCCTCGGGCCGTGCCGGCAGGCGGCCGACTGCAAGATTGGCCGTGCTCTGCCCGATTGCTGCTGCCGCGACCTCCATCTTCGTCGTCGCATCGTCCAGCTGCGCCTGCGTGGCGACACCGCGCTTCGTCAGGTCCTGAGTTCGGCTCAATGTGC
Source organism: Mesorhizobium sp. CCNWLY176 (assembly GCF_037153935.1). Taxonomy (NCBI): domain Bacteria; kingdom Pseudomonadati; phylum Pseudomonadota; class Alphaproteobacteria; order Hyphomicrobiales; family Phyllobacteriaceae; genus Mesorhizobium; species Mesorhizobium sp. CCNWLY176. The sequence continues at coordinate 93,648 of NZ_JBBBDZ010000018.1, forward strand.
GCTGCGCGTCGTCGGCCTGCGCCTTGGCCGATTGCACCGAGGCCTCCAGCACGGCGATTTCTTCCGGCCGCTTGCCGATCTGCAGGTCGGCAAGCTCGGCCTGCGCTTGGGCGAGTGCGGCTTCCGCCTGCGCCACCGCGATCTTCGCGTCGGCATCTTCCATCATCGCTATTGGCTTGCCTGTCTCGGTCCGATCGCCACGCTTCACCGCGATCGAGCGCACCTGCGTGACTTCGATCGGGGCCAGCAGGACATAGTCACCCTCGACATAGCCGACGGCCAGCGGCGCTTCGCCCGCGCAGGACGAAAACAGCGAGGCGGCAAGAGGGATGGCACAGAGAAAGCTCATGGCTTCCTGCCTTTCCGGGAGTTCAGGATTGCATCAAGATTATGCCCGGCGACCGCTGCGATCTTGGCCGCGTCCGCCTGGCCGATTTCATTCCAGCCCATGCGCCGCTTCACGGCCTCGCGACCGATGCGGAAATAGACGACCTGGCCGATCAGGGTGAAGACGACGAGCTTGGTCTCCTCGCTCTCGGCGGGTTCTCCGGTGGCCGCCTCCCACATCGCGCAAAGCCGCCGGTGGGTCGGCTCGAACACGCCATTGTAAATGCGGTCGAGTGCGGCGGTCGGATGGGCAAGTTCGCGCAGCAGGAACTGCACGATCTCGCCAGCCTCGGGCTGGACGACCACGAAGGCGACCATGCGCTCGAGTGCTGCCCGAAGCTGGGCATGTGCGTCTTCCGGCGTGATCTTTGCCCCGCTCGCAGCCTCGAAATTGCCCAGCGCCTGGCCGGCAATGCCCTGGATGGTGGCGACGATATAGTCAGCCGCCGCCGTCCGCAGCCCTTCCTTGCCGCCGAAATGATAGGCGATGGAGCCGATATTGGCGTTGGCCTGGGCGGCGATTTCGCGCGTCGATGTGCCCTCGAAGCCCTTGGCGCCGAAAAGCGTCAGGGCGGCGCGAATGAGCGCGGTCCGCGTCTGGTCGGCGGACGGGGAGGACGCCGGCAGCGCTGGAATGTCTTTTGGTCGTCTGTTCATGAAAACAATTTAATCAATCGAATGATTAAAGTCAATACGGCTTGCCCCGGAGGGCCGGGTAGGCTTTATTCTCGCGCCATGGCCAAGGAAATCGAACGCAAATTCCTGGTGACTGGCGAAGGCTGGCGTGCCTTGGCGGAAGCCTCCGTTTCGATGCGCCAGTTCTATCTCGATGCCGAGCCGGATCGCTCAGTGCGCGTGCGCATCCGCGAGGGTGCGGCGCTGCTCACGCTCAAATTCGGTGTCCATGCGCGCGTCCGCGACGAGTTCGAATATGCGATCCCGCTGGCGGATGCGGAAGAAATGCTGGACTTTGCCGTCGGGTGCATCGTGGAAAAGACCCGCTACAATGTCCGCCACGGCGAACATCTCTACGAGGTCGACGTCTTTGGCGGCGATCTGGCCGGGCTGGTCATGGCGGAGCTCGAAACGCCGGAGGATGTCCCGGATAGTGCATTGCCCGCCTGGCTCGGCCGCGAGGTGACCGGGCAAACGGAATTCTACAACGCTTCGCTGGCGCTGCGCGGCCGGCCGGGAGAGGTTGCATGAAGTTTCGCATCGATCCGCGCCTGCCGCTCACCGCTGAGATACGGCGCATCGCCACCGAGGAAATTGGCACGGCGATGGAGGACCTTGCGGCGGCCCGTACCGAGCCGGAGGTCAAGCTTCACCAGTCGCGCCGCCGCTTCAAGCGCTTGCGCGCGCTGTTCCGGCTGGTGCGGGATGCGGACGAGGATTTCTGCCGCAGCGAAAATGCCCGCTATCGCGATCTTGGCCGCAGCCTGGCCGGCGCGCGTGAGGCAACGGCGCTGATCGAAACGATCGACCGGCTGGTCAAGGCGTTTCCGCAGGACACGGCCTATGGCGCGCTTGCCGGCCCGCGCGGCGTTCTCGTCGCGCGCCGCGCTGCGAACTCTACCAATGGCGCCGGACTGGAGGCCGATATCGACGAGGCGCTCGCCGACTGCGAACGCGGGCGCATGGCCCTTGGCACTTTCGTGCTGCCATACGAGCCGGAGGCTGCCGCCGACCTCCTTGCCGACGGTGCCCGCAAGGCTATGCGGCAGGCGTCGCGCGCGCTCGAAAAGGCGCAAAGGCATGGCGCGGCGGAAGATTTCCACGAATTGCGCAAATGCGTGAAGACGCACTGGATGCATCTTCTGCTGCTGCATGCCTTCTGGCCGCGCCCGCTGAAACCGCGCCGCAAGGCGGTGGACGAGCTGGGCGAGCGGCTTGGCGAACTGAACGACCTTTTCGTGCTGCGCCGGCTGGTCGACGAGGAAGGCAAGGCGCTGGGCAATGGCAGGGAACTGGCGCTGCTGCGCCGGCTGATCAAGCGCTCCGAGAAGGCGCTGAAGAAGGAAACCTTGCGCGAAGCCGCGCGGCTTTTCGACGACGCGCCGAACAAAACGGCCCGCCGGATCGTGAAGAACTACCAGGCCGGGGCTGATGAAGAGCGCCCCGCGACAGGCCAATGACGGGGCCGAGGGACACGCTGCTCGATCGGATCGGTCATTGGCTGGCCGGCCGGCTGCAGCAGGAATCTTCGGGCTATCAGCCTTACACGCCGTCCGATCCCGAAACGCTGCGACGCGTGCTGGAGCCCGGCGATATCCTGCTCATCGAGGGCAACCAGCGGATTTCGGCCGTTATCAAATATCTCACCCAATCGACCTGGTCGCATTCGGCCTTTTATGTCGGCGATGCGCTTCCTGAACCGGAGGATGGCTCGGAGCGGCCGCGGCTAATCGAGGTCAATCTCGGTGAGGGTTGCGTGGCGGTGCCACTGTCGAAATACCGCACCTACAACACCCGCATCTGCCGCGCCCGCGGGCTGACGCCGGACGACCGCAGCAAGGTTGTCGCGTTCATGATCGAGCGACTCGGCCTGAAATACGATCTGAAGAACATCACCGACATGTTGCGCTATTTCATGCCGACGCCGCCCATACCGGTGCGCTGGCGCCGGCGGCTGATAGCCTTCGGGTCGGGCGATCCGACGCGGGCCATCTGCTCGTCGATGATCGCCGAAGCCTATGGCCAGATCCGCTACCCGATCCTGCCCGAAATCACCCGCGCCCCCGGCCGCGCCTCGGCACAGTCGACCTATATGCGCCAGGAAATCCTGCACATCCGCCATCACTCGCTCTACACCCCGCGCGACTTCGACCTGTCGCCCTATTTCCAGATCGTCAAGCCGACGCTGGAATATGGTTTCGACTACAAGACAGTGACCTGGGGGGACGAGCCGCGGCCGGCCGAGGAAGAACCGGCGGCGGCTGCGGAGGCGAGCCGCCGGGACATTACCACCGCGAAATTGCCCTAGCGCTTAAGCCTTCACCTTCGCCATTGCCGGATCATAAAGCGGCTTGAGATGGATGCGCGCCTTGGTCCGCTCCATGGCCACCACCAATTCATAATCGCCACTGGTCAAAAACTCGTCGCTGACGCCATCGGCGTTGCGGACGTAACCGTAGCCCACCGGCCTGCCGAGCGTGTAGCCGAAGCCGCCGCTGGAGAGGTAGCCGACCGGCTCGCCATTGCGCAGGATGGTCTCGCGGCCGAGCAACACGATGTCCGGGTCATCGACCGTGAAACCGGCGAAGCGCTTCTTCAACGGCTCGCCGCTCAGCCCTTCCAGGGCGCGCCGGCCGAGGAAATCGGTGTTCTTCTTCAGCTTCACCGCCCAGCCCAGCCCGGCTTCCTGTGGCGTGTCGTTGGGCGTGATGTCGGCGCCCCAGGCGCGGTAGCCTTTTTCCAGCCGCAGCGATTCCAGCGCGCGATAGCCGACCGGGCGGATGCCGTGCGGCTTTCCCGCCGCAATCAGCGCATCGAAGATTTCACCGGCAGCACCTATCGGCACATGCAGTTCCCAGCCGAGTTCCCCGACATAGGTAACGCGCAAGGCCCGAACCGTGTGGCCGGCGATGACAATCTCGCGGACATGGCCGAAGGGGAAGGCGGTGTTGCAGACATCTGCGTCCGTCACCGCCTCCAGAACGTCCCGCGCTCGCGGTCCCATCAGCGACAGCGTGCCGAAATCTTCGGTTACGTCGGTCAGTGTCACGTCAAGGCTGGCGGGAATGTGGTCGCTGATCCACGACAGGTCATGCGTGCGGAAGCCGGTGCCGGTGACGATGTAGAACTTCTCCTCGGCAATCCGCGCCACCACGATATCGGCCTCTATGCCGCCGCGCGTGTTGAGAAGCTGCGTGTAAGTCAGCCGCCCGACCGGCTTGTTGACGTCGTTGGCGCAGATCCAGTCCAGCGCCTTCAGCGCGTCCGGTCCGGCCATTTCGTATTTGGCGAATGACGACTGGTCGAAGATGCCGACGGCTTCGCGCACATGGCGGTGCTCGTTGCCCACCGGCTCGAACCAGTTTTGCCGGCCCATGGAATAGATGTCCTTCGGCTCGATGCCTGCCGGCGCGAACCAGTTCGGCCGTTCCCAGCCGAGTTTCGAGCCGAAGACGGCACGATGCTTCTTCAGCCGCTCATAGAGCGGCGAGACGATGCGCGGCCGCCCGGACTGATATTCCTCATGCGGAAAGCCGATCGTATAGTGCTTGCCATAGGCTTCCAGCGTGCGGTCTGACACCCATTGCCGGTCGCGGTGCAGGCCGGAGAAGCGGCGGATATCGACGGTCCACAGATCGAGTGGCGCTTCGCCGTCGACCGCCCACTGCGCCAGCACCCAGCCTGCACCGCCGCCGGAGGCGATGCCGAAGGCGTTGAAGCCGGCGCCGACGAACATGTTCGAGCATTCCGGCGCGACGCCGAGGATGAAATTACCGTCCGGCGTAAAGCTTTCCGGTCCGTTGATCATCTGCTTGACGCCAACCTTCTCCAGTGCCGGCACCCGCGCGATGGCCTGCGTCATATGCTGCTCGAAATGGTCGAAATCGTCGTCGAACAGACGGAATTCCCAGTCGTTCGGCACGTCGCCCGTCGTCCAGCCCTGCGGGTTCGGCTCATAGCCGCCCATGACGAGGCCGCCGACCTCTTCCTTGAAATAGGTCAGCCGGTCGGGGTCGCGGATCGTCGGCGCGTCGGTGGAAAGCCCGTCGATCTTCTCGGTGATGATGTACTGGTGTTTCACCGGCTGCAGCGGCACGTTGATGCCGGCCATGGCGCCCACCTGCCGCGCCCACTGGCCGGCGCAGTTCACCACCTTTTCGCAGGCAATGTCGCCCTTGCTGGTCTTCACCGCGGTGATGCGGCCATCCTTCATTTCGAAGCCGGTGACGCGCACCTCCTCGAAAAGCTTGGTGCCATGCATGCGCGCGCCCTTGGCCAACGATTGCGTGATGTCCGAGGGACTGGCCTGACCGTCGGTCGGCAGCCAGCTTGCGCCGACGAGGTCGGAGGTTTCCATCAGCGGCCACATGCGCTTGACCTCCTCGGGCGAGATAAGATGCATTTCCATGCCGAAGCTTTTGGCCGTGGTTGCCAGCCGCTTGAATTCGGTCCAGCGGTCCTGGTTGGTGGCAAGCCGCAGGCAGCCGGTCATCTTCCAGCCGGTGGCGAGCCCGGTTTCCTCGTCCAGCCGCTTGTAGAGGTCGACGGAATATTTGAGCACGCGCGTGATCGACGCCGACGAGCGCAACTGCCCGACGAGACCCGCCGCATGCCAGGTCGAGCCGGAGGTCAGCCTGCCTTGCTCCAGAAGCACGACATCGGCCTTGTGGTCGCGCGCCAGATGGTAGGCTGTCGAGCAGCCGATGATGCCACCGCCGATGACGACGATCTGGGCATGGGATGGCAAGGTCATGATGCGGTCTTTCCATATATCATGCGGTAGTGCTCGAGAGCGGCATCGAGCCGTTCGAGATTTTCAGCGGTGTAGGCGACATAGTCCGCGCCGGGCGCGGTCAGGTGCAGTTCCGAAACCATGCTCCACATCGCCTCGCGCAGAAGTGAAGCGCATTGCATGGCCGCATGGGCGCGGCGCAGCGGGATGTTCGGCGCGTGGCCGAAATAGGCGCCAAGCAGGTCTTCCGATTCCTGCTCGGACATGCCGGCATTGGAGGCCACGCCGGCGAGGTCGAACATTGCGGTGTTGAAGCCGGCATATTCGAAATCGATGAGCCAAAGCCTGTTGCCGTCATCGAGGAAATTGGCCGGCAGCAGGTCGTTGTGGCCGAACACCACCGGCAGCGCCATTTGCGCGCGCTCCAGTTCGTCGGCCAGCGCGACATAGTGGGGCAGCTCGGCCGTCATGCGGCTGCCGCCGGCTTCGAGCGTGCGGGCATAGTCGCGAATGACGTGGAACACCCAAAACATGAAGCCGGCACCGGAGATATGCTTCGGCATCTCCTCGTGGAAACGCCGCGCCAGTTCGGCGATGCGGACCCGGTTTTCACGCACATCATCCGGCCCGAAGGTTTTTGCGCCGAGATAGGCGGTGACCATCGCGCCCGGTTCGGCATATTGGAGTTCAGGCGCAAAGCCGGCCTCGTACGCCGCCCGCGCGGTCATGATCTCGCGCTCGCGGTAGACATGGTGGAACGGATAATCCTTGCCGAAGCGCACGACATGCTTTCCGGCAGCGTCGGTGACGAGAAAATTCTCATTGCTCAGCCCGCCCTTCAGCGGCTCGATGGCGATGCCGCCATTCCAGCAGGGCATGGCGCGGATGCGGTCTTCGGTTTTCGTTCCCATCACACCAACCCCAGCCTTGCTTTGGTTCGCGCCGCCCCCGAAGAAATCAGCCTGTCGGCAATGATCGCGATAAAGGCGACGGCAAACCCCGCCACCAATCCGCGCCCCGTATCAGCCTTGGTCAGCGCGATATAGACCTCCTGGCCGAGGTCGCGCGTGCCGACGAGCGCGGTGATGACCAGCATCGAAAGCGCGAACATGATCGTCTGGTTCAGCCCCAACATGATTTCCGGCAGCGCCAGTTTCAGCTTGATCTTGGTGAGGATCTGGAACGGCGTGCAGCCCATGGCGCGGCCGGCCTCGATCAGGCGCGGGTCGACCTTCATCAGGCCGTGCACGGTGTAGCGGATCGCCGGGGCGATCGAATAGGCGACGACCGCGATCATGGCGGTGAAGTCGCCGACGCGGAACAGCATCACCGCCGGCATCAGATAGACGAAGGACGGCAGTGTCTGCAGCGTGTCGATGATGACGCGCACCCAGCTCCACAGCCGCGCCCGCTCAGCCGACAATATGCCGATCGGAATGCCGAGAAGGGCGGCGAAGATCGCCGAGATGCCGCAGAGGTAAGTGGTGATCATCGCTTTTTCCCACTGGCCGGTGGCGGCAATGAGAAAGGCGAGCACGCCGACGATGGCGGCGAGCTTCAAGCCGCCGAGCCGCCAGCCGGCGAAGGCGAGAATGCCGGTCACGCCGAGCCAGGGCAGGCCGCCGAGCAGGCGCTTGAACGGGATCAGTATGTTGAGCAGAACGGCATTCTTGATCGCCTCGAACGTGTCGAAGAAGTTGACGTTGATCCAGCCGACGACATTCGACCAGAACGAGCCGGTCGAGAGTTTCAGTGCATCGGGATAGGTCTGCATCGCTGGCAGCACGAGCCCGAAGACCCCGGTGATGAGGATCACCGCGACGGCGGCAATCGTATAGGGATGGCGGGCGACGAAGCCTCCGGTAGCGGCGGGCGCAACCGGCGCGCCGGCGCGTGCGGCATAGGCCTGGCTCAGCCGGTCGAGCGCGATGGCAAGGGCGACGATCGCAAGGCCCGCTTCCAACCCGGCGCCGATGTCGAGCCGCCGCAACGCCGCCAGCACGTCGAAGCCGAGACCGCCCGCGCCGATCATCGAGGCGATGATGACCATGTTTAGCGACAGCATGATCACTTGGTTGACGCCGACCATCAGGCTGTCCTTGGCCGAGGGCACCAGCACGCGCCAGGTCATCTGCCGGCGGGTGCAGCCGATCATGTTGCCGAGATCGCGGAATTCCGACGGCACCGCGCGCAGCGCCATTACGGTGATGCGTGTCATCGGTGGCATGGCGTAGATCAGCGTAGCCACGATTGCCGCCGTCGGCCCGAAGCCGAACAGGAACAGGATCGGCACTAGATATGCGAAGACCGGAATGGTCTGCATCAGGTCGAGAATGGGCGTCAGCGCCGCCTCGAAACGCGGCCAGCGATAGGCGGCAATGCCGAGCAGCAAACCGCCAACGACGCCGAGCGGCACGGCGACGAGGATGGACGCCAGCGTCACCATGGCACTCTGCCATTGGCCGAAGACGGCGAGGAAGCCGAAGCAGATGGCGACGATTGCCGCAAGCCTGCGCCCACCGGCATGGTAGCCGATCAGCGTGACGACGGCGATCACCGCGATCCACGACAGCGGCGGCAGGATCTGTACCGCGCTCGAACCCTGTCCGGAAAGAAAGCCGGTCGAAAGCAGGCTAAGCGCCAGCCGGTAGGGCAGGTTGACGATATCGGCGATGAATCGGGTCAGGTCGGTGAAAGTGAAGAGGCCAAAACTCGCTTCGTTGACCAGCCATTTCATCGCCTCGCTGATCCAGCGCGCCAGCGGAATCTGCCATGATTTCGGGTAGTCGAAGGCCCATTTCGAGATCGGCTGGCCGAATTGCCATAGCAGGACGAATATGGCCAAGGCCGCAAACCAGGCCGTGAGATGCGCGGCACCCATAGCCTCTCGCGGCCGGTGCTGCGCCGGCGCGGGTGTTTCTATAGGGCGGGCGGGCATGCTCATCGCTCACCCCCGCATCATCAGTTCGACGACATCGTCGCGATGCAGCACGCCGACCGGCTTGCCGGTGCTGTCGACCACGCCGATCCGGTCGACATTGGCGAAGATGGGGGCGGCTTCGGCGATCGTTGCCCGTTCGCGCACGGTAGCACCCGTGCCGGAAGCAGACTTGGCGGCGCGCATGATGGAGCCGACCTTGACCACCTTGGCCTTGGGCACGTTGCGCGTGAATTCCGCGACATAGGGCGTTGCCGGGTTGAGCACGATGTCTTCCGGCGTGCCGGCCTGCACGATGGCGCCGTCCTTCATGATGGCGATGCGGTCGGCCAGCCTTATCGCCTCGTCGAAATCATGGGTGATGAAGACGATGGTCTTCTTCAGCACCGATTGCAGGCGCATGAATTCGTCCTGCATCTCGCGCCGGATCAGCGGGTCGAGCGCCGAAAACGGCTCGTCGAGGAACCACAGCTCCGGTTCCACAGACAGGGATCGCGCAATGCCGACGCGCTGCTGCTGGCCGCCGGAAAGCTCGCGCGGGAAGAAATTCTCCTTGCCCGAGAGCCCGACGAGGTCGATCATTTTCTTCGCGCGAGCCTCGCGCGTCCCGCGGTCGACGCCCTGAACTTCGAGCGGGAAGGCGACATTGGCCAGCACGGTCAAATGCGGCAGCAGCGCGAAATGCTGGAACACCATTCCCATCTGGTGACGGCGAATTTCGATCATGCGGCTGTCGCTCGCCGCCAGCAGGTTTTCGCCATTGAACAGGATTTCGCCGGACGTTGGCTCGACCAGCCGCGACAGGCAGCGCACCAGCGTCGACTTGCCGGAGCCGGAAAGCCCCATGATGACAAAGATTTCGCCGGTGTGGACTTCGAGATTGACGTCGCGCACCGCCCCGACCAGCCCGGCCTTGCCGAGGCTTACCAGCGATGTGTCGGCATCTTTTACGCCCAGAAATTCCCCGGCCCCGGCACCAAAAACCTTCCAGACATTACGACAGATGAGTTTTGGTTCCGATGCGGTCATCATCCGTCCGGTCTGGGGGTGTCTGTGAAAGCAAAAAAAACCCGCCGCACGAGGGCGGCGGGCAGGGGCAATTTCTATCCTATTTCTTGATCCACTCCGACCAGCGCGCTTCGTTGCCGCCCATCCACTCGGCGACGACGTCGTCCACCTTCTTGCCGTCGAGGTCGACCTTGGTAATCATCTGGCCCATCTCGTCATTGTTGAGGGTGAAGGCTGTGATCGCCTTGTGGGCGCCCGGCCATTTGTCCTTCACGCCGGCCCAGCCGACTTTCCAGATCTCGCCATGCGGCTTGCCGCAATCATATTGAGCGTCCGGGTTCGAACCCCATTTCGGGTCGGTGTAGCACTCCTTCGTGTATTCCGGGAATTCGATCCACTCGCCCTTGTATTTGGCCGGCGCCCAGTGCGGCGCGTAGATCCAGAGCAGGATCGGCGCCTTGCGCTGGTAGGCGCTTTCGAGCTCGGCAAAGAGTGCCGCGTCCGTGCCGGCATGAATGACTTCGAAAGGCAGATTGAGCGCCTCGACGCGTTCGTCGTCAAAGCCGCCCCAGGTCACCGGGCCGCCGAGATAGCGCCCCTTGGGCGCGGTTTCGGCGGTCGAGAACGCCTCGGCGCATTTCTCGTCCTTCAGCGCTTCCCAATTGGGCAGGCCCGGGCACTTTTCCTTCATATAGTCCGGAAACCACCACTCTTCCTTGGCCTTCATGCCGGTCGGGCCGAAATTCTCGACCTTTCCGGTGGCGGTCGCGGCGTCCATGGCATCGCGGCCGGTGGTCTCCCACATTTCCATTGCCACATCGAGATCGCCCGTCTCGAGGCCGGCGAACTGGGCCAGATAATCGGCCTGCACGTAGTCGACGCTGTAGCCTGCCTTTTTCAGCACTTCGCCCATGATCTGGGTGGTGATGAGCTGTCCGGTCCAGTCATGCAGCGTCAGCTTGATCGGATCGGTCGACTCCTGGGCCCCCGCCCACTGCGACGATGAGAGGAGGGCAGCCGCCGATAGCGCTAACGCGCCGAACGCGGAACTGATGGTGCGGGTGCCCAATGGCATGCTGACCCTCCTGCTCATCGTTTTCGTATTCGTTTTATGCGCCCGAAGCTGCGGTTGCCTGTGTTTCTCAGCCGGCTTCAGGTCTGTTCCCTGATGATGAGTGTCACGCAACGTAAGGTGGCTGTCAACGGAAATTTGTGGTCTTTTGTGTTTTTTTGACCGTATTAAAGCAAGCTAGTTGTTAAATGCCACAAAATTGCTTAATAAGCGGGCATAGATGATGGCATCTGACACGGCGATCCATGAACCATTCAAAACGGCACAGCGAGATACTGCGGATCATTCAGGAAGAGGGCACGATCAGCGTCGCCGAGCTTGCTGAAAAGCTCGGCGTGTCGCTGGAGACGATACGGCGCGACGTGAAGCCGATGACCAGCGAAGGCACGGTCATCAAGATGCATGGCGCCATCGGCCTGCCCACCTTGGTCGGCGAGGCGCCCTTCGAGCGGCGCATGCGCGACAACGCCGAGGCCAAGCGCGCGATCGCGCAGGTGGTTGCCGCAACCATCCGCGATGGCGAGTCGATCATGCTCGATACCGGCACGACGACGAGCTATCTCGCCCGCGAGCTTCTCGGCCATCGCCGGCTGACCGTGGTGACGAATTCTTCCGACATCGCCCGCACGCTGGCCACCGTCAACGGCAACAAGGTCTATATGGCCGGCGGCGAGCTGCGCAGCGATTCAGGCGCGGCCTTCGGCGTCTCGGCCATCGAGTTCGTCAGCCGGTTCAGCGTCAACCACGCCGTCATTTCGACCGGCGCCATCGATGCCCAGATGGGTGTGATGGACTACGATCTCGAGGAAGCCGAATTCGCCCGCATGGTTCTCTCGCGCGCCACGCGAACCGTGGTCATCACTGACCACACCAAATTCGGCCGGCAGGGGCTCGTTCAGGTCTGCAACTTCTCCGGCTTCGGCGAGCTGGCGACGGACCGTATGCCGCCGCGCGAGATCGTGGCCGCGCTCAATACCGCCGGGACGCGGTTGAGGATCGCCGGCGACCATCGCGAAGTGGCCTGAGCCAATTATCCAAAGATGAGCGATTGGTGGGCCGCCACCCCGGCCCAGGTGCCATTGGCGACCGCAAAGGCCACATTGTGCGGCTCGCGCGCGGCATCGCCTGCGGCATAGACGCCGTGCACCGTCGTCTGCTGCCGCTCGTCGACCTTGATGACCGGCCCGAAGATACCATCGATGAATTCGCAGCCCAGCTGTTCGGCGAGCGGGCTCACCATACTGGTGCGCGGGGCGGTGAACAGCGCCTTGATCTTTCGCGTGCTGCCATCGTCAAGCCTGAGGAGGAGACCGCTGGCGGTGTCGCCCTCGACATGGATCACGCTGGCAGGCTCGACCACCACATTGCGTGCTTTCAACGCCTGCAATTGTTCCGCATTCGGCACGAAAACGCCGTTGGTGAACAACGTCACATCGCCCCAGTCGGCAATCATCTGCGCCTGATGAATGGCCATCGGGCCGGTTGCAAGAACCCCGAGCGTGCCGCCGGCTACTTCGTAACCGTGGCAATAGGGGCAGTGCAGCACCGTCTTGCCCCACTGCTCGGCAAGGCCGGGAATGTCCGGCAGTGTGTCGAGCACGCCGGTGGCCAGGATCAGCCGTGATGCTTCGAACGTTTCGCCGCTTCCGATCCCGACGCGAAAGCCTGAATCCGTCGCTTCCGCATTGTCTGCCATGCCATCGACGATTTCTGCCGTCGGATAGGCAAGAAGCTGCCTGAGCGCGTCTCCGAGTATTTCTGCCGGCGCTCGCCCATCCTGCCCAAGAAAACCGTGCGAATGCTCGGCGAAACGATTGCGCGGCAGGCCGGCGTCGATCACCAGAACCCGCCGCCGCGCCCGTGCGATCTGGGTGGCTGCGGCCAATCCGGCAAAGCTTCCGCCAACGATGATGATGTCATATGGCATGTTCGGTCACTCCAAGTGCGGCATAGCGGCGGCGGAAATCTGCGGCGATGTCGGCAAGCGTTACGCGGGCGAGCTTTTGCAGAAGCAGGCGCTCCGCCTCGGCGCGAAAGTCGTCGAGCACTGCAATCACCGCCTGCTCGACCAGGCAGCCGGGGCTTTCCGGCTCCGTACTGAAAGGCAGCAGCGTTTCGCCAAGTGCTGAGCAGATCTCGGCCAGCGAGATCGTCTCCGGTGCCCGCGCAAGCTGCCAGCCGCCGCCATGGCCGCGCGCCGAGGCGACGATGCCGGCTTCGCGCAGGCCCGCGATGGTGCGGCGCACGACGACCGGATTGGTGTGGATGAAGGAGGCGAGTTGCTCGGAGGTTTGAACGCCTTCCCGCGCCTCGGCCATGTGAACGAGGATGTGCAGGGTCGAGGAAAGTTTGCTGTTTCGTTTCATGTAACTTATTTAGTTACGAATCTGACCGTCGTCAATGGCCGTCGAAACACGCCGGTTTTCAAGCCTGGGCGGGAAGGGCGCTCGGCGAAAAGATCATGCGGAAGCAGGCGCCGACCCTGCTCGCCGCGGCCAGTTCGATATGCCCGTCGTGCAGTTCCATGATTTCCCGAACCAGTGTCAGGCCGAGACCCGCGCCGCGGTTTTGCGGGACGGAGCGATAGAAAGGCTCGAAGATACGCTCTCTTTCGTTCTCCGGCACGCCTGTGCCTTCGTCGGAAACCTCGATGATCGCGGGTGCCGACACGGCGACGCTGATCTTGCCGGAATTGCCGCCATGTTCGATCGCGTTCTGCACGAGGTTGGTCACGGCCCGCTCTACCGCAACGCTGTCACCGTGGATGAAGAGCGTCTTGGCAGATGGCTCGAATGTTATTTCGTAGCCGGCGGCGAACCCGATTGGCGCAAGGTCCATGACGACATTGCGCGCGATCTCGACCAGATCGATGGGCGAGAAACTCTTGGGCCGATGCTGGTCGAGACGGCGCAGGTCGAGAAGCTGGTCGGTCAGTGTTGCGAGTCTCGCCGTGTCCTGCAGCAGCCTCGCGCGTTCCGGCGTCGGCGGAAGCGAGGCGATGCGCGTGCTGAGGATGGCGACGGGCGTGCGCAGTTCATGGGCTGCGTCGGACAGGAAACGCTTGTGGCGCTCATAGCCGCTGTCCAGCCGCAACAAGGCGTCGTTGACGGCGTTGACCAGCGGAACGATTTCCTGCGGAATATCCTTCACCGGCAATTGCACGCCACGCTTGTGGATGTCGATGCGCTCGGCTTCGGCAGCGACAAGTCCAAGTCCCGAAAGCGCCCCGCGCACGACCCAGGGCGTGGCAAACAGGGTGGCCAGCCCCATCAGGCCGGTGATCGGCAGGATACCCTTGAGGAAGAAGTGCGGCGCTTCCATCAACAGGCGCAGAAGCGAAAGCTCGCCCTTTGTTCCGGTCATGATCTGGACATTGCCGGCAGCGGTATCCGTCCAGCGTATCCTGACCGCGGGTGGCGATCCCTCGCCAGGGGTTCTGTCGATGCGCGCGTCGCTGAGATTGTCGAGCAATGGCACGAACTGCCTGAATTCCGGCGGCACGGTGCCTTCCTCCAGTCTGTGTCCATCCTTGTCTCGGGCTATGAACCAGAGGTCAGGCACTTTTGACCGTAAATTGGTGAGTTCGTGCGTCTCCTTGAGCACAAGGTTGCCGTTCGCATCACGGTCCATGGCATCAACGAGGACATCCATCGTCCCGCCCTCATATTCATGCGGAATGGCGCCGGTAACGATCATGGCCGCGAATATGAGCAGGATGAACAGCGTCACCATCACGCCCTGCAACAGCGCGATGCGAAAAATGAGACGCCACTTCAGCGAATAATGACAGCGTTTGGTCATGGCGTCTCGCGCAGCAGATAGCCGACGCCGCGAATGCCGTTGATCGTCACGCCGCCTTCGGCATCCGCCAGCTTGCGGCGCAGGCGGGAGATGTGGGTGTCGAGTGCGTTGGACTGGATCTCGTCGTCCATGCCGAACACCGCTTCCATGAGCGAGGAGCGTTGAACCATGCGGCCGGTGCGCCGCATCAAGGTCTCCAGCACCAGCAATTCGCGCCGCGGCAAGGTCAGCGGCTCGCCACGAATGGAAGCCTCGCGATGCCCGACGTCAAAGGCGACGTGGCCGGCACGGAAGGTTTGTGCCTGCACGGTTGCCGGGCGGCGCAGCAAGGCCCGCAGGCGTGCCAGAAGCTCCTCGAAGGCAAAGGGTTTCGCCAGATAGTCGTCGGCACCGAGATCGAGGCCGGCGACCTTGTCTGCAAGGTCGCCAAGCGCGGTCAGAACGAGAACCGGCGTGGCATTCTTCTCGGCACGCAATTTCGACACCAGCGACAGGCCGTCTCCGTCCGGCAACCGCCGGTCGAGCAGGATCGCGTCATAGGTATCGATGGCGACGAAGCCTTCCGCCGCCTTGAGCGAACCGGCATGGTCCATGACCATGTCATGCCGCTTCAAAGCTGCGCGCAAAGCCGAAACCATCTCCGGCTCGTCTTCGACCAGTAATATGCGCATTCGACATCCTTGCGACGGCTAAACCCTGCCCGCTAGAGCATCGGACCGAAAAGTGGAATCCGGTTTTCGGAATATTCCGATGCTCCTTCAAAGTGTTAGATCGTCCTTTATGCGTCCGAGCGGACGCATGGCGATCTAATGCGCCAACATTGCAGAAACATTGCGAATTTGAAATGGCGACGCCGGCACCGGATTCCCAGCTTTTTTGGCGCACTATCGCGCCATGCAATGCCGGTGTAATCCAGTCGTCGCAAACAGCCCTCATTAAAGCTGGCGGTCGATTCGCCTTGCTGCCGACATGTGGATTGAGGGTCGATATGCCTGCGAGTGATACTTTGTCCTTTCTTATGGCCTGGGCTGCGGCGCCGTTGCAGGTCGCCTCGGTCACGCCGTCGAGCCCCAGCCTCGCGGCGCTGATGACGCGCGAGATAGACGCTGCGACCGGCCCTGTGCTGGAACTCGGTCCCGGCACCGGTCCGTTCACCCGGGCGCTGCTGGCGCGCGGGGTGAAGGAAGAGGACCTTACCCTGATCGAGGCAGGTGCCGACTTTGCCGGAATGCTTCGGCATCGCTTTCCCGAGGCGCGGGTCTTCGAGATGGATGCCGTGGGCTTGCGTCATCTGGCCCTGTTCGAGGGGCCGGTACTGGGTGCTGCCATCAGCGGACTGCCCTTCCTGTCGATACCGCCGCGAAAGACGCAGGCCATCCTCGAAGGCGTTTTTGCCAATCTTCGCCCCGGTGGGGCGCTCTATCAGTTCACCTATAGCTGGCGCTGCCCGATCGAGCAGACGATGCTTGACCATCTCGACCTCGAGGCGACCCGCGTCGGCCACACCTTTCGAAACTTCCCCCCGGCGACCGTCTACCGTATAAGCCGGATTGCGAACGCTAACAGATATGATTGGCGCATCGGATGATCGGACCTGTAGCGACGATGCTCGGCCTTGGGCTTCTCGGCGCCGGCGTTCTCGCCTTCACTGAAAAGATACTGCCCGTGCCGCCCTCGCATGTGCTGCTGCTGTTCCTCGGCATGACGGCAGCACCCGACAGCGAAACCCTCGCCACGCTGTTGCTGATCACCGCGCTCGGTTCCACAATCGGCTCGATGTTCTGGTACAGCATGGGCCGCTGGCTGGGGTCGGACCGGGCCGACAGGCTGGTGGACCGCTTCGGCAAATATGTCCTTCTGCCCAAGGCGACCTATCAGCGGCTGGCGCGGGCCTATCGCGGTAACCAGTTTCGCGTGACACTTCTGGCCCAGCTCGTGCCGACGGTGCGCATCTATCTCGCCATCCCCGCCGGTGCCTGGCGGCTCGCAGCCCTGCCTTTCCTTTCCGGCACATTCTGCGGCACTCTTGTCTGGAATGCCGCGTTCCTGAGTGCCGGCTATCTCATGCGCCATGCCGGTCAGGACCCGGTGACCATCGGCTTCCGCATCGTCGCGGTCGTCCTCGTGCTGGAGACGGCGTTCCTGGTCGCACTGCGCTACTGCCCTGTCGGCCGCATCCGCGCCTGGCAGCGTGCCGTGACATTTCGGCGAAGAGGACGCTGAGCGGCCTCTTCCCATTCCGCCACGGCGCGTGTTTATTCGCACCATGGCATTCACCATCAGGCAGTTGCAATTCTTCGTCGCGGTCGCCGAGCAGGGCACGGTTTCGGGCGCGGCCCAGAACCTTTCCATCTCGCAATCGGCAGTCACGGAAGCGATCAAGGATCTGGAGCGCGATCTCGGCGTCGAGCTTTTCGAGCGCCATCCGCGCGGGCTGAACATCACCCACAAGGGCCATCAGTTCCTGCGCCACGCCACCAAGATCCTGGCTGATGTCTACGACGCCCGCCGCACCTTTTCCGACGACAAGGAGCGCGCGACCGGCAGACTTCAGCTTGGCGTCACCTCGCTGGTCGCGGGCTACGTGCTGTCCGACCTGCTTGCCCGCTACCGCCGCGCCTTTCCCTCGATCGACGTTTCGGCCATCGAGGACAATGGCGACTATCTCGAGCACCTGCTGGTCGGTGGCGAATTGGATGTCGCGGTCATGGTCATCTCCAACCTGCGCGACCGCATGGCGCTGCAGGCCGAAATTCTCGAAGTCTCGCCCTATCGCCTGTGGCTGCCGCTCGGCCATCATCTGGCCAGCGCCGACATCATCGGCATCAACGACATCGTCAGCGAGCCGCTGATCATGCTCACCGTCGATGAAATCGAGGAAAACACCGGCAAGCTGCTGGTGGCGCTCGGCGCGCGCCCACATGTCGCCTTCCGCACGCGCTCCGTGGAAGCTGTGCGCAGCCTCGTCGCCACCGGTGCCGGGGTGGCGCTGCTGCCCGATCTCGTCTACCGGCCGTGGTCGCTGGAAGGCGACCGAATCGAATCGCGCGATATCTCCGGTTCGCTGCCCGTCGTCCAGGTCGGCATGGTCTGGCGGCGCGGCTCCAGCCTGCCGCAGGCAGCGCGCGATTTCATCGGCGTGGCCCAGTCGCAGCGGCAAACACGGCAAAGACCGTAACCTATCGGAAAAACCGATAACGACTTTCTGATAAATCCGTTTGCGAATGCTCCGGATTCAGATCACCTTTCATTTCAGGGATCAACGTCGCCACCCAGAGCGGCCCCTTCAAATGGGAGAAAGTCATGAAATCTTTTCTGAAGACATGCACCGCTCTGACGATGGCGCTGAGCTTTTCCGGCCAGGCCATGGCGCAGGAGATGCTGAAGGAAATCGGCAAGGGCGAAGGCCAGGTCAACATCATTGCCTGGCCGGGCTATATCGAGCGCGGCGAAACCGACAAGGCCTATGACTGGGTCTCGGACTTCGAGAAATCGTCCGGCTGCAAGGTCAACGTCAAGACCGCCGCCACTTCCGACGAAATGGTCGCGCTGATGAACGAGGGTGGCTTCGATCTCGTCACCGCCTCAGGCGACGCCTCGCTTCGTCTGGTCGCCGGCAAGCGCGTGCAGCCGGTCAATGTCGATCTCATCAAGAGCTGGGGAACCGTCGACGAGCGTCTGCAGAACGCACCCTGGTTCACCGTCGACAAGGTGCATTACGGCGTGCCCTACCAGTGGGGCCCGAACGTTCTGATGTACAACACCGACGTTTTCAAGGAAGCGCCGAAGAGCTGGAACGTCGTCTTCGAGGCGATGGATTTTCCCGACGGCAAGCCCAACAAGGGCCGCGTCCAGGCCTATGACGGGCCGATCCACATCGCCGACGCTGCCAACTACCTGATGGCGCACAAGCCAGATCTCGGCATCAAGGATCCCTACGAACTCAACGAGGACCAGTACAAGGCGGCGCTCGACTTGCTGCGCGTCCAGCGCACGCTGGCCGGCCGTTACTGGCACGACGCCATGATCCAGATCGACGACTTCAAGAACGAAGGCGTCGTCGCCTCGGGCTCGTGGCCGTTCCAGGTCAATCTGCTGAAAGCGGAAAAGCAGCCGATCGCCTCGACCATTCCAGAAGAGGGCGCCACCGGCTGGGCCGACACGACCATGCTGCATGTCGATGCCGCCAACCCGAACTGCGCCTATATGTGGATGGAGCATTCGCTCTCGCCCAAGGTGCAGGGCGATCTCGCCGCCTGGTTCGGCTCCAACCCGGCCGTGCCCGCTGCCTGCAAGGGCAATGAACTGCTGACCGATGAAGGCTGCAAGACCAACGGCTTCGAGGACTTCGCCAAGATCAAGTTCTGGAAAACGCCCGTCGCCAAATGCGCCAGCCAGGGCGAGTGCGTGCCCTATTATCGCTGGGTGTCGGACTATATCGGCGTGATCGGCGGGCGGTGAGTTATTGGTCCGAAGCGTGGCCTGGATAGGCTGCGCTTCGGCCAACACCCCTCATCCGACCTCCCCCGGAACAAGTCCGGGCTCGGCCACCTTCTCCCACAAGGGGAGAAGGAAGCGCGCCTGACCTTCTCCCCTTGTGGGAGAAGGTGGATCGGCGCGTAGCGCCGAGACGGATGAGGGGTGTTGGCCGAAATACACTGTCAGAAATTGGTAATCCACAATCCCATGACCACAGCCGTCTCTTTCGAAAAAGTCTCCCGCCACTTCGGCGCCGTGCGCGCCGTCGATGCGGTCGACCTCGACATCCGGCCCGGTGAGTTCTTCGCCATGCTGGGGCCGTCGGGTTCGGGCAAGACCACCTGCCTGCGGCTGATCGCCGGTTTCGAGCAGCCGACGGCAGGTTCCATTTCCATCTTCGGCGAGCGTGCCGAGGGCGTCCCGCCCTATCGCCGCAACGTCAACACGGTGTTTCAGGACTACGCGCTGTTCCCGCATCTCAATGTGCTCGACAACGTCGCCTACGGGCTGATGGTCAAGGGCGTCGGCCGCACTGAGCGCGCCAAACAGGCAGAAGACGCGCTCAAGCTTGTGCAGCTTCCAGGCTATGGTGCGCGCCGCCCGAGCCAGCTTTCCGGCGGCCAGCGTCAGCGCGTGGCGCTGGCGCGTGCGCTGGTCAACAAGCCGCGCGTTCTGCTGCTCGATGAGCCGCTCGGCGCGCTCGATCTCAAGCTGCGCGAAAACATGCAGGAGGAGCTGAAGCTGCTCCAGCGCGCGCTCGGCATCACCTTCGTCTTCGTCACGCATGATCAGGGCGAGGCACTGTCGATGGCCGACCGCGTCGCTGTCTTCAACGATGGCCGCATCATGCAGATCGGCACGCCGCAGGACATCTATGAGCGGCCGCAAACGCGTTTCGTCGCCGATTTCGTCGGCTCCTCCAACGTGCTGTCGCCGGATTTCGTCGCCCGCCATGGCGGCAAGCGCCGCTGGGCGAGCCTGCGGCCGGAAAAGATCAGGTTGGCCGAAAAGGCAGGACAGGGCGTTGCGGGCACCGTGCGTGCCCGCAGTTTCCTCGGCGCGACCAACCGGCTCACCGTCGATGCGGAAGGCACTCGCCTGCATGTCATAACGCAGGCCGGCCAGCCGGTGCCGGAAGACGGCGCGGATGTCTCGCTCGTCTGGCTGCCGGCCGATCTTCACCTGATGGACGAGCCGGCATGAGGACCGAGGCTGTCATGCCTGCCGGTTCCGCGCCGGTCATCCTGCCCAGCCGCGGCGGCATTGCCGGCGCGCTGTCGGACATTTTCTGGCGCAGGCCGAAACTGCTTCTGTTCCTGATGCTGACGCCGCCGCTGCTGTGGCTCGGCATCGTCTATCTCGGCTCGCTGTTTGCGCTGCTGTTGCAGAGCTTCTTTTCGATCGATGATTTTTCCGGGCTCATCAACCGCGAATTCACGCTGAAGACCTATGGCGAGCTGCTGCGCCCGGCCAATTTCGACATCATCGTCCGCACGGTTACCATGGCCGCCTGCGTCACGCTGGCCTCGGCGGTCGTTGCCTTTCCCATTGGCTATTTCGCAGCCCGTTATGCCCGCGGCAAATGGAAGGCGTTGTTCTATCTCGGGATCATGCTGCCGCTGTGGTCCAGCTATCTGGTCAAGATCTATGCCTGGAAGCTTATCCTCGCCAAAGAAGGCATCCTCACATGGCTGTTCGCCAAGCTGCATCTGTCGTGGCTGCTCGATGCCTGGCTGTCGTTGCCCTATGTCGGCGGAAATTCGCTGTCGGTTTCCTTCACCGGCACCTTCATCGTCTTCGTCTATGTCTGGCTGCCCTTCATGATCCTGCCGATACAGGCGGCCCTCGAGCGCGTGCCGGGCAATCTGGTCGAAGCCTCCTCCGATCTCGGCGCGACGCCCGGCCAGACCTTCAGCAACGTGCTGTTTCCGCTGGCCCTGCCGGGCATCGTCGCCGGCTCCATCTTCACCTTCTCGCTGACGCTGGGCGACTACATCATCCCGCAGATCATCGGCACGTCGCGCCTGTTCATCGGGCAGGCCGTCTATGCCCAGCAGGGCACGGCGGGCAACATTCCGCTGGCAGCGGCCTTCACCGTGGTCCCGGTCGTGATCATGGGGATCTATCTCTGGGCGGCCAAGCGCATGGGGGCGTTCGATGCGCTTTAGTTCTTCGGAGAAGACCCCCACCCCTAACCCCTCCCCACAAGGGGGAGGGGGATATCTCATGCATTCATTCTTGCCGAATTTTTCTTTGTCTGAGTGTGTCCCTGCCGAGGGCGAGGTGGAAAGATTCCCCTCCCCCTTGTGGGGAGGGGTTAGGGGTGGGGGTAAATACGTCAGCGTAAGTGCGCGAGGTTCCCATGCGCTCTGATCGCCATCAATCCGCACCCCTCGGGCTCAAGATCGCCGCTGCCGCAGGCCTCCTGTTCCTGCACCTGCCAATCCTGCTGATCTTCGTCTATGCCTTCACGACGGAGGAAAAGAGCTATCAGTGGCCGCCGCCGGGCCTCACCACGCAATGGCTCGCTGTCGCCTGGAACCGGCCTGACGTGTGGTCCGCCCTCGGCTTGTCGGTGAAGGTCGCGGCGGTGTCGACGGCGATTGCGCTGGTGCTTGGCACTCTGTGCGCGGCAGCAGTCAGCCAGACGAAATTCTTCGGCCGCGAGGTGATTTCACTGCTGGTCATTCTGCCGATCGCGCTGCCCGGCATCATCACCGGCATCGCCCTTCGCTCGGCTTTCAGCCTCGCCGAAATCCCGTTCTCGTTCTGGACGATCATTCTTGGCCACGCCACCTTCTGCGTCGTCGTTGTCTACAACAATGCGGTCGCCCGCTTCCGCCGCACCTCCGGTTCGCTGATCGAAGCCTCGATGGACCTCGGCGCCGATGGCTTCCAGACCTTCCGCCATGTCGTGCTGCCCAATATCGGCACCGCACTGCTGGCCGGTGGCATGCTCGCCTTCGCGCTGTCTTTCGACGAGGTCATCGTCACCACCTTCACCGCCGGCCAGCAGCAGACGCTGCCGATCTGGATGCTGGAGGAACTGGTGCGCCCGCGCCAGCGCCCGGTCACCAATGTCGTCGCCATGGTCGTCGTGCTGGTGACGTTCCTGCCCATCCTTGCCGCCTATTACCTGACCCGCGACGGCGACCAGGTCGCCGGTTCGGGCAAATAAGTTCAAAAAGGGAGAAACCCATGGACACCGAGATGCTGATCGGTTCGCGCTTCGAAAAGGGCACCGAGACGGAGGAGCCGATCCTCAACCCCAAGACCGGCCAGATCATCCTCAACCTGCCGGAGGCGAGCCAGTCGCAGATCGAGGCCGCCGTTACCGCCGCTGAAAAGGCCTTCGTCGGCTGGTCGCGCACCACGCCGGCGCAGCGCTCCGGCTATCTCCTGAAGATTGCCGATCGCATCGAGGCCGAGGCGGAAGGTTTTGCCAAGCTTGAGGCGCTGAATTGCGGCAAGCCGATCAACGCCGTGCTCAACGACGAAATCCCGGCCATCGTCGATTGCTACCGCTTCTTTGCCGGTGCGGTGCGTTCGATGCCGGGCGTGGTTGCGGGTGAATATCTGCCCGGCCACACGTCGATGGTGCGGCGCGACCCGATAGGCATCGTCGCCTCCATCGCGCCGTGGAACTACCCGCTGATGATGATGGCGTGGAAGCTCGCCCCGGCTATCGGCGGCGGCAACACGGTGGTGTTCAAGCCGTCTGAACAGACGCCGTTGACGGCGCTGAAGCTGGCGAAGATCATGGCTGAAATCCTGCCCGAGGGCGTGGTCAATGTCGTGCTTGGGCGCGGCGAAAGTGTCGGCAACGCGCTGATCAACCACCCCAAGATCAACATGATCTCCATTACCGGCGACGTCGCCACCGGCAAGAAGGTGCTGCAGGCGGCTGCCAAATCGGTCAAGCGCACGCATCTGGAGCTTGGCGGGAAAGCGCCGGTCATCGTCTTCGACGACGCCGATCTGGACGCGGTGGTGAACGGCCTGCGCGCCTTTGGCTATTATAACGCGGGGCAGGACTGCACCGCCGCATGCCGCATCTATGCCGGCAAGAAGATCTATGACAAGCTGGTCGCCGACCTGTCATCAGCCGTCTCGACCATAAAGTTCAACCAGCCGGACGACACCGAGAACGAGATAGGCCCGCTCATCTCCAGCCGCCAGCGCGACCGCGTTGCCAGCTTCGTCGAGCGCGCCTCGGAGCTGAAGCATGTCGAGATCACCACCGGCGGCAAGCCGGGCGAGGGCGGCGGCTTCTTTTACCAGCCGACCGTGGTTGCCGGCGCCTTGCAGGAAGACGAGATCGTGCGCCGCGAAGTGTTCGGGCCGGTCGTCTCCGTCACCCGCTTCTCCGACGCCGACGAAGCCGTCAACTGGGCCAATGATTCCGACTACGGCCTTGCTTCATCCGTCTGGACCAAGGACGTCTCGCGCGCCATGTCGACCGCCGCACGGCTGCAATATGGCTGCACCTGGATCAACACGCACTTCATGCTCACAAACGAGATGCCGCATGGCGGGTTGAAGCAATCCGGCTACGGCAAGGACATGTCGCTTTATGCGCTGGAGGATTACACGGCGGTGCGCCACGTCATGATCGCGCACTAAGCGGCCACCGAACTTCTGCCCTGGAGCCCGGTTCGCCGGGCTCTCTTTTTGTCTTGCCTATCTGGTCCTACCAGATTTTCCCCGCTAGATTGCCGTTGAACTGCCAGCAGAGCGGCCATCGGAGGGGACAAAAATGAAAATCGGCTTCTGCATGTTCCTGTGGACCACCAATGTCACAGGAAAGCACCAAAAACTGCTGCGCGACATCAAGGCGACCGGATATGACGGCGTCGAAATCCCGGTCTTCGAAGGCACGCCCGACGACTACAGGCGGCTGGGCGAAATGCTCGACCGCATCGGCCTTGAGCGCACCGCCGTGTCGGCCATGGGCGATCCGGCGATGAACCTGATCTCACCCAGCGCTGCCACCCGCAAGGCAGGCGTGAAATACATGAAATGGGCGATCGATTGCGCCGAGGCATTGGGCGCGAAGACGCTGAGCGGCCCGCTTCATTCAACACTTGGCCAGTTTTCCGGCATCGGCCCGACCGTTGCCGAGAAGAAACGCTCGGTCGCCTCGCAGCACGCCATCGGCGACCATGCCGGGCAGCATGGCGTCACCATCGGGCTCGAGGCGCTGAACCGCTTCGAATGCTATCTCTTGAACACGATGGCTGATCTCTCGGCCCATATCGACGAGATCGGGCACCCGAACATCCGCGCCATGTACGACACCTTCCACGCCAATATCGAGGAAGCCGACCCGATTGGCGCCTATACCAAGCACGTCCGCAACATCGCCCACATCCATATTTCGGAAAACGATCGCGGTGTGCCGGGACGCGGCAACATCCCGTGGAAGAAGACGTTTTCCGCGATCAAGGAGAGTGGTTACGACGGCTGGCTCACCATCGAGGCTTTCGGGCGCGGGCTGCAGGATCTGGCGGCTGCGACAAAAGTCTGGCGTGATTTCGCCGAAAGCCCGGAAGCGGTCTATCGCGAGGGATACGCCCACATCCGGAAAGGCTGGAAGCGGGCATAGGACTACGGCCTCGGTGGGCGGTCAGCCGACCCTCAGCCGCTGACGTCAGCGTTTGCCTCCGCGGCCTGCTCCGGCGTCACAGGATCGGCCGGTCGCCTGATCTTTTCCGATGCCGCGATCACCAGTTCGTCCAGCCCTTCGCCGCCATTGTCGATGACTTCGAACAGATGCCGGCGCATGCGCGGTTCCCAGAACTTGTTGATGTGTTCGGCGGTGCCGGCCAGGCCTTCTTCGCGCGGCTTGGAATGGAAGAACGTCGCGATCTGGTTGGCCATGCGGATGATCTTGTCGCGCGTGCTGGCCCTGTGTTCGTCAAGCGACATGTCTGGCTGCTCCGGAAATTACGCGGTCTGGATGGGTGAAAATGTCGAAATCGTCGCCGCGGACCAGCGCCACCAGCGTCATGCCGGCTTCGTCGGCGGTACGGATCGCAAGGGCGGTCGGCGCGGACACGGCGATGATGAAGCGCGCGCCGATCGCCGCCGTCTTCTGCACCATTTCCACCGACACGCGTGAGGTGACGACGACCGCGCCGGAAGAACCGTCTATGCCCTTGTGGGCGAGCGCGCCGGCGAGCTTGTCGAGCGCGTTGTGGCGACCGACATCCTCGCGCGCCTTGATAATGCCCTTGCCCGGTACGTAGAAACCGGCGGCGTGCACCGCGCCGGTCTCAGCGTGCATCGGCTGCACCTTGGAAAGCAGCTTCACGGACTGGACGATATCATTCTCGCTGAGCGTAAGCGGCGACGCACCGACCTGATCGACCGAGCGCATCGCCTCCTCGATCGATTCGATGCCGCATAGCCCGCAGCCCACCGGCCCGGCCAGCCGCCTGCGCCGCGCCTGGAAGCGCGTATTGGCCTTGTCCTTGAGCCGGATCTGGATGTCGATGCCGGCGCCCTGGTCCTCGACCTCGATGGCCTCGATCTCGTCAATCGACGAGATGATGCCTTCGGTGAGCGAAAACCCCAGCGCGAAATCCTCAAAATCCGCCGGGCTCGCCATCATCACCGCATGTGTGGTGCCGGCGAAAGAAAACGCCACCGGCGTTTCCTCCGGCACCATGCGGTTGGCCGCAGCCGTTCCCGCCGCGCGCCGGGCGAGGCGGGAGGTCTGGGTGATGGGTTTGCGGGCCGCAGCCACTACCTACTCCGCCGCTTCCAGTGTCGCAATCTTGCGCGAGCGCTGCGACAGGTCCTCATACTCCTCCTGCCACTCGGACGGGCCGTTGGACGGCGCGACCTGAACGGCGGTGACCTTGTATTCGGGGCAGTTGGTCGCCCAGTCGGAGAAGTCGGTGGTGATGACGTTGGCCTGCGTGTCGGGGTGGTGGAAGGTCGTGTAGACGACACCCGGCGACACGCGGTCGGTGATCAGCGCGCGCAAGGTCGTCTCGCCCGCCCGGCTTTGCAGGCGCACCCAGTCGCCGTCGCGAATGCCGCGGTTCTCGGCGTCGTGAGGATGGACTTCCAGCCGGTCTTCCGAATGCCAGACGATATTTTCGGTACGCCGCGTCTGCGCGCCGACATTGTATTGCGACAGGATGCGGCCGGTGGTGAGCAGCAGCGGGAAGCGCGGGCCGGTCTTTTCGTCCGTCGCCACATATTCGGTGCGGATGAACTTGCCCTTGCCGCGCACGAAATGGTCGATATGCATGATCGGCGTGCCTTCCGGTGCCGCCTCGTTGCACGGCCACTGCACGGAACCCATCTTGTCGAGATAGTCGTAGGAAACCTTGGCGAAGCTCGGCGTCGTCTGCGCGATCTCGTCCATGATTTCCGACGGGTGCTGGTAGTTCCAGTTCAGGCCCATCGCCTGGGCAAGCTTCTGCGTCACTTCCCAGTCGGCAAAGCCGTTCTTCGGTGCCATCACCTTGCGCACGCGGTTGATGCGGCGTTCGGCATTGGTGAAGGTGCCGTCCTTCTCGAGGAAGGTCGAGCCCGGCAGGAAGACATGGGCGTAGCGCGCCGTCTCGTTCAGGAACAGGTCATGCACCACCACGCATTCCATGGCGGCGAGGCCGGCCGACACATGCTTGGTGTCCGGGTCGGACTGGAGAATGTCCTCGCCCTGGATGTAGATGCCCTTGAAGGTGCCTTCAACAGCCGCGTCCAGCATGTTGGGGATGCGCAGGCCCGGCTCGTTGTCGAGCTTCACGCCCCACAGGCTCTCATAGATGTCGCGCACGGCGTCGCCCGAGATGTGGCGATAGCCCGGCAGTTCGTGCGGGAACGAGCCCATGTCGCACGAGCCCTGCACGTTGTTCTGGCCGCGCAGCGGGTTCACGCCGACGCCGCGCCGGCCGATATTGCCGGTCAGCATGGCGAGGTTGGCGATGGCGATGACGGTGGTCGAGCCCTGGCTGTGTTCGGTCACGCCGAGGCCATAGTAAATCGCGCCGTTGCCGCCCGTCGCATAGAGCCGGGCCGCCTCGCGGATTTTCTCTGCCGGCACGCCCGACAGCTTTTCCACTTGCTCCGGGCTGTGGCGTTCGTCGGAGACGAAGCCGGCGTAGTCCTCGAATTCCGACCAGTCGCAGCGTTCGCGAATGAACTGCTCGTCGAACAGCCCTTCCGTGACGATGACATGCGCCAGCGAGGTGACCACGGCGACATTGGTGCCGGGCTTCAGCGGCAGGTGATAGTCAGCCTTGGCGTGGACAGAATCCACCGTCTCGGTGATGCGCGGATCGAGCACGATCAGCTTGGCGCCCTGGCGGATGCGCTTCTTCATGCGTGAGGCAAAGACCGGGTGTGCGGCCGAAGGGTTGGCGCCGATCACCATGATCACGTCGGAATCCTCGACCGAGTCGAAATCCTGCGTGCCGGCGGAGGTGCCGTAGGTCTGGCCGAGGCCGTAGCCGGTCGGCGAATGGCAGACGCGGGCGCAAGTATCGACATTGTTGTTGAGGAAGCCCTGACGGATCAGCTTCTGGACGAGATAGGTTTCCTCGTTGGTGCAGCGCGACGAGGTGATGCCGCCGATTGCCGTGCGGCCATACTGGTACTGGAGGCGGCGGAATTCGTTGGCGGTGTGGGTCAGCGCCTCTTCCCACGACACTTCGCGCCACGGGTCGGTGATCTTTTCGCGGATCATCGGGTTGAGGATGCGCTCCTTGTGCGTGGCATAGCCATAGGCGAAGCGGCCCTTGACGCAGCTATGGCCGCGATTGGCCTTGCCGTCCTTGTAGGGCACCATGCGCACCAGTTCGTCGCCGCGCATTTCGGCCTTGAAAGAGCAGCCGACGCCGCAATAGGCGCAGGTGGTGACGACCGAGTGTTCCGGCTGGCCGATCTGGATGACGCTCTTTTCCGTCAGCGTCGCGGTCGGGCAGGCCTGCACGCAGGCGCCGCAGGAAACGCATTCCGAATCGATGAAGGGCTGGTGCATGCCGGGCGACACGCGGCTGCCGAAGCCGCGGCCTTCGATGGTCAGGGCGAAGGTGCCCTGCACTTCCTCGCAGGCGCGTACGCAGCGCGAGCAGACGATGCATTTCGACGGGTCATAGGTGAAGTACGGGTTGGATTCGTCCTTCGCCATCCATTTGAAGTTTTCCGCGCCGTCCATCTTCTTGAAGACGTGGTTGTCGCCTTCGTAGCCATAGCGCACGTCGCGCAGGCCGACGACGCCGGCCTGCGTCTGCAATTCGCAGTCGCCGTTTGCAGCACAAGTCAGGCAGTCGAGCGGATGGTCGGAGATGTAAAGCTCCATCACGCCACGGCGGATGTCTTTCAGGCGGCCGGTCTGGGTATGAACCACCATGCCGGGCGCCACAGGCGTCGTGCAGGAAGAGGGCGTGCCGTTGCGGCCCTCGATCTCCACCAGGCAGAGGCGGCAGGAGCCGAAGGCGTCGACCATGTCGGTGGCGCAAAGCTTCGGAATGGCAATTCCCGCCTCCATCGAGGCGCGCATGATCGAGGTGCCTTCCGGCACGGTCACGGTGAAGCCGTCGACGGACAGCGTGATCTGCTTTTCCGCTTTCGAGGCCGGGGTGCCGTAGTCGATTTCGTGGACGAGACCCATGATCCTGTCTCCTTATTCGGCTGCTTGAGCGACCGGCGTCGGCCGGAAATCTTCGGGGAAGTGGTTGATCGCGCTCATCACCGGGTAGGGCGTGAAGCCGCCCAGGGCGCAGAGCGAACCGAACTTCATCGTGTTGCAGAGGTCTGTGACCAGCGCGAGGTTCTTCTCGGGCTCGATGTTGTGCGCGATCTTGTCGATGGTCTCGACGCCGCGTGTCGAGCCGATACGGCAGGGCGTGCACTTGCCGCAGCTTTCAATCGCGCAGAATTCCATGGCGAAGCGCGCCTGCTTCAGCATGTCGGCGGTGTCGTCGAAAACGGTGATGCCGGCGTGGCCGATCAGCCCGTCTCGTGCCGCGAAGGCTTCATAGTCGAACGGCGTGTCGAACAGCGAGCGCGGGAAATAGGCACCCAGCGGCCCGCCGACCTGCACCGCCTTGACCGGGCGTCCGGTAACCGTGCCGCCGCCGATCTCGTCGACGATCTCGCCCAGCGTCAGGCCGAAGGCCGCCTCGAACAACCCGCCATGCTTGGCGTTGCCGGCAATCTGGATCGGGATCGTGCCGCGCGAGCGGCCCATGCCGAAATCCTTATAGTGCTGCGCGCCGCGATCCATCACGATCGGCACGGAGGCTAGCGAAATCACATTGTTGATGACGGTTGGCTTGCCGAACAGGCCCTGGATCGCCGGCAGCGGCGGCTTGGCGCGCACGATGCCGCGCTTGCCTTCCAGGCTGTTGAGCAGCGAGGTTTCCTCGCCGCAGACATAAGCACCCGCGCCGACGCGAATTTCCATGTCGAAGGCGTTGGGCGAACCCATCACATTGACGCCGAGCACGCCGGCCTTGCGCGCCACCTCGACGGCCTTCTGCATCGTCGCCACCGCATGCGGATATTCCGAGCGGATGTAGACGAAGCCCTTGGTCGCACCCGTCGCGATGCCGGCAATCGTCATGCCTTCGATCAGCACGAAGGGGTCGCCCTCCATGATCATGCGGTCGGCGAAGGTCGCAGAGTCACCCTCGTCGGCGTTGCAGACGATATATTTGCGGTCGGCGGTCGTATCGAGAACGGTCTTCCACTTGATGCCGGTCGGGAAGCCGGCACCGCCGCGTCCACGCAGGCCGGAGTCGGTGACCTGCTTGACGACGTCGGCGGGCGTCATCGCGATTGCGTTCTCCAGGCCCTTCAGGCCGCCATGGGTCCTGTAGTCTTCCAGCGACAGCGGGTCGGTGATGCCGCAGCGCGCGAAGGTGAGGCGGGTCTGCTTGGCAAGAAACGGGATTTTCTCAGGATCGCCGAGCGAAAGCTTGTGCTCGCCACCGGAGGTCAGCCCGGCGTCGAACAGCGAGGCAACATCCTTGGCCGTAACCGGGCCATAGGCGACGCGGCCGGCATCGGTCGCCACTTCCACCATCGGCTCCAGCCAATAGAGGCCGCGCGAACCGTTGCGCACGATTTTTGCGTCCAGCCCGCGCGTTTCGATTTCCTGCGCGACCGCTTTGGCGACCTTTTCGGCGCCGAGCGCCAGCGCGCCGGAATCGCGGGGTATGTAGATAGTGACCGTCACGAGCGTACCTCCTGAACGATCTCTTCAATCTTGTCGGCGTCGAGCCTGCCGATCACTTCGCCGTCGAGCATGGCGGCGGGCGCGCAGGCACAGAGGCCGAGGCAATAGACCGGTTCCAGTGTAACCGAATTGTCCTTCGCCGTCTCGTGGAAGCCTATTCCCAGCGCCTGGCTGATCTGGGCTGCAATGGCATCGCCGCCCATCGACTGGCAGGCTTCCGCGCGGCACACCTTCAAAACGTGGCGACCGGCCGGATGGTTGCGATAGTCGTGATAGAAAGTGACGACACCGTGAACCTCGGCGTTGCTGATGTTCAGCGCCTTGGCGATGATCGGCAGCGTTTCGGCCGGCACATGGCCGAACTCTTCCTGGATCTCATGCAGAATAGGCAGGAGGGGGCCTTCGAGCGCCTTCATCTCGTCAATAATCGCCGTCGCCCGCGACGCGATCTGGGTACTTGCAGCCTGCATGGACATGCAGCGCCCTCCCTATGTATTTCCTCACTTTAGAACTAATCAAAACGGAAAAGCTCAATCAAGAGAGCTCTTTCGTTGAACGATAGGAAATTTCTATCAAAGAAGGGAAAGATCGGCAGCCAGTATCCGCGCCTGGTGCAGCAGCGCCGAAACCAGCGGCGTGTGCGGCTCGCGATGCGCCGCAACCAGCCCGACGAGATGGCTGGCGTCCGGCTCGACGATGGGAATGGCGCGGATCGGCTCGGCGAAGCCGAAGGTTTCGGCAAGGTTGAGCGGCATGATCGAAGACCATTTTCCCGTTCGGATATGCGAAAACAGCACGATCATCGAGTTCGATTCCAGCGTCGGATGAGCTTCCGCGCCGGCCTCGCCGAGATGCTGGTTGATGATGCGCCGGTTCTGCATGTCAGGGGTCAGCAGGCACAGCGGCAGGGCGGACACCTCCGCCCATGTCACGGTCTCGCTGTCGGAAAACGGGTTACCGGCGGCGGTGATGAGCTGATAGCGCTCCGAATAGAGCGGCACGGTCGCCACGCGCCCAAGCGGCTCATTGTCGAGATAGCTGATGCCGACATCGATCTCGAAGTTTTCGAGAAGCGTCAGCACTTCGATCGAGGTGCGCGACAGGATCGAGAAAGTCACGCCCGGGTGCTTTTCGCGAAACGGCGTGGTCAGGCGCGGCGTCATGGCAAGAGCGGTCGGGATCGCCGCGATCCGCACATGGCCGGCAAGGCCGTGGCGGGCGGCGCGCATTTCCTCGCGCATCGTGCGGGCATCGCCGACGATGCGCCGCGCCCATTCCAGCACGCGGCTTCCCTCCGGCGTCAGCCCCTGGAAGCGCGAGCCGCGCTGCACCAGCATCACGCCCAGCGCTTCTTCCAGCTGCTTGATGCCGGCCGAGAGCGTCGGCTGCGTCACGCCGCATTCTTCCGCCGCACGGCCGAAATGCTGTTGCTTGGCGAGGGCTATGAAGAATTCCAGCTTGTCGATCATTTCATGTCGCTGTCAGGCGACCGGCGGGTGCCGGTCAAATGTTGTTTGCGCAAGGTCCGGGAAAATCACCGTCCATGCAAGCTGCCATTGTCGCAGACATTCACTGGCTTCTTGGTGTTCTGGCCGAACTGCATTATCTGAAACGCGACTAAGGACCGAAAAGGGCTGCCATGACCACTGTCACCAAGGAAATCGTTCTCGAACGGCTGAAGACGGTCAATGGCCCGGATTTTTCCGGCGATATCGTCAGTCTCGGCCTGGTTTCCGAGATTTTCATCGCCGACCAGAAGGTTTTCTTCTCCATCACCGTGCCGGCTGCACGCGCCAAGGAGATGGAGCCATTGCGCGCCGCAGCCGAACGGGTGGTGCGCGCCATTCCCGGCGTTACCGGCGCCGTGGTCGCGCTGACCGCCGAGAAAAAGGGCGGCGGCATGGAAGCGCCGCCGCCGCCGGCGCGTCCGGCTGCACCCCGTCCTGCTCCTGCCGCTCCCGCCGCGCCCCGGCCCGCACCGCATGCGCCCGCCGGCCATCAGCCCGGAAAGCGCGGCGTGCCGGGCATCGAGGCGATCATCGCGGTCGCGTCCGGCAAGGGCGGCGTCGGCAAATCCACCACCGCCATCAATATCGCGCTCGGCCTTGCCGCCAATGGGCTGAAGGTCGGCGTGCTCGACGCCGACATCTACGGCCCGTCGATGCCGAAGCTGCTCGATCTCCACGGCCGGCCGCAGACCGTCGACGGCAAGATCCTGAAGCCGATGGAAAAATACGGCCTCAAGGTCATGTCCATGGGCTTCCTCGTCGATGAGGAAACGCCGATGATCTGGCGTGGGCCGATGGTCATGTCGGCGCTCACGCAAATGCTGCGTGAGGTCGAGTGGGGTCCGCTCGACGTGCTCGTGGTCGACATGCCGCCCGGAACCGGCGACGCGCAACTCACCATGGCCCAGCAGGTGCCGCTGGCCGGGGCGGTCATCGTCTCGACGCCGCAGGATCTGGCGCTGATCGATGCCCGCAAGGGCTTGAACATGTTCAAGAAGGTCGACGTGCCGCTGCTCGGCATCGTCGAAAATATGAGCTATTTCATCGCCCCCGACACCGGCAAGCGCTACGACATCTTTGGCCACGGCGGCGCCAGGAAGGAAGCCGAGCGCCTCGGCGTCACCTTCCTTGGCGAAGTGCCGCTGCAGATGGAAATCCGCGAAACATCGGACGCCGGCACGCCGGTCGTGGTGTCGAAGCCAGAGGGACCGGAAGCGAAGATCTATCGCGCCATCGCCTCGAAGGTCTGGGAACGGGTCAATGAGGAACGCGGGGCGGCGGAAGCTGCCGTGCCGAGCATCGTGTTCGAGTAGCGCATCGACCCCCACTCCGATCCGCTTCGCGGACCACCTCTCCCCCGTTCGACGGGGGAGAGGAAAGGCGCGAGCCGACAAAGCTTGACGCCCTTCCTCTCCCTCCGGAGGGGGGAGAGGTGGCGCCGCGAAGCGGCGACGGAGTGGGGGAAGACGCTACGCGCTCAGCAGCGCAGCCTGCAAAATCACCCTCTCAGTCAGTTTCCATCTGGCAGCTGGGACCGACCCATTTACCCGTGGAAACATCCACATGGTTGTTCGAATCCATCGGGCTGCAAACCGGATAACGATCGTCGCCTTGCCGTTGCGTGCTCAACATCCTGTCGTGGTCGATATCGGTATTGGCGGAGTCGGGATTGGCAGCCTGCTGGTCTTGCTGCTGCGACTGCGGGGCTGCTGGCTGTTGATCCGGTTGTTGATCTTGCGCACTGACACAACCGGCTATTGCCAGCAAAAGAAAGCCCATTGCCGACAGGACGATAACTCTCATGTTTCACCTCACGAAGAAGAGACAATCAGGCTACGTCCAGCCGCACAAGGCTCAAAAATAGTCCGTCAGTTCACAAAGTTGACAACCTTGCCATAACGAACTGTTACCCGGCGCTCACTTTCTCATTGAAACTCGAGAAGAATTGCCCGGCCAGCTTCTTCGACGTCGAGGTGATCAATCGACTGCCAAGCTGTGCGATCTTGCCGCCGACATCGGCCTTGGCCTCATATTTGAGAAGGGTGGAGTTCGCGCCATCCTCGGTCAGCGTCACATCCGCGCCGCCCTTGGCAAAGCCGGCGATGCCGCCCTTGCCTTCGCCCTGAATGGTGTAGGAGTGCGGCGGCTTCAGGTTCTTCAGAGTGACCTCGCCGGCGAATGTCGCCTTGATGGGCCCGATCTTCAGCACCACGGTTGCTGCCATGTCGGTCGGCGTCTTCATTTCCAGGCTTTGGCAGCCCGGAATGCATTCCTTGAGAACCGCCGGGTCGTTCAGCGCTTCCCACACTTTCTGCACGGGTGCCGCGATGTGTTCCTCGCCTTCGATAATCAGGGCCATGACGTCCTCCGACTGATTGCTTCATGAGGCGTAGCGAACCCGGCAGGTCTTGTCCATCGCACCAAAGTGTTGGGGGCTGCCACGCACACTCATGCGCTTCTCCTCAAGCCTGCGGCCCGGAACGCCCAAAGTGCCCCTTGCGAGCGTTCCCGCCTTGTCATAACCATTCAGCACCAAATTCGGGAGAACCTCATGGCCGGCGCAAAAACAACAAAAAAATTCCGCTCGCAGGAGTGGTTCGACAATCCCGACAATCCGGGCATGACCGCGCTCTATCTCGAGCGCTACCTGAATTACGGCCTGACGCGCGAGGAACTGCAATCGGGCAAACCGCTGATCGGCATCGCCCAGACCGGGTCGGACCTGTCACCCTGCAACCGCCATCACATCGAGCTCGCCAAGCGGGTGCGCGAAGGCATCGTGGCAGCCGGTGGCGTCGCCTTCGAGTTTCCCTGTCATCCGATCCAGGAGACGGGCAAGCGCCCGACCGCATCGCTTGATCGCAACCTTGCCTATCTCTCGCTGGTCGAGGTGCTCTACGGCTATCCGCTCGACGGCGTGGTGCTGACCATTGGCTGCGACAAGACCACCCCGGCCATGCTGATGGCCGCCGCCAC
>NZ_JBBBDZ010000019.1:0-94670 GCF_037153935.1 Mesorhizobium sp. CCNWLY176
TAATTACGGACCACCAGCAAGCCTCTTGAAGACACTTAAAACTTGGATCAAACAACAAATCTCCTAGGACAGCCCCTATATTTGACCCGGTACCACCAGAAGGCGGCAGCTCCCATGAGGCCGATCGCAGCAATCAGGATATGCATTCCAAATCCCCCGAAAACGGCGGCAGGATAAGGAAACAATACCCTCCTTTCAACACGTAAAAGTTGCACGTCCGACGATTTGCGCGAAGCTAGTCTCCGCGAAAATTATAGACTGGCCGCACCTCGATCGCGCCCAGCTTCGCCAGCGGTATCTTGCCGGCGATCTCCACCGCCTCTTCGAAGTCCCTGGCCTCGATCATCAGGAAGCCGAGAAGCTGTTCTTTGGTTTCCGCAAAGGGACCGTCCGTCACCAGCGCCTTGCCCTTCCGGTTCCTGACGGTTTTCGTGACCTTCACCGGCTGCAGCGCCTGCGCGACGATCAGATGGCCGCTGGCGGTGAGCGCATCATCATAGGCGCCGGAGTTGTGGTCGAGCACCTTCATTTCGGCGGGTGACATGGCGTGGAGCTTGGCTTCTTCTCCATGGACGAGGCAAACATATTTCATGATCTATCTCCTCTCAAAGGCGACATCTGTCTGCGCCAGAAGGCCCGACTGCTTGCCCGGAGTATAGGACGACGCAACGTCGAGAACATGCACGGCTGAGACGATGACGGTCAGCATGACCAGCAGGCGCGCAACGCCAGACGGCGGGATGCAAAAGCCGCCGGCAGTTACCGCGCCGGGTTTGGGAACGATCTTTCCAATATTCGAGTGAAGCAGCGAATACATTCGAACCTCCTGCATGCCACGGAAACATTCCGCGGCCGCTCCTAGGACGACAGGCGCTCCAGCTTCCCGACATTTTTGACATCGACTTTTTTCGTATGCCCCGAAAGCGGTCACACATGGCAGATGCGGAAAGGCGCGCTATATTCAACCCGTCGCCGCATCATCGGCCTGCAAAATCAAACGGGAGAACCTCATGAACCGTCACGCCACCGCCGTCTGGAAAGGAACGCTCACCGAGGGTACCGGCACGCTCGACACCCAGAGCGGCGCCCTCAAGGCCGCGCCCTATTCCTTCAAGATGCGTTTCGAGGACGAGAGCGGCAAATCCGGCACCAATCCGGAAGAACTGATCGCCGCTGCCCATGCCGGCTGCTTTGCCATGCAGCTCTCGCATTTCCTGGCCGAGAACGGCACACCGGCCGACGAATTGAACGCCAAGGCGGTGGTCACCCTCATTCCCGGCACCGGCATCACCGAAAGCGCCATCACGCTCACCGGCAAGGTGCCCGGCATCGACGCAGCCAAATTCAAGGAACTGACCGAGAAGGCCAAGGCCGAATGCCCGGTTTCCAAGGCGCTAGGCGCGATCAAGGTTACGCTGAACGCCAGCCTCGCCTGATATTCGGGTCCATCAATGAAAACGGGCGCCGTATGGCGCCCGTTTTTCGTTCCGGCAAGTCGCGCTCAGTGCGCAGCAATGCCCTGATGCGCGGCCTTGCCCCATACCGCGTCGATGCGGTCGTCGCGCCCGCAGGAATAGCGGTAGTATTTGTAGCGGACCGGATTCTTCTTGTAGTAATCCTGATGGTAATCCTCGGCCGGCCAGAAGGTCGGTGCGGCCACGATTTCCGTGGCTATCGGCTGCTTCAGCACCGTTGCGATCGCTTCCTTCGATTTCTCCGCCTCGGCCAGTTGCTCCGCGCCGACCGCATAGATCGCGGTCGTATAGCTGTGGCCACGGTCGCAGAACTGACCGCCGCCATCCGTCGGATCGACCGAATGCCAGAAGGCGTCGAGCAGCTTGTCGTAGCTGGTCTTGGTATCGTCGAATTCTATCTTCACCGCCTCGCGGTGGCCAGCGGCGGTGTGATCCTCATAGGTGGGATTGTCGTTCGTGCCGCCGATATAGCCGGAGGTGGTTGAAGTCACGCCGGGCACGTGGTCGAAATCCGATTCCACGCACCAGAAGCAGCCGCCGGCAAAGATCGCCGTCTGCGTCTTGGCGAATGCGGCACCTGCAGGCGCTGACAGCGCGGCAGCAAGTGCAAGACAGGTTACTGCGAAAGCTCTGCGCACCATGAAAACATCCTCCTGCGGTAAAGACGTAGCCGAACCGCAAGAGGTTTCAAAATCAAGCTGAAACACGCTGGCGTGATTATTCAGGTGACGAACTGCTTCCCGGCCGATCCTCGGTCGCCGGCTCAGGCGCCCAACGCATCGAGGCGCGCGCGCAAGGCAGCGACCTCTTCCTCCAGCGCCTGTATCCGCGCCTCAAGATCAGACGCCGGCACAGATGACACGCTGCGCTGCGCTGCAAATGCAGCAACATCGACCGGCCCACTCAGAAGATGGGCATAGCGGTCCTCTCGCTGGCCGGGACCGCGCCCGATTTCCTGCACCAGCGCCGGTCGCTTGCCGATCAGCATGTCGAGTTCTTCGCGCAGCTCGTCTACCGACGGGAACCGCGCCATGCGCTCGCTGCGCGCCAGAAGCTCGTTCACCGTCTGCGGCCCGCGTAAGAGGAGCAGGCCGACGATGGCGATCTGCGGCGACGTCATCGAAAAGCGCTGCGCCGCAAGATGCTCGTAGCGCTCGACGCGCGACCCGAAGACCTGTCGCACCAGCCCCTTCTGCTCCAGCAGCTTCAGCGCCCGGTTCACCTCCCCCTGCTCCAGCGCCATCACCGGCTCGCGCGCCGTCTTCTGGTTGGCGGCGGCGTGCGCCGAATTGAGCGTCAGCGGATAGACATCCGGCGTCAGCTCCTTCTTCTCGATCAGGCAGCCAAGTACGCGGGCTTCGGAGGGATTGAGGACGGGGAGGTCTGTCGCTGTGTTCATCCCTGTCTTTTGGCAAAGCCTTGCCGCGTCGGCAAGGACACTTTTTCAGACGCCTTCCGCTTCCTGCCGGTAGAAGTCTTCCGCCAGGGCACGATCCCGCTTCCGCCGATTCTCGTCCTTGAGCGAGAGCGGCATGTTCATTTCGTGGTGGCCATATCTCGCCTCCAGATACCCCGCGATCGCCGGCGGTATCGGTCCCGTACCCATTTCCCGTGTTTGGGCCTTCGTTGCGATCATGCGGCCTATTTCTTCGGCAACGGACGGCAGCACCTCGGTTTGCGAAAGGCAGGCCGGCAAGCCCATTGGCGGCAGTCTGGTGAAAGCATGCTGCTCCATCCAATCCAGCGCCACAAGCGGCCTGATAAGATAGAAAAGCTTCTTCAGCTTCACTTCGGTGCCGGAATTCCCGATCCTGGAAATGTGGGAACGCGCCAGGCCGAGGTAGTGGCGCGCGACTTTTGCCGGATCGACGATTTCGGCAAGGAGACCAAGGAGCCGCGCCCGAAAGCCTTCAGCCTCCTCATAGGCTATCGGCGAATTCGCCCACTCCACGACAACGGCATTTCCGCCGAGCGCAAGCAGCAGGGCCTTCCGCAAATCCCACCCACCGGCATCGATATCGCCCTCGATCGGGAACTCGACGACGTCGCGCGGTGGCTGCAGGACCAGATGATCGCGAACCGGCCGCACATAGACGAAGCGGCAATCATAGTCGCTGTCGGGAGATGGAAAGCCCCAGGCCCGGCTGCCGCTTTCAATGGCGAACAGAATTTTCAGCCCGCCCGCACGAGCCAGATCAAGCCGGTCGCGGATTGCGGTAACGGCTTCCGGCGCAAAATCCGCCGGCAGCGAAGCCATGCGTTGAATCAGACCCTTCTCTCCACCATCATCTTCTTGATCTCGGCAATCGCCTTGGCCGGATTAAGACCCTTGGGGCAGGTCTGTGCGCAGTTCATGATGGTGTGGCAGCGATAGAGCCGGAACGGGTCTTCGAGATTGTCGAGCCGCTCGCCGGTGGCCTCATCGCGACTGTCGATCAGCCAACGATAGGCCTGCAGCAGCGTTGCCGGGCCGAGATAGCGGTCGCCGTTCCACCAGTAGCTCGGGCACGAGGTCGAGCAGCAGGCGCACAGGATGCATTCATAGAGCCCATCGAGCTTGGCGCGGTCGTCATGGCTCTGCAGCCATTCCTTCGCCGGCTCGGGCGAAACCGTCTTCAGCCACGGCTCGATCGAGCGGTGCTGGGCGTAGAAATTGGTCAGGTCCGGCACCAGATCCTTGACCACCTGCATATGCGGCAGCGGATAGATCTTGATCGCGCCCGAAATATCGTCGCAGCCCTTGGTGCAGGCCAGCGTGTTCGAGCCGTCGATGTTCATGGCGCAGGAGCCGCAAATGCCCTCGCGGCAGGAACGGCGCAAGGTCAGCGTCGGGTCGATGTTGTTCTTGATCCACAACAGCGCATCCAGAACCATCGGCCCGCAATCGTCCATGTCGACGAAATAGGTATCGATGCTCGGGTTCTCGCCATCGTCCGGCGACCAGCGATAGATGCGGTATTCTCGCAGATTGGTGGCACCCTCAGGCTTCGGCCAGGTCTTGCCCTGCTTGATCTGGGAGTTCTTGGGAAGGGTAAGTTCGACCATGGCTCAGACGCTCCAGTTGTTTGCATGAGCTAGGATTGTGGGGCAGATGGCGATCTTGCGCTTGACGCCGACGCCGGTAGTTCCGAGCTTGCGCGCCGTCATGGCTATGTGGCCGGCCAGCCTGCGCAGCTTGAAATGGGGATACCGTGCCAGCATTGTCAGCCGCGACATCTTGCTGGGCTGCTTGATGGTGGATTTGAACGAAACCTTGAGGCTGCCGCCTGCCTCGCCGCCGTCATAAAGCGGGGCAGCCAGACCGGGCTCGGCCTGAAGCCGCGCTATACCGGCAAGATTGAGGAAAGCATCGGAGGGCGCCGCCTGGTGGCGGGCGCGTTTCAGCAGCGCCCGCGCCGCCTCCGGCAAGACGATATAGCCTGCCGATCCGCCACGATCGACATAGAGCCGATAGAGCTGGACGCCGCTTTCAGGCGCCGAGACGACCGCTTTTCTGGATACCCATTTTTCAGCGCCACGCGTCTCGATATTGACGATATCCGCCGTCTTCAGGCTGGAAAATTCCTTGAGGAAGGCGGGCAACCTGTCCGACAGGATCACATCGTCCTCAAGCACGAGAATCGGTCGGTTTTCCTCGACGCAAAACTGCCAGACGCGTGTATGGCTGATCAGGCAGGCAAGTTCCGAGCGCGAAATCGGGCGCATATAGGTGTTGCCGAGCCGGGCGAACTCAGCATCGCTGATCGTGCTGGCGTCCGTCGCGGGCAGGCGCGTGAAATCGAGGCCGAGATCGCCGAGCTGCCTGGCAATGAACGCCAGGCGGTCGGGACTCCGGTCCAGGTTTATCAGCAGGATGCCCGGCGCGGTTGACATTGTCTCAATATACCCGCGCCTTGGGCGCGATCTTTGCCAGGCTGATGCCGCCGTCTTCTTCCCTAACCAGTGGTTCGGTGTGAACCGGGCGGTAGGAGAGCGTCACCTTGCCGTCTTCGGCGACATGGGCCAGTGTGTGCTTGCGCCAGCCGGCATCGTCGCGCGACGAGAAATCCTCGCGCGCATGCGCGCCGCGGCTCTCCTTGCGCGCTTCGGCGCCGTAGACGGTGGGAATGGCGTTGGCCATCAGGTTTTCCAGTTCCAGCGTCTCGACGAGATCGGAATTCCAGATCATCGAGCGGTCGAACACCTTGACGTCCTTGAGCTCGCTCCACAGCGCCGACATGCGCTTGCAGCCCTGCGCCAGCGATTCCTGGGTGCGGAACACGGCGGCGTCTTCCTGCATGATCTTCTGCATCTTCTCGCGAAGAACAGCCGTCGGCGTGCCGCCATTGGCGTTACGCAGGCGGTCGAAGCGGGCCATGATCTTCTCGACCGACTTTTCATTGATCGGCGGAATGGGTGCTGCGCGGTCGATCACCTCGCCGGCGCGGATCGCCGCAGCGCGGCCGAACACCACCAGATCGATCAGCGAATTGGAGCCGAGACGGTTAGCACCGTGCACCGAGGCGCAGCCGGCCTCGCCGACAGCCATCAGGCCGGGCGACACGCGGTCGGGATTGTCCTTGGTCGGGTTCAGCACCTCGCCCCAATAGTTCGTGGGAATGCCGCCCATATTGTAATGCACGGTCGGCAGCACCGGGATCGGCTCGCGGGTCACGTCGACGCCGGCAAAAATCTTGGCCGATTCCGAGATGCCCGGCAGGCGCTCATGCAGCACGGCCGGATCGAGATGGTCGAGATGCAGGAAGATGTGGTCCTTATTCTTGCCGACGCCGCGTCCTTCGCGAATCTCCAGCGTCATGCAGCGTGAAACCACGTCTCGGCTTGCAAGGTCCTTGGCCGACGGCGCATAGCGCTCCATGAAGCGCTCGCCCTCGGAGTTGACGAGATAGCCGCCTTCGCCGCGCGCGCCTTCGGTGATCAGGCAGCCCGAACCGTAGATGCCGGTCGGGTGGAACTGCACGAACTCCATGTCCTGAAGCGGCAGGCCCGCGCGAGCGACCATGCCACCGCCGTCGCCCGTGCAGGTGTGGGCGGACGTTGCCGAGAAATAGGCGCGGCCATAGCCGCCGGTCGCCAGCACCACCATCTTGGCCGAGAAGCGGTGGATAGTGCCGTCGTCGAGGTTCCAGGCAACGACGCCGGTGCAGACGCCATCGTCCGACATGATCAGGTCGAGCGCGAAATACTCGATGAAGAACTGCGCATTGTGCTTCAGCGACTGGCCGTAAAGCGTGTGCAATATGGCGTGGCCGGTGCGGTCGGCAGCAGCGCAGGTACGCTGCACGGGCGGGCCGTCGCCATAGTTCATCATGTGGCCGCCGAACGGCCGCTGGTAGATCTTGCCTTCTTCGGTGCGCGAGAACGGCACGCCGTAATGCTCGAGCTCGTAGACGGCAGCCGGCGCCTGCTTGACCATGTATTCCATGGCGTCCATGTCGCCGAGCCAGTCGGAACCCTTGACGGTGTCATACATATGCCACTGCCATGAATCCGGACCCATGTTGGACAGCGAGGCGGCGATGCCGCCCTGTGCCGCAACCGTGTGCGAGCGCGTCGGGAAAACCTTGGTGATGCAGGCAGTCTTCAGTCCCTGCTCGGCCATGCCGAGCGTGGCGCGCAGGCCCGAACCGCCGGCGCCAACCACCACCACGTCGAACTTGTGGTCGACATAGATGTATTCCTTGCCGGCCGGTGCCGAGCCATTGCCTTTTTGATCCTTGGCCATGGTCAGCCCCCGAATGCGATTTTGAGCAGGGCGAAGAGCGAAGCAACGCCGACCGCGATGGTGAAAAACGTGTTGAGCACGATGAGCGCCAGCTTGCCGCCCTCGCCATGCACATAGTCCTCGATGATGACCTGCATGCCGAGCCGCATGTGGTAGAGGCCGGAGATCAGGAACATCGCCAGGATCAGCGCCACGAAGGGATTGGCAAGCGCGGACCGCACTTCGGCATAGCTGGCGCCGTTGAGCGAGACCAGCAGGCCGATGAAGAACAGAGTAAGCGGGATGTTGGCGATCGCGGTCAGCCGCTGGCGCCAGAAATGCTCGGTGCCTTCGCGGGCCGAACCGAGGCCGCGGACCTTTTTGAGAGGGGTGCGCATATCGGCCATGATCACATCCCCCGCGCCATGTAGCCGGCGACCCAGATGAGCACGGTCAGCACGACCGACGCGATCACCGTTGCCCAGGCGATCTTGGAGGCGGTACGCTTTTCAAGCCCGACGCCCGTATCCCAGATCAGGTGGCGAATGCCGCCCATCAGGTGCTGCATCAGCGCCCAGGTGTAGCCGAACAGGACCAGCCGGCCGATCCAGCTGCCGAAAACCCAGCTGACGAAGTCGAAATATTGCTCCGAGGTCGCCGCCGCGATCAGCCAAAAGGCGACCAGCAGCGTGCCGAAATAAAGCGCCCCTCCGGTGATGCGATGGATGATCGACATCGTCATCGTGATCAGCGGTTTATAGATCGTCAGATGCGGCGACAGAGGCCTTGCTTGGGTGGCTGGTGATTTGCTCATGGCTCCCCTTTCGTCGCCCGATATATTCCGAAGGTGCCGATGCGGAAATACGGCGTAGCCTTCTCGGAATGCGACTTCGGACAGCCGCGTTCTAATGCGCTTTTTGCACCGCGTCAAAGCCGGAAAAGCGTTTCGGAAGAGCTATTTCGTCAAAAGCGCGAGAGGGTCAAGTCACTGTTTCCGCTTCAATCGATTGAAGCTTGCATGACAATTCACGGTGAATTGAACCTTTGCCGACAAGAGCGGGGAACGCCACTTTCGGATCGCACTCTGTTGCAGCGCAACCAGAAACGCGAATCAGCGATTGCAGGTCACCGGCTCCTTGCCGCTTTTCATGTAGAGTGCCTCTTTGCCGTCCAGCACCAGCGCATAGGGCGTCTCGCCATAGCGCGACTGCTGCGTGGCGGGCGAGGCCGGCAGATCGACGCTCTCGCCTTCGGGATCGACCAGTTTCACCGAGGTACGGAAATTGTCGACCGTCAGCGTGCCTCTCGGGCCGCAGCTGTATGTCGCGTGAGTGGGCTGGCTGGTCGTTTCCGTGCCCGTCGCCTTGGCGGCCGCCCCGCCGGCATGCCCTTCCGAAACGCAGGAGGCGACCAGCAGCAGCGGGATCATGGCAAATACGGCAATCAGGAACGCGCCGCCGCTCGATTTTCTGTCTGACATGCCGCGCAAGCTACCCGTTTTGCCACCGAAAGATCAACCACGGGGGAAACGAACTGTCCTGCGGACCGCGTGATCGCCGGGGCTCACTGCCAACGCGCGCAAACACTGAAAATTAACCACGTTTGTTAATTCATTTCGCCGCAAACGTACGAGGCTCTTAACAAAGGTTAATAAAGCGTTAACGTCATGCCATCGAGGATCGACCTCGCTCGATGGAGAAAGCCATGCATTCGAACGCCCGCAAGATGCTTTTCCTGCCGGTGATTCTGGCCGTTGCCGCCATCAGCGCTTCCGCGCCGGCGCTGGCCGGCGACAGCCATGACCGCGTCTATGCCGACAGTTTCGGCAATCTCGTCGTTGAAAGTGCTGCCGGCTACAAGCGGATCGTCGTCGGCCAGGGCCACATGGCCCGCGAACTCTCGAGCTACACTCAGGCCGGTCGGCCAAAGGTGGTGCATGTCGAGGGCCCCGGCGGCATATTTGCCTATGAGCGTGGCTGCTTCCGACCGCCCGTCCTGGTCAAGGGCCGCAGCTATATGTACGGCTTCGACCAGGGCGAGATCCCGCTGCAGGGCGGTCCCTGCCGCTAGATCTTGATCAAAGTCTGCTTGGACTTAGCGCCTGCGGGTCGACGGGCTGCGCTTGCCGTTTTCCGATGCCAGCGAAATCCTGACGCAATCGCGTCCGCCCTTCTTCGCTTCGTAGAGCGCCTTGTCGGCGCGCAGCAGCAATTCCGACACATCCTCTCCCGCTGCAAGTTCGGCAACGCCGAAGCTTGCCGTGAATCGCAGGTTTTCCGGCAATCCCTCCACCGGCAGGCCGGAAAAAGCACTGCGTGCGCCTTCGGCGAAAAGCCGCGCCGACACCAGATTGGCACCGGGCATGATGATGGCGAATTCCTCGCCGCCGATGCGGCCGGCGACATGATGGTTGGAGGATGCGTCACGCAGGAAGCCCGCGAACGCCTTGATCACCCGATCGCCGGAGGCGTGGCCGTAACTGTCGTTGATCGATTTGAAGTGATCG
Organism: Mesorhizobium sp. CCNWLY176; assembly: GCF_037153935.1. Taxonomy (NCBI): domain Bacteria; kingdom Pseudomonadati; phylum Pseudomonadota; class Alphaproteobacteria; order Hyphomicrobiales; family Phyllobacteriaceae; genus Mesorhizobium; species Mesorhizobium sp. CCNWLY176. The sequence continues at coordinate 9,686 of NZ_JBBBDZ010000019.1, forward strand.
AGGTCGCTGATGACCAGCGCCAACGGCGTATTGCCGCGGTTCGCCTCCCGCAGGGCTGCGCGCGCATGGCGCTCGAAACCGCCGCGATTGAGCAGCCCCGACAGCGAGTCGGTTTCCGACGCTACGGTGACGCCGGCCAGGATGTCGCGCGCCAGGATGACCAGGAAGAGAAGCGCGATGGCCAGCGCGAACACCGTTCCCATCGATTGCGAGATCAGGGCGTATTGGGTTTGCAGATAGTATTGCGCGGTGACACCGGTCCCGCCGAGCGTCTGCGCAAGGAAGGGCTTGGTCAGGAACTGCAACGAACTCGCCGCGAGAAGGCACATCAGGATGAGTTCGAGCTTGCCACGCCGGCGCGCCGAAAACACGATCCACGCACCGATCGCCTGCATCATGAAATAAGGCGTCTGATAATACATCATGCGGGTGAATGACTGCCGCGGCATGTCCTGTATGAGATAGCATGACACGACCGACGCCACGAAAAGCGAGCCCATCAGCCACCAGGGCGCCGGCACCTCGTATTTGCGGGCCATGCCGACATTGAAAAGAACCATCGCGCCCAGGAATGTGGCGAAGGAGACGGTTGCGACCACCGGGTTCACGCCGAAAACTGAAATCGCGAACTCGATCAGGAGATAGACGAACGCCAGACCATAGGTGAAACCCAGCCACCGCGCCGCCACCTGCTTGCGGTCATAGACGGCAACCATGGCGAATGAGCCGCCAAGCAGGCCGGCGACAGCCAGGTTTATTGTCAGGACAACGCCTGCTCCAGTCATTCAGTCACGCCCCCGATTTCACGAGCACATAACCATACTTAGCCGAAAAACCCGTTAACGTGGGGGCAGGGGTGGATCACATTCCCGGCAATTATGCGTCGGTCGATGTTCAGATATGACCGCCGTAATACCCTGCGATAACGCAGTCGGCATCGGCTGGAAGCTGATCGGCCAGTTTCACGCTGTCACGGCCATTGTTCTTGGCACGGTACAGTGCCTGATCGGCACGGCGCATGAGGGATTCGAAATCCTCGTTTGTCGCGCGGCTGGCGACGCCAAAGCTTGCCGTGACCTTCTCGGCATGGGCGGGCAGTCCCTTGATGCGATGCTGTGTGAACGAGGCGCGCAGGCCTTCCGCAAAAAGCCGCGCCGTCATCAGGTCGCTGGCTGGAAGCACGATTGCGAACTCCTCGCCCCCGATGCGCCCGACAATCGCATCCTTGCCCGATGAAACACGCAGATGCGTGGCGAAGGCGGCGATGACGGCATCTCCGACGGCATGCCCATAGGTGTCGTTCACCGACTTGAAATGATCGAGATCGGCCAGCACGATTGCCAGGGGAACGGAGGCTCCCGAGGGGCGTCTTGCATAAGCTGCCGACCGCTCTTCAAAGCCGCGCCGGTTGAGCAGGCCCGACAGCGGATCGGTATGGGATTCGGCCTGCAACTCCTTCATGACGTCGAGCGCGATGGCCGTCGTCAGCGAAAGCGCAAGCATCACCGAAATGAGCACCATAGAGAAATTTGTCAGCAGCCAGTAGAGCGAGGCGTGGTAGGCGCCGTAGCCCTCGCCGCTGATCCAGATCGCCGTCAGCGGCCGAATAAGGAAGTCTATCGCGGCCAGTGTGCACACCGCGATCAGGACGCGGTCGACTATGCTCTTGTTGGGTACCGGCTTCAGGGCAGCGACGACCACCATGCATATGCCGGAACAGGCGAGGTTGATGGCGAAGATGCGGCCGACAAGGCTTGGCTGAACGAAAAGAAACCAGCTCAGCGCAGCAATGCCGGCAAAGCCAAGCAACGACAGAAGTTTGGCTGGCGAGGGCCTGTCGTGGCGGGCCACGGCGGCTGTGGCCAAGCTGACTGCGGCTATCAGCAGGAGCAAATTCGAGAGAAACTTCGTCGGCGCGACGCCGATCGGCAGGTCAAAGCTCTGCAGCAGGAAACCGACCGCATAAGCGACGTAGGAGAGGCAGAGCACCATCACATGGCCATGCCTTCGGTACGTCCAAAGCAGAAAGAACGCCGATGCAAAGACCAGCGACAAGGCTGGCGTAAGCAGCGCTATGAAAAGGTTAGCCCCCAAGTGCCCGTGTCTCTGATCCGCTTCCGTTGCGGCAAACACTAGGGCGAACCCACCAACAACCGGTTAAGTCGGTTGTGACAACTCTCGGCATTTCACCGGACAGTTGTCCCGCCCGGTGAAATGAGGGTTTAGCTGCCGGCTAGTGCCAGTCGCGGATATCGACGAAATGCCCGGCGATCGCGGCCGCCGCCGCCATGGCCGGCGAGACCAGATGCGTGCGGCCCTTGAAACCCTGGCGACCCTCGAAATTGCGGTTCGAGGTCGAGGCGCAGCGCTCATGTGGCTTGAGGCGATCGTCGTTCATGGCAAGGCACATCGAGCAGCCCGGCTCACGCCAGTCGAAACCGGCGGCGATGAAGATCTTGTCGAGGCCTTCGGCCTCGGCCATTTCCTTCACCAGTCCCGAACCCGGCACGATCATGGCGTTGACGGTCGAGGCGACTGTCTTGCCTTCGACGACCTTGGCGACGGCGCGCAGATCCTCGATGCGGCCATTGGTGCACGAGCCGATGAAGACGCGGTCGATGCCGATGTCGGTGATCTTGGTGCCCGCGGTCAGGCCCATATATTCGAGCGCGCGCTTCTTGGAGTTGCGCTTGTTCTCGTCCTCGATCACTTCCGCATCCGGCACGACGCCGGTGACGGCGACGACGTCCTCGGGCGACGAGCCCCAGGTGACGATCGGCGGCAACTTGGCGGCATCGAGCACCACGACCTTGTCGAAATGCGCGCCTTCATCGGTCTTCAGCGTCTTCCAGTATTCGAGCGCCATGTCGAAGGCCTCGCCCTTCGGCGCGCGCGGCTTGTCTTTGACATAAGCGTAGGTCTTCTCGTCCGGCGCGATCAGGCCGGCGCGGGCGCCACCTTCGATCGACATGTTGCAGATCGTCATGCGGCCTTCCATCGACAGCGCGCGGATCGCCTCGCCGGCATATTCGATGACATAGCCGGTGCCACCGGCCGTGCCGATCTCGCCGATGATGGCAAGCACGATGTCCTTGGCGGTGACGCCTTCAGGCAGCTTGCCGTCGACCTGCACCAGCATGTTCTTGGCCTTGCGCTGGATCAGCGTCTGGGTGGCCAGCACATGCTCGACCTCGGACGTGCCGATGCCGTGCGCCAGCGCGCCGAAGGCGCCATGGGTCGAGGTGTGGCTGTCGCCGCAGACGATGGTCATGCCGGGCAGGGTAAAGCCCTGCTCGGGGCCGATGATGTGGACGATGCCCTGGCGGACGTCGTTCTCCGAATAGTATTCGACGCCGAAATCCTTGGCGTTCTGGGCGAGCGCCGCGATCTGGACGCGGCTTTCCTCGTTGCGGTTGATGCCGAGCTTGCGGTCCGGCGAAGTCGGCACGTTATGGTCGACGACGGCCAGCGTCCGCTCGGGATGACGCACCTTGCGGCCGGTCATGCGAAGGCCCTCGAAGGCCTGCGGGCTGGTCACTTCGTGGACGAGATGGCGATCGATATAGAGCAGGCAGGTGCCGTCATCCTGGCGATCGACGACGTGGTCGTCAAAAATCTTGTCGTAGAGGGTACGCGGAGCGCTCATTGTCTATGTCCTTGGATAGAGCGGTAATTCTGGAATGAACCGGCAAAGCGAGCCGGCGGTCGCGTCCGCTCACGATAGGCGGCTGGTGCGCGCGCCTGAAACCCGGGCAAAGAATCGGCTCGGCAGGCGCTTGTGGTCCTGCAGCACGAAACCCTTGTAGGCCGGATCTCCAAACAGTTCTTCCATAGCCGCGCTCTTACCAATGTTTTGGCATTTCGGCAATCACTCGCTTCGGTTGCCGGTTCCGAGCGCATTGCCTTCACGGCCGACAGTCGGCCGATGCCGCCATCAGCGTGTTCACGCCTTCCGCCGAGCCGGCGACTTGCTGCCCTTGGGGTCGGCTGGCGGTTCGTCCTGATCGTCCGTTTTCAGGCTCATGCGGTCGTGCACCCGCTGCAGCAGGCTAAGCACGATCAGCACGAGCAACGTGCCGAAGCCGGCGATCTGCCAGAAGCCCAGTCCGCAGGCCAGGCCGATCGCGCCGGCGAGCCACATGCCTGCTCCGGTGGTCAGCCCACGCACCTCGCCGCGCGAGAACAGGATCGAACCGGCTGCAAGGAACGCCACGCCCGCCGTCACCGCCTCGACCGCGCGGAGCGGATCGACGGCGACCGCATCGACGGCAAACATCGGCGCATGGATGATCTCGATCGTCAAAATGCCGAACATGGCCGCCGCCACGCAGACGAGGATATGCGTTCGCAAGCCGGCCGGGCTGTTGCGCCATTCACGTTCGAAGCCGATGACGGCGCCAAAGGCCGTCGCCAGCAGCAGCCGAGCCGCCACGACGGGGAAGGACGTGTATGTCGGATGACCGAATTCTTCGATGAGCTGTTCCACGCAATCACCTCGCTGACGTTGGCCGCTAGAACAATTCCAGGAAAAGTGCGTCGCGGTTTTCCGTCCGGAATTGTGTAAAAACAAACCGTTAGAGCGGTTCAACGTTGATCAAAAACTGAACCGCTCTAACGTGCCTCCGCGTCTCCGGTTCCAGAACGGCTTGCCAGCTAAAGAATTTTAAAGACGAACGCCTTCACCAGCACATCGGCCTCATCGATGGCGAAGGCGCGGAACGGCGGGCTCTCTTCGATGGAAAGCCAGCGCCCCGCCTGTTCCAGTTCGGCAAACTTTTGCCGAAACCCGCCGCTCTCCAGAACAACGTCGCGCACTGTGAAGACCGCATGGCCACCTGTCCTCGTGATCCGCACCAACTCGTCCAGGCTGGAGGCCGGCGCGTGACCCTCCGTGAAGACCCCTGTCGAGAAAAACGCCGCGAAATGATTGTCGCCCCACGGCAGCGGACCGCCAAGGGCTGCCTGCGTCAACACACTATAGGCGTCACGCATACCTGCAATCGCCAGCATGTCGGCCGAAAAATCCAGCCCTTCGATGCTGTCATAACCGAGCGCTCGAAGATAAGGCCCCGAAAGCCCTGTGCCGCAGCCAGCGTCCAGCAACGGCCCTACCCCGCGCACCACATATCGCGCCACCCAGGCGGCAATCATGAAAGGCAGGCAATAGCCGGAGGCTGCCGTCTCGCGATCGTAGTCGCCCGACCAGGACGCATAGGCTTGCGTCAGTTCCGCACCGGTCCTGGCGGAATAGACCTGCTCCAGTCCCTCGCTGTGCCGCTTTTCGCTCATTGGAGTTGCTGCCCCTTTCGCAATCGTTGTTCCAGCGACCGCAAGGCCAGCGACAGGCTGACCGTCAGCAGCAGATAGACATAGGCGACGATCGAATAGGTCTCGAAGAAGCGAAATGATCCCGACGCATAGACCTTGCCCATCTGCGTGATGTCGGCGACGCCAAGCACTGAAACCAGCGAGGAATCCTTGATCATGGCGATGAAGTCGTTGCCATAGGGTGGCAATATCGTCTTGAACGCTTGCGGCCAGACGATGTGGCGAAAGCGCCGGTAGCGTGAAAGGCCGAGCGCCTTGGCAGCCTCGATCTGGCCCGTATCGACGGCCTGTATGCCCGCCCGGAAAATCTCGGCGATGAAAGACGAATAGGCAACCGTCAGCGCGATTATCGCCCGCCACAGCAGCGAAAAATCGCGCACCTGCATCGGCCCGACGATGCCCGCCGCCTGCAACGGCGCCGTCACCCAGTTCCACAGCCACACCATGGCCGGCGCGCCGACGAAGGCAACCCAGAACAGCAGCACGAGGATCGGCACGCTGCGGATGATCTCGACATAGAAGCGGGCTATCTGGCGCAGCCACACCGAACCGGAAAGCCCCATCAGCGCAATGCCAAGACCCAGCGCGGAGGCCAGCGAGTAGGCGACGATGGTGACGAAGACCGTGATGCCGACGCCTTTGACGACAACGGAAAACACCTGGGCATAGAGGTCGTTGGCCGCGATGGAAACGGCAGCGGCAATGGCGATCGCAGCGGCGGCGACCAGCCAGAATGGGAAGTCTGGTTTTGAGGCGGACGGTGGCATCAGGAGAAGGTTGCGGCGGTGAGGGACAAGGAGAGAGACTTGCCAAACCAGCGCTGCCCCTCACCCTTACCCTCTCCCCGTAAACGGGGAGAGGGGGGCGTCGGCGTTGCGGCAATCCCCTTCTCCCCGTTTACGGGGGTCCGAAGGACGGGTCGAGACCAGTGGCTCGGCCCCGGTCGGTCCCGGCAGGGGGATGAGGGGCAGCGTGAACGTTTCAAGCGAACGCTCACTGCCCCATCTTGTAATCAAGAAACCACTTCTTGTTCAGCGCATCGAGCGTGCCGTCGGCCTTGAGTGCTGCAATCGCCGCATTGATCGGCACAACAAGATCCGAGCCCTTCTTGAAGATGAAGCCAAAATCCTCGCTGCCGAGCGGGCCGCCGATGACCTTCAACTTGCCGTCGGAAGCATCGACATAGCCTTGCGCCGCGACACCATCGGTCAGCACCAGATCGACATCGCCCGTCTTCAGTGCCTGGACAGTCGCGCCAAAGGTCTCGAACAGCTTTATGCGCGGGTTCTGCTCATTGCCGTCGAGCACGTCATAGACGGAAACGAAAAACGGCGTGGTACCCGGCTGGGCGGCGATCAGCCCGTCCTTGAGTGCTGCAAAACTCTTGGCGTCGGTGAAGCGGCTTTCGTCGGAGCGCACCAGCATCCGCATCTCGGAATGCATATAGGGTGCTGAGAAATCGACCTTCTCCTTGCGGTCTTCCTTGATGGTAATGCCGGTCATGCCGATGTTGTATTGCCCGTCCGACACGGCCTGGATCATCGCGTCCCAGGAGGTGTTCTGGTACTCGACCTTGAAGTTCAGGCGCTTGGCCATCTCGTTCATGGCGTCATACTCCCAGCCGATCTGCTGGCCGGTTTTGGGGTCGACGAATTGCAGCGGCGGGTAGGCGTTTTCCGTCACCACCGTCACCGTCTTGCCGCCGAGATCAGGCAGCGACTGCGCTTGGGCAGCGAGCGGGAGAAAAAGCGCAGCCAGGAGGCCGGCGAGCGAAAGCTGGAAGCGGTTCATGGGTCTGGCTCCTGTCACGATGCCATTGCGGTCAGAGGCGTTGCGTTCGCCGCAGACTGTACTCGACCGGTTATACCTTGCAAGCGCTGGACCGCCGCTTCACCCAATGCAACGGCACGGGATTTCCGCAAGATGCCGTCCTTGCAGCGATTTCATTTCGCGGGAGGCGGAAGCGGGCGAAGCCGGCTGCTCAGACTTCCGTTTCGCCGGCACCGCGCAGGCCGCGATTCAACAGGCTGAGCGTCTCATGCAATGCAGTGAGTTCGGAGGCCGGCAGCGGCAGCCTGCACAGCAATTCCTTCTGCACGTCCTTTGCCTGTTCCTTCAATTCCACTCCGCGCTCGGTCGGCTGCACCAGCACACGGCGCTCATCCGCTGCATCGCGCCGGCGCGTGACATAACCCGCCGCTTCCAGCCGTTTGAGGAGCGGCGTCAGCGTTGCCGAATCGAGGCCGAGTGCTGCGCCGATCTCACTCACCGTCAGCGGCGAGCGCTCCCACAGCACCAGCATGACGAGATACTGCGGATAGGTCAGGCCGAGCGGTTCAAGCAGCGGCCTATACAGCCGCGTGAACAGGCTGCTTGCCGAATAGAGCGCAAAGCAAAGCTGGCGCTCCAGCTTCAGCGCGGTATCGGCGCGGGAAACTTCCCGCGCCTTGGTTTCCCTGATGTTGTCTTGCGTCATCCAGCCTTCACCGACAGCGCCACGTCGACATTGCCGGCGATGGCATTGGAATAGGGGCAGACCTTGTGCGCGGCGGCAACCAGTGCCTCCGCGGCTCCCATCTCAAGGCCCTTCGTTTCAGCTTCGAGCGCCACGCCCAGCCGGAACCCTTCGCCATTCGGCAGCAGCGAAACGGTCGCCGTCACGGCCGCGTCCTGCAAAGGCAGCTTCTGCTTGCGCGCAATGAAGCGCAACGCGCTTTCGAAGCAGGCGGCATAGCCGGCCGCGAAAAGCTGTTCGGGATTGGTGGCGCCGCCGGCCCCGCCAAGCGCCTTCGGCATGGCAAGCGCGACATCGAGAAGGCCGTCATCGGTTGTTGCGCGGCCTTCGCGGCCGCCGGTGACGTGAGCCTTGGTGGTGTAGAGTGCAGTCATGATCGTCTCCTTAAAATCTTTCACGATTAAATCGTGCACGATTTAATATGTCAAGACGCGGCACTTCATTCGGTCGACAACGCCACACGATCTCCGAAAAGCAAAAAGGCGGCCGAAGCCGCCTTTTCGAAAACGTTCTGATGCAGAGATTATTCCGCGGCCGGCTCAGCAGCTGCGGCGGCCTCAGCGGCTGCTGCGGCTTCGGCAGCGGCCTTCTTCTCGGCGGCTTCCTGCGCTGCCTTTTCGGCGGCGAGAGCCTCGGCGGCTGCGATCTTCTCGGCTTCGATGCGGGCCTTCTCGGCGTTCAGCGCGTCGCGCTCGGCATCGTTCAGCTTGCGGGCGCGCACGCCGGTATTTTCCGTAATACGGGCCGACTTGCCGCGACGATCGCGCAGGTAATAGAGCTTGGCGCGACGGACCTTACCGCGGCGGACGATCTCGACGCCCTCGACCATCGGCGAGTAGACCGGGAAAACGCGCTCGACGCCTTCGCCATAGGAGATCTTGCGGACGGTGAAATTTTCCTGGAAGCCCGAGCCCGAGCGCCCGATGACGACGCCTTCATAAGCCTGGACGCGGGTGCGCGTACCTTCGGTGACGCGGACCAGCACGCGGACGGTATCGCCCGACTGGAATTCGGGAAGCTTGCGCTTCGCTTCGATTTTGGCGGCCTGTTCAGCCTCGATCTGACGGATGATGTCCATCGCAATGACCTCTTTCTTGGTTCTCAACAGTCAGAGCGCCCTGCACTTGCCACCCAGTTCAAAGACCGCTTGGCTATGCCTTATCTTCTCTGCGAGAAGCCGAGGCAGGGGCGATTTCACCGTCTTTCGTTGACGGGTCCGGGAGATTTTTCCCGGTTGCGAGCGGGCACATACACGCTTCCCGCGCGATTGTCACGCCTTTGTCGCAGCTTTTTTGCCGGTTTTGGGCCGTTCATAGGCCGAAAACAGGTCGGGCCGCCGTTCCTCGGTCAGTTTCTCGGCCTGCTCGCGCCGCCATGCTGCGATCTTGCCATGATTGCCGGAGGTCAGCACCTCAGGAATAGAAATACCCTCGAATTCCTGCGGCCGCGTGTAATGCGGATGCTCGAGCAGGCCGTTCTCGAAACTTTCCTCGTCGCCCGACACTTCGTTGCCCATCACGCCGGGCAACAGCCGCACCACGGCGTCTAGCAGCACAAGCGCCGCCGGTTCGCCGCCGGAAAGAATAAAATCGCCGATAGAAACCTCTTCAAGAGCTCGCGCCTCGATGACGCGCTGGTCGACGCCTTCGAAACGCCCGCACAGGATCATCACGCCCGGCCCCGCCGCCAGTTCGCGTACGCGGGCCTGCGTCAACGGCTTTCCACGCGGGCTCATCAGCAGCTTCGGCCGCGGGTCTTCCGCGGGTGCTGCGGCATCGATGGCCCTAGCCAGAATATCGGCGCGCATCACCATGCCCGCACCACCGCCCGCCGGCGTGTCATCCACCGTGCGATGCTTGTCTGTGGCGAAATCGCGGATCTGCACCGCCTCCAGCGACCAGTCGCCGCGCTCCAGCGCCCGCCCGGCCAGCGAAATGCCGAGCGCGCCCGGAAACATTTCGGGGTAAAGCGTCAGCACGCTGGCGCGAAAACCGCTCACCGGTTGCCCCCGGCATCCTTCGGCCCGCGCGGCCGGCTTTTTGTCTTCGAATTCTCGGCCTTCTCGGCGGCACGCTCTTCCGAGCCATCGTCGCCGTCCTCGACCAACCCCGCAGCCACCGTGTCGATGCGCACGAAGCCGGCATCGATGTCGATCTCCGGCACCGCGGCCTCGGTGAAGGGGATCAGCACGCCCTTCCGGCCCTGATAGGTGACTTCCAGAATGTCGCCGCCGCCGAAATTCTGCACCGCACTCACCTTGCCGACGGCAGCACCGGTTTCATCCTTCACGGCGAGCCCGACCAGATCAGCGTGATAAAACTCGTCATCATCGCCGTCATCCGGGAGCGCCGAGCGATCGACGAAAAGCTCCGTGCCCGTCAGCGCTTCCGCCGCATTGCGATCACCGACGCCCTTGAAGCGGACGACGACCACCGTGTTTGCCGGCCTGATATCGACAATCTCGAAAGCCCTGCCATCACTGGTATAGAGCGGCCCGTAGTCGGCCAGCGCCAGCGGATCGCCGGTGAAGGTTTTCACGCGCAGCTCCCCCTTGATGCCGTGGGCGGCGCCGACAATGGCCATCTGGATGGGATTCTTGGGTTTGGGCATGGGTTTTTCGATCCTTTGCCCGTCTCTATCGCCCATGCCGTAGCTTTTCAATCTCGGCGGCCTTCACGCCTTGCTAACCCGCTTGCTTCAGCATCTGACGACTCATCGAGAGACAGTCCATGCAGCAGGAATTCCTCATCGCCGCCCGGCCCGACCTCCAGTCGGCGCGGGAGCAATGGCTGAAAGCGCTGGCTGGGGAACGCCGCCTGTCGGCCCTGACGGTCGACGCCTATGAGCGCGACACGCGCCAGTTCTTCCAGTTCCTCACCGGCCATTGCGGCGGCGCGCCCGGCATCTCCGACATAAAAGACCTTCGCCCGGCCGATCTGCGCGCCTTCCTGGCCTCGCGCCGCAGCGGCGGTGCCGGCGCGCGCACGCTTGGCCGTGGCCTTGCCGGCATCCGCTCCCTGCTGCGGTTCATGGAACGAAAGGGCCTCGTCAACGCCGCGGGTGCCGCAGCCTTGCGCGCTCCGAAACAGCCGAAGTCCCTGCCCAAGCCACTGACCGCTATTGACGCCAGGCGCGTCGTCTCAGGCGACGAGCAGCTTGCCGAAGAGCCGTGGGTCGCAGCCCGCAATGCCGCCGTGCTGACGCTGCTCTATGGCTCGGGCCTGCGCATTTCCGAAGCGCTCGGCCTTACCGGGCTGGATCTTTCCAGTCCTTCGGACACGGTCCTGCGCATCACCGGCAAGGGCGGCAAGACGCGGCTCGTTCCCGTCCTGCCGGTGGCGCTTCAGGCGGTGGCGGAATACCGCAAGCTCTGCCCCTATCATCTCGGGCCGGAGACGCCGCTGTTTCGCGGCACGCGCGGCGGGCCGCTCAACCCGGCAATCATCCAGCGCGAGATGCAGAAGCTGCGCTCCGCGCTCAACCTGCCTGATACGGCGACCCCGCATGCGCTGCGCCATTCCTTCGCCACCCACCTGCTCGGACGTGGCGGCGACCTGCGCACCATCCAGGAACTGCTCGGCCATGCCAGCCTGTCGACCACGCAGGTCTACACCGGCGTCGATACCGCGCGGCTGCTTGAAATCTACGAGGCAGCACATCCCCGCGCCTGAGCGTTAAGGCGATAATTTTCGCATCGCGATTAACCGTTTCGCCGTTTTTTGCGCCTACATCTTGGGCATGAAACGCTTGCCTGCCATTGCCGACCGCACCGCACTCACCGCACTCGCCCTTGTCGTGGCGCTCAACGTGCTGTTTTTGATTTCCTTCGTCGTCGTGACGTTGCTGGCCATGGGCAAGGCCCATGCCGAGGCCCCGGCCTGCAAGGGCACCGATATGCTGGTGGCCCTCCAGAAAAGCGACCCGGCGCTGCTGGAAAAGATCAAGCTGGAAGCTGCCCAAACCGTCAACGGCCAGGGCCTTTTGTGGAAGCTCGAAAAGCCCGGCGAAAAGCCGTCCTTCCTGTTCGGCACCATGCACATGACCGACCCGCGCGTCACCTCGCTGACGCCGGCGGCGCAGAAAGCCTTCGATGCCGCAGACACCGTCGTCATCGAAACGACGGAGGTTATCGATCAGGCAAAGATGATGGCCGCGATCATGAAGGAACCCGACCTGACAATGTTCACCGACGGCACGACGCTGACCTCGCTGCTGTCGCCAGAAGACGCCGCGACCGTCGACAAGGCGCTGGAAGCGCGCGGCATTCCGCCGGCAAGCGTCGCCAAGATGAAGCCATGGATGCTGTCGGCGGTGGTTGCGCTGCCGGCCTGCGAACTTGCCCGCAAGGCGCAAGGGGCGCCAGTGCTCGACATCAAGCTCGCCAAGGACGCCGAGGCGCAGGGCAAGACGCTCGAGGGGCTGGAAACGATCGCCGACCAGCTTCGCGCCATGGCCTCGCTGCCGCTCGACTTCCACATGAAGGGTCTGGTCGAGACGCTGAAACTCGGCGACCGCATGGACGATGTCACCGAAACCATGATCGTGCTCTACCAGAAGGGCGAGATCGGCATGTTCTGGCCGCTGTTCCGCGCCGTTCTGCCCAGCGGCGAAAGCGACGATGCCGGCTACGCCGATTTCGAGGAAACCATGGTCACCGCCCGCAACCGCGTGATGGTCGAACATGCCGAGCCCATTCTGGCGCGCGGCAATGCCTTCATCGCGGTCGGTGCGCTGCATCTGCCGGGTGACAATGGCCTGGTCGAACTCTTCCGCAAGGACGGTTTTACCGTCACCGTCGCGGACCGCTAGAGCAATTCCAGAAAACCGCTCTAACCTCGCCCAACCCGCGCCAGCATAGCCGGCACGATGATCCGGTGAAAGGGCATGATGATCGCCAAATAGACCCGGCCAAGCCAGTTGTGCGGGGCGACCAGCGTCGATGCGCTGACCTCCTGCCTGCCTTCGCCGAGTTCCTTCACATCGACCAGCAGCCTGAAATCGAGATGCCGGTCATCCAGCCCCAGAACGACCCTGGATGCGGTCTGGCTTATGACGGGAAACATCCCCACTTGCCTTTGGTGCGGCTGAAGGTCGACGCCGCCGGTTTTCAGTCCGAACGGTTTGACCAGAAGATTGCGCAGCGCCAGCAACCGGCTGACCCAGGCCGGGCCGTTGAGAATGGCCCGCTCGGCGGCCGTAATCGCATCGAACGCCTGCCCGTCGATCACGACGGCATAGCGATCGGCGAAGCTCGCGCCGGGCAGCAATTCGCCGGATTTTGGAAAGCTTTGTACCGCAGGCATGTCAGGAACCTCGGTTTCTACAAATCCCGTTGAAACTAGCATGTTTCGACCGCGCCTGCGGCGTGGCGTAACGCCGCCTTCTCATCCGCACATAGCTGAATCTCTGGCGGATGAAACCAAATCGAATACTGCGCGTTTTGATAACAGTGCAACCGACGGAGACCACCACCATGGCCAATCCTCAGCGCATTCCGGATCCGCGTGAAACGGATCCGATGAACCCCGTACCACCGCTTGCTTCCAGCGCGGAAGCCGACCCGCGCCTCAATGCGGCCAACAACAGCCGCCCGATCGAGAACACCGTCGTGCAGTCGAGATCCGGCGGCAGCGGCATCCTGATAGCAGCGATCGTTCTCGTTCTTGCCGTGATCGCCTATTTCATTTTTGTGCCGACCACGCCGAACTCGCCTGTGGAACAGGCAACACCTCCGGCAGCGACAGAAACAGCCCCCGCGACGCCTGCCCCTATGGCGCCTGCGCCTGACGCGACGGCTCCCGCCGCACCGGCAACGCCTGCAACGCCGGCGCCTGAGTCGTCAGCGCCTGCTGCCCCGGCTCCGGCTGAGCCGGCTCCTGCCCCGGCAACCCCTGCTCCGGCTCCTGCCGCCCCCGCGCAGTAAGCTGATAGAGCATCCTGAAAACGCAAGCGGCCCGCTTTCAGCGGGCCGTTTCTTTTGATCCTTGGAATACTACGGCTTTTCATTATCGCGATTGAGCACCGTCAAGACCTTGCTCGCAAATCCGAGCGAGAACAGCCCCCACAACAAACTCGCGGCAATGTCGAACACCGTGACCAGATAGGCGAAGCGTATCGTTTGATCGAATGTCAGGTTCAAGCCCGACGCGGCGTCTGATATCCACTGCATCCCGATTTGCGCGTAAAAACGCGAAATCACATCGACGACCAAAGCGACGACACCAAGTTTCAGGAAGTTGGCGCGCAGCCACGCCCACATGTCGGCAGCCATCAGATATGGATCGGCTTGAAGAAGGTCGCGAGTGCTGCTTCCTTCACGGCTTCCGACATGGTCGGGTGCGCGTGGCAGGTGCGGGCAAGATCTTCCGACGAGCCGCCGAACTCCATCAGCACCGCCGCCTCGTGGATCATTTCGCCGGCGCCGAAGCCGACGATATGCGCGCCCAGTACCCGGTCGGTCGCCTTGTCGGCGAGGATTTTCACGAAGCCGTCAGTCTTGAGCATGGCGCGCGCGCGGCCATTGGCCGTGAAGGGGAACTTGCCGACCTTGTAGTCGATACCCGCCTTCTTCAGCTCTTCCTCGGTCTTGCCGACGGAGGCCACTTCCGGGCTCGTATAGACGACGCCGGGGATGACATCGTAATTAACATGGCCGGCCTGGCCAGCGATGATCTCGGCAACCGCGACGCCCTCGTCCTCGGCCTTGTGCGCCAGCATCGGGCCGGCAATCACGTCGCCGATCGCATAGATGCCCGCCACATTGGTCTTCAGATGTCCGTCGGTCTTCACCCGGCCACGCTCGTCCAGCTCGACACCGGCCTCGGCAAGCCCGAGCCCTTCCGTATAGGGCTTGCGACCCGTGGCGATCAGCACAACATCGGCCTCGATCGTCTCGGCATCACCACCCTTCACCGGCTCGAAGGTGACGGTTGCCCCCTTCTTCGATTTCACCACGCCGGTGACCTTCGAAGAGAGCTTGAACTCGAAACCCTGCTTGGCCAGCATACGCTGGAACTGTTTTGCCACCTCGCCGTCCATGCCACCGAGGATCGTGTCGAGATACTCGACCACCGTCACCTTGGTGCCGAGACGTGACCAGACCGAGCCAAGCTCAAGGCCGATGACGCCGCCGCCGACCACGATCATCGTGGCAGGCACCTTGGCGAAATCGAGCGCGCCGGTGGACGACACGATCACCTTCTCGTCGATATCGACCTTGACGCCGGGAATGCCGGCGACATCCGAGCCGGTGGCAATAACGATGTTCTTCGTCTCGACTTCCTGGACCTTACCGTCATCGCCGGTCACCGACACCTTGCCGGCGGCAACGATCTTGCCGGTGCCGCGCAGCACGTCGATCTTGTTCTTCTTCATCAGGAAGTCGAGGCCCTTGACGTTCTGGTCGACCGTCTGGTCCTTGTGGGCAAGCATCTGCTTGAGGTTCAGCTTCGGCTTGCCGACTTCTACGCCGAGCGCGTCGAAATGCGAGACCTCGGCAAACATCTCGGAAGCATGCAGCAGCGCCTTGGAGGGGATGCAGCCGACATTGACGCAGGTGCCGCCATGGGTGGGCCGCTTCTCGACCACGGCAGTCTTCAGGCCAAGCTGCGCCGCCTTGATGGCGCACACATAGCCGCCGGGGCCGGTTCCAATCACCACCACATCATAAGCCATGATAAAATCCTTCAATCTCGGGCAACTCAGCGCCCACCACTAATGTTCACCAATGCGCCCGTCGCATAGGACGCCTCATTCGATAGAAGCCAGAGCACGGTATTTGCGATTTCTTCGGCCGTTCCGCCGCGTCCCATGGGAACCACGCCCTTCATCCGCTCGACGCGATCCGGCTGACCGCCGGACGCATGGATTTCGGTGTCGACGATGCCCGGCCGCACGGCGTTGACGCGTATGCCTTCCAGGGCCACTTCCTTCGACAGGCCCACCGTAAAACTGTCGATCGCGCCCTTGGAAGCGGCATAGTCTACATACTCCCCCGGCGAACCAAGCACGGCCGCAACCGACGATATATTGACGATCGCGCCGCCCTTGCCGCCATGGCGCGTCGACATACGCTTCACCGCCTCGCGGGCGCACAGCATCGAGCCGATGACGTTGATGCGCATCATGCGCTCCAGCCGCGACAGCGCCATTTCGTCGACACGGGCTTTGACATCGACGATCCCCGCATTGTTGACCAGCGCATCCAGCGAGCCGAAGCGACTGTCCACCGCCGAAAACATTGCCAGCACATCCGTCTCGCTGCCGACATCGCCCTTCACCGCAAAGGCGTCGCCGCCCTTCGCCGTGATCTCGGCGACCAGCTCTTCGGCAGCACCCGCATTGGACGCGTAATTAACTGCGACCCGGTATCCGCGCTCAGTCGCCAGCCGGCAGATCGCAGCACCGATGCCCCGGCTGCCGCCGGTGACGAGGATGGATTTTGCAGCACCGGTCATTCCTGGCACCCTTGTATAGAGAAAACGTCCCAGGGCAGCTTGGAAAAGCCCTTCTCGCCATAGGCGGAGGAATAGCGCAGCGAATGAGCGAGATCGGGGAAAACGAGCTTCTCCGGTGCGATCACGCCCTGAGCCGGCAGCAGATCGATAGTGCCCGTCGCATCGGCGGTATAGATGACGCCCTGCCAGACCGTGCAGGTTTCCAGTTCCTCGCCGGTGACGTCGCCCTCCGGGCATTTATACATCAGCATGCCGTTTGGCCGCGCCACACCCTCGCTCCACATGACGATGCCGTCCAGCACCACGTCATTGTCGAGCAGCATGCGGAACTGGTTGGTGACGGCGGCGGCCTCGCCGCGCGGCGTGAACTCGACCGACGCCACCTTTTCGCGGTCGCCATAAACCGAAAGCTCGATCGGGCAGGCTGCATAGGCGGAACCGCATGACATCAAGGCGACCGCGCCCGACAGTGCGGCGCGCATAAATCCGCGCGGTGAGAGGCGCAGTCCGCCCCCCGTCACGACTGCTTCTCCAGCGGCGCGTTGAAGGCCCAGACATGGCCGAAGGGGTCGGTGATCCTGGCATAGCGCGAGCCCCAGAACGCGTCTTCCGGCGCCATGGTTATTACAGCACCCGCCTCAGCCGCCTGTTCCACGGCGCTATCCACATCCGAAGGCGTCGGCAGGTTGATGTTGATGGTCAGCCCCGCGCCGCCACGGCTCATCGGCGACAGAACCTCGCCGCCAAATTCCGGAAACTCGTCATGCAGCATGACCTCTGAGCCGAACATCGACAGATTGGCATGCAGCACGCGCACGCCGTCCTCGGCCATCTGCTCGAAGGTCTCGACCGCGTCGAAGGCCTTCTCGTAGAAAGCGATCGCCTCCCGGCCGCCCTTGACGCAGAGATGCACCTGGATGGGGGGAATGTTGGGTTCGAAGGCCATTGTCCTGCTCCTTTGGGGCAGCAAGCCTAGCGCATGACCCTTTGAACCGGAAGATTTCCGGGAAAGATCATGCGCCAATTCAAACGGCTGGACCTCAGAGGTCCAGCACCAGACGTTCCGGGTCTTCCAGGCTTTCCTTGACGCGCACCAGGAAGGTCACGGCTTCCTTGCCGTCGACGATGCGGTGGTCATAGGACAGCGCCAGATACATCATCGGGCGGATGACGATCTGCCCGCCGACGACCACCGGACGGTCCTGGATCTTGTGCATGCCCAGAATGCCCGACTGCGGCGCATTGAGGATCGGCGTCGACATCAGCGAACCATAGACGCCGCCATTGGAGATGGTGAAGGTGCCGCCCTGCATGTCGGCGACCGACAGCTTGCCGTCGCGGGCCGCCAGACCCAGCCGGCCGATCTCTTTTTCGATCTCGGCAATCGACATCTGGTCGGCATCGCGCACCACCGGCACGACGAGACCCTTTTCGGTGCCGACCGCAACGCCGATATGGGCGTAGTTCTTGTAGATGATGTCGGTGCCGTCGATCTCGGCATTCACTGCCGGGATTTCCTTCAGCGCGTGCGTCACCGCCTTGGTGAAGAAGCCCATGAAGCCGAGCTTCACGCCGTGCTTCTTCTCGAACACGTCCTTGTACTTCGTGCGCAGGTCCATCACCGCCTTCATGTCGACCTCGTTGAAGGTCGTCAGCATGGCGGCGTTCGACTGCGCTTCCTTCAGGCGGCGCGCAATCGTCTGGCGCAGCTTGGTCATGCGCACGCGTTCCTCGCGAGCCTCCTCGCTTGCCGACGATGGCACGCGCGCTGCCACCGGGGCTGCCGGCGCCGAAGCGGCCGGAGCGGAAAAGCCCTTGGAGATGGCGTCGAGCACATCGCCCTTAAGCACCTGGCCGCGCTTGCCGGTTCCGGTCACCTGATCGACGGATGCGTTGCTCTCGGCAAGCAGCTTGGCCGCGGCCGGAGCCGGTGGCATCTTGCGCTCTTCGATCTCGCCTTCGCCGGCGATTTTTGCGGTCTTCTCGGCGGCTTCCTTGGTGGTCGAAGCGCTGGAAGCACCAGCGGCCTGCGCCACGGCGTCAGGCTTGGCGGCTTCCGCCTTGGCAGCGGGCTTGGGCGCAGCACCGGCACCTGCCGAAATCGTGCCGAGAATGGCGCCAACGCCGACGGTCTCGCCTTCGGCCGCTGCGATTTCGGTCAACGTGCCGGCAGACGGCGACGGCACTTCGATCGTCACCTTGTCGGTTTCAAGCTCGACCAGCGGCTCGTCGGCGGCAATCGCGTCGCCGACCTTCTTGAACCATTTGCCGATGGTCGCCTCGCTGACGGATTCGCCGAGGGTCGGGACGCGGATTTCGGTAGCCATTTTTTGCCTATCCGTTTTTGGAACTGAGGGATTATTCGCCGAGCGCGTCGTCGAGGAACGCCTGGAGCTGCGCCAGATGCTTCGACATCAGGCCCGTTGCCGGCGATGCCGCCGCCGGGCGGCCCGTATAGCGCACGCGCTGATGCTTGGCGTCGATATGGGCGAGCACCCATTCCAGATACGGGTCGATGAACGACCACGCACCCATGTTCTTCGGCTCTTCCTGGCACCACACCATCTCCGCGCCGCGGAAGCGCGACAGCTCGTTGATCAGCGCCTTGGCCGGGAACGGGTAGAGCTGTTCGACGCGCAGCAGGTAGATGTCGTTGATGCCGCGCTTCTCGCGCTCCTCGTAGAGGTCGTAATAGACCTTGCCCGAGCACAGCACGACGCGGCGGATCTTCGAGTCCTTGGTGAGCTTGATCGCCTGGTCCGGCAGCATCTGCGCATCGTCCCACAGCAGGCGATGGAAGGCGCTTTCGCCTGATATTTCGCCGATCGTCGAAACCGCCCGCTTGTGGCGCAGCAGCGACTTCGGCGTCATCAGGATCAGCGGCTTGCGGAAGTCGCGCTTGAGCTGGCGGCGCAGGATGTGGAAATAGTTAGCCGGCGTCGTGCAGTAGGCGACCTGCATGTTGTCTTCGGCGCAAAGCTGCAGGAAACGCTCCAGCCTCGCCGACGAATGCTCAGGTCCCTGCCCCTCATAGCCGTGCGGCAAGAGGCAGACGAGACCCGACATGCGCAGCCACTTGCGCTCGCCCGACGAGATGAACTGGTCGAACACCACCTGCGCACCGTTGGCGAAATCGCCGAACTGCGCTTCCCAAAGCGTCAGCGCCTTGGGCTCGGCCAGCGAATAGCCATACTCGAAACCAAGCACAGCCTCTTCCGAAAGCATCGAGTTGATGACTTCGAAATTCGCCTGGGCGGCCGAGAGGTTGTTGAGCGGGATGTAGCGGTTTTCATCCTTCTGGTCGTAGAGGACGGAATGGCGCTGCGAAAACGTGCCGCGCTCCGAATCCTGACCCGAAAGCCGGATGGGATTGCCGTCGAGCAGGATCGAGCCGAAGGCCAGCGCCTCGGCCGTCGACCAGTCGATGCCTTCGCCCGAATCGATCATCTTGCGCCGCGTCTCGAGGAAGCGCTGGATGGTCTTGTGCGCCTCGAAGCCCTGCGGCACCTCGGTCAGCTTCTTGCCGATTTCCTTCAGCGTCTTGACCGGCATTGCGGTCTTGCCGCGCCGCTGCTCGTCCTCATTGTCGGCCGTGCGCAGGCCCGACCATGCGCCGTCCAGCCAGTCGGCCTTGTTGGGTTTGTAGTGCTGGCCGACTTCCCATTCGGATTCGAGATGAGCGCGCCAGTCGGCCTTCATCTTGTCGAACTCTTCCTGGCTGATATGGCCCTCGGCAATCAGCTTGTCGCCATAGATCTGCACCGTCGTCTTGTGGGTGCGGATGTTGCGATACATGATCGGCTGGGTGAATGCCGGCTCATCGCCCTCATTGTGGCCGAAGCGGCGATAGCAGAACATGTCCACCACCACCGGCTTGTGGAACTTCATGCGGAATTCGATCGCCACCTTGGCGGCATAAACCACCGCTTCCGGATCGTCGCCGTTCACATGGAAGATCGGCGCCTCGATCATCTTGGCGACGTCAGACGGATAGGGCGACGAGCGCGAGAAGCGCGGGTTCGTCGTAAAGCCGATCTGGTTGTTGATGATGAAATGCAGCGTGCCGGCAACGCGGTGGCCGCGCAGGCCCGACAGGCCGAGGATTTCGGCGATCACGCCCTGGCCGGCAAAGGCCGCATCGCCGTGCAGCAGCAGCGGCAGCACCTTGGCGCGTTCCTCCAGCGGCACGATCTCATCGCGCGGCGTGCGGCCGTAGAGCTGGTCCTGCTTGGCGCGGGCCTTGCCCATAACGACAGGGTCGACGATTTCCAGATGCGACGGGTTGGCCGTCAGCGACAAATGCACCTTGTTGCCGTCGAACTCGCGGTCCGACGATGCGCCAAGATGGTACTTCACGTCGCCCGAGCCTTCGACGTCGTCGGGCGCATAGGAGCCGCCCTTGAATTCGTGGAAGATGGCGCGGTGCGGCTTGGCCATCACCTGGGAAAGCACGTTGAGGCGGCCGCGATGGGCCATGCCGAGCACGATGTCCTTCATGCCGAGCGCGCCGCCGCGCTTCATGATCTGCTCCAGCGCCGGAATCAGCGATTCACCGCCGTCGAGGCCGAAGCGCTTGGTGCCCTTGTACTTGACGTCGATGAACTGCTCGAAGCCTTCGGCCTCGATCAGCTTCTGCATGATCGCCTTCTTGCCCTCGGCGGTAAACGCGATGCCCTTGTCCGGCCCCTCGATGCGGGCCTGAATCCAGGCCTTCTCCTCCGGGTTGGAGATGTGCATGAATTCGACGCCGAGCGTCGAGCAATAGGTGCGCGTCAGGATGTCGAGCATCTCGCGGATGCTTGCATATTCGAGCCCGAGCACATGGTCGATAAAGATCTTGCGGTCGTAATCGGCTTCGGTGAAGCCGTAGGAGACCGGCGAAAGCTCGTTATAGTCCTCGATGGGATTGGCGATGCCGAGAGGATCGAGATTGGCATGGAGATGGCCGCGCATGCGATAGGCGCGGATCATCATGATCGCGCGCACGGAATCGCGCGTCGCCTGCAGGACGTCGATGTCGGAAAGGGCCACGCCATTGGCAACGGCCTTGTCCTTCACCTTCTTCTCGATCTGCTTTTCGACCAGGCCCCAATTGCCGTCCAGCGCCGAGACGAGTTCGCCGTTCGACTGCAGCGGCCAGCTCGGCGTCGACCAGGAAGCGCCCTTGGCGTTCTTCTTGATGTCGCCGGCATCGTCCTTCAGCGAAGCGAAGAAATCCTGCCATTCCGGATCGACCGATGACGGATCGTCCTCATAGGCGGCATAAAGCGCGTCGATATAGTCGGCATTGCCGCCATAGAGGAACGAAGTGAGGGAAAACTGGTCGTTGGCCTGATCTTGTCGTGCCATTTTCTCTATCCGGAGTTTTCGCTCCGTCTCCTTTGTCAGGGGAGTAGGAGAATAGGGCAGTAGGGGAGTATGTTGGTGCTTTCCCTACTGCCTTACTGCCCTACTCCCTTATTCCCTTAACCCTTGATCGCCTCAACCAGCGTCGTGCCGAGACGTGCCGGCGACGGCGACACGCGGATGCCTGCCGCTTCCATCGCCGCGATCTTGTCTTCCGCACCGCCCTTGCCGCCGGAGATCACAGCGCCTGCATGGCCCATGGTGCGGCCGGCGGGAGCAGTGCGACCGGCGATGAAGCCGGCCATCGGCTTCTTGCGGCCGCGCTTGGCCTCGTCGATCAGGAACTGCGCTGCATCTTCCTCGGCCGAACCGCCGATCTCGCCGATCATGATGATCGACTTGGTCTCTTCGTCGGCCAGGAACATTTCGAGCATGTCGATGAATTCCGTACCCTTGACTGGATCGCCGCCGATGCCGACGGCGGTCGACTGACCAAGTCCGGCATTCGTCGTCTGGAACACCGCCTCATATGTAAGCGTGCCGGAGCGCGAAACAACGCCGACCGAGCCCTTGCGGAAGATGTTGCCGGGCATGATGCCGATCTTGCACTGGTCGGGCGTGACGATGCCCGGGCAGTTCGGCCCGATCAGGCGCGACGTCGAACGGTCGAGGCGCGCCTTGACCTTGATCATGTCGGCAACCGGGATGCCCTCGGTGATGCAGACGATCAGCGGGATTTCCGCCTCGATCGCCTCGATGATCGCCTCAGCTGCACCTGCCGGCGGGACATAGACGACGGACGCATTGGCGCCGGTCTTTTCCTTGCCTTCGGCAACGCTTGCGAAGATCGGCAGGGTCTCGCCCTTGGCGCCGGTCCAGCTCTCGCCGCCCTTCTTCGGGTGGATGCCGCCGACCATCTTGGTGCCGTGATAGGCCAGCGCCTGCTCGGTGTGGAACGTGCCGGTCTTGCCGGTCAGGCCCTGGACGAGGATTTTGGTGTTCTTGTCGATGAGGATGGACATTGTTTCCCCTAAAGCCGCTTGAGGTTTGCGACGGTCAATTCACTTTTCGCATTGCCGGTGTTGAGCGTCGTTGCCGGCTCGAACATCAGCACAACGGGTTCTTCGGTGATGGAGCGCGGCCGATGCTCGACACCGCGAGGCACGACAATAAAGTCGCCCTCGCTTAGTTCGACCGGGCCGTCGCGAAAATCGATGGCGATTTTTCCGCGCAGGACGAGAAAGGCCTCGTCCTCATTGTCATGCGCGTGCCAGTCGAACATCGCACCGAATTTGGCGACCTTGGCCTGCGCATCGTTCACGTCGCCGGCGATATGCGGATCGAAGACCTTATCGATCCTGGCATCCGCCGCCTCGACGAGATTTATCTTGCGCGGAGGCATCGGCTCAGCCCTTCACCGCCGCGACGATCTTCTTGGCCGCATCGTCGAGATCATCGGCGGAAACGACGTTCAGGCCGCTCTCATTGATGATCTTCTTGCCGAGTTCGGCGTTGGTGCCTTCGAGGCGCACCACCAGCGGAACCTTGAGGCCCACTTCCTTGACCGCCGCGATCACGCCCTCGGCAATGACATCGCACTTCATGATGCCGCCGAAGATGTTGATCAGGATGCCTTCGACCGCCGGGTCTGCGGTGATGATCTTGAACGCCGCGGTGACCTTTTCCTTGGAAGCGCCGCCGCCGACATCGAGGAAGTTCGCCGGCTCTGCGCCATAGAGCTTGATGATGTCCATGGTTGCCATGGCAAGGCCGGCGCCATTGACCATGCAGCCGATATTGCCGTCGAGCGCGACATAAGCGAGGTCGTATTTCGACGCCTCGATCTCCTTTGCGTCCTCTTCGGTCGTGTCGCGCAGTTCGAGCACGTCGGGATGACGGAACAGGGCGTTGTTGTCAAACGACACCTTGGCGTCCAGCACGCGCAGGCGGCCATTGGTCATGACGATCAGCGGGTTGACCTCGAGCAGGCTCATGTCCTTCTCGACAAAGGCCTTGTAGAGGATCGGGAACAGCTTTTCGCCGTCCGCAGCCGCCTCACCCGAAAGCTTCAGCGCGCCGTTCAGCGCCTTGAGGTCTTCGGCGGTCACGCCCTTTTCGGGATCGATCGCAACGGTGATGATCTTTTCCGGCGTGTCATGAGCGACAGCCTCGATGTCCATGCCGCCCTCGGTCGAAACCACGAAGGCGACGCGACCGACTGTGCGGTCGACGAGGATCGACAGATAAAGCTCGCGGTCGATGTCGGCGCCGTCCTCGATATAGAGGCGGTTGACCTGCTTGCCGGCCGGGCCGGTCTGCTTGGTCACCAGCGTGTTGCCGAGCATCTCCTTGGCGTTGGCGACGACGTCTTCGATCGACTTCGCCAGCCGCACGCCGCCCTTGGCGTCCGCCGAAAGCTCCTTGAACTTACCCTTGCCGCGGCCGCCGGCATGGATCTGGCTCTTCACCACATAGAGCGGTCCGGGCAGTTTCCTGGCAGCAGCCTCAGCCTCACCGGCGTTGAAGATCGCCACACCTTCGGCCACCGGCGCGCCAAAACCCTTCAGCAGCGCCTTGCCCTGATATTCATGGATGTTCATGAGCCGATCCTCACTTGCCGCCGAGATTGGGCGAAATGCCGACGCAGGCTTCGCAAAGGCCCTTCACGGCCGCGACCGACGTCTCGAACATCTTTTCTTCCGTCTTGTTGAAGTCGATCTCGATGATGCGCTCGACACCACCGGCACCGATCACCACCGGCACGCCGACATACATGTCCTTCACGCCGTACTGGCCGCTGAGATAGGCAGCGCAAGGCAGCACGCGCTTCTTGTCGCGGAGGTAGCTTTCGGCCATGGCGATCGCCGAGGCAGCCGGCGCATAATAGGCCGAGCCGGTCTTGAGCAGGCCAACGATCTCGCCGCCGCCCTTGCGGGTACGCTCGACGATGGCGTCGAGCTTCTCCTGGCTGGTCCAGCCCATCTTGACGAGGTCCGGCAGCGGAATGCCGGCAACCGTCGAATAGCGCACCATCGGCACCATGTCGTCGCCGTGGCCGCCAAGCGTCATGGCGCTGACATCCTCGACCGAAACCTTGAACTCGTCGGCGAGGAAATAACGGAAGCGGGCCGAGTCGAGCACGCCGGCCATGCCGACGACATGGCTCTTCGGCAGGCCGGAGAACTTCTGCAGCGCCCAGACCATGGCGTCGAGCGGGTTGGTGATGCAGATGACGAAAGCGTTGGGCGCATACTTCTTGATGCCGGCGCCGACCTGCTCCATCACCTTGAGATTGATGCCGATCAGGTCGTCGCGGCTCATGCCGGGCTTGCGCGGCACGCCGGCGGTGACGATGCAGACATCCGCACCCTCGATGCCGGCATAGTCGTTGACGCCGGTATAGCGCGCGTCGAAGCCGTCGACCGGCGAGGATTCAGCAATATCGAGGCCTTTGCCCTGCGGAATGCCCTCCGCGATGTCGAAGAGGGCGACGTCGCCGAGTTCCTTGAGGCCGATCATATGGGCGAGCGTGCCGCCAATCATGCCGGAACCGATGAGGGCTATCTTGTTGCGTGCCATGTGAGGATGTTTTCCCTTTGTCTGTAACCGGGCACGATGGCGCCGGTGGATAGAGCGTTTAGGCCAGATGGATCAGGGTTATGCAGCCAGAATTTCGCCGTTGGAATTAGACCCATAGGGCTTGAAATTCAACCGATTATTTTGACCTCAAGGATTTCAATCGGTTAGAAACAAATGGAGTTACGTAAACGTCAAAGTTTTCGCGAAATGAACGTCACGCCGTCAAAGATTTGCCGGCTTCCTGGGATTGCGCGGGCGCATGGCGCACCGCCCAGTCGTCGAGCCAGTCGCGGCTCTGCATCTCCATAAGCCGCGATGTGGTCCGATCGAACTCGAAGGCCTCCGTGCCGCGCTTGCCGACGTAAAGCTCCTGCGGCGGCGCTTCGGCGCTGACCACCAGCCGGACATGATGGTCGTAGACCGTATCTACGAAGAGAATAAAACGCTTGGCCTCGTTGCGCCTGTTCTCGGCCAGCACCGGCACATGGTCGACGAAGATCGTCGAAAAGCGCCCGGTGATCGCCAGATAGTCGCGCGCGCCATGCGGTTTCTCGCACAGCTCGGCGAAGGTGAAGCGCGCCGCATCGCCGGCAGCGACCGGCACGGCCACCTGTCGGCCCTTGACCGTCAGTGACGCAGCCTCTGCCAGCGCGCCATGGGTCATCGCCTTCCAGGCCTCGTCCATCTGCCGGTCGGTCTCAGCGCCCGGCGGCGTCATATAGACCGGCATGCGGTTCAGCTTCTCAAGCCGGTAATCCTTGTCGGCATCGAGGTCGAGCACGTCGGCATGACGCTTGAGAATACTGATGAAGGGCAGGAAAAGCGCCCGGTTCAGCCCGTCGCGATAGAGATCGTCGGGCGCCACGTTCGACGTCGCCACCAGCACCACGCCTTGCGCAAAAAGTGCAGAAAACAGCCGCGACAGGATCATCGCGTCAGCGATATCGGTCACGGAAAACTCGTCGAAGCACAGCACCCAGGCTTCGTCGGCAAGTGCAGCCGCCACCGGCGGGATCGGATCGTCTTCCTTCGTCTCGCCATTCTTGCGGGCGAGGCGATGCTTCTGGATGCGGTCCTGCACATCGGCCATGAAGTCGTTGAAATGGATGCGCCGCTTGCGCCGCACCGGCACCAGCTCGAAGAACATGTCCATCAGCATGGTCTTGCCGCGGCCGACATCGCCATGGATGTAGAGCCCTTTGACGGGCGCCTGGTTCTCGCGCTTCTTGCCGAACAGCCAGCCGAGCGCGCTGGATTTCTGCGCCAGCCGTTTTGAGCAAAGCTCGTCGATCAGCCGGTCGAGTGCGCCGACGATGACTTCCTGCGCCGGGTCGCGCTCCAGCGCGCCCGTCTCGGCGAGATGGTCGTAACGCTGCCGGACGGTAGCTCGCGTCTGGATACCGTCACGCAGATGCATTGATCATGTCTCTGGAGATCCGTGGTCGGATTTTTCGGGCACGATCCCCGAAAGCTGCGGGCTTTCTTACAGGATCGCGCGCCGAAATAAAGACGCCGCTTGTGTCTTATCTGCTGAGCGAGATCGGCACGCCGCTCTCGGTCTGGCCGTCGAATTTCGAAGCGCCGGAAGAATAGAGGCGCGCCAGCGTTCCGCCGTTTTCATCATAGAGGGTAAGCTGCTTGCCGGCGACATTCCACGACTTCACGCCATCGATCGGAGCCGGGCAGCGCAGCGGGCCGGCGCGGAAACCCTGGCCGAACTTGGTCTGCGGAGTGGCGACGCGGCAGCTCTGGCCGGAAACGGAAGCATTCCAGACGCCGGCGACGCTGCCGGCCGAAAGGTCGGGCGCATTGGCGTCGGGCTGCGGAGCGGCAGCAGGCGGCAGGCCGGCGACCTGCGTTCCGGCACCCGGTGCACTCGGAAACTGCGACGGATCGGTCGTACCGGGAGCAGCCGGAGGCGGCAGCGTGCCGGTTGTGACGCGGCCTGCCGGAGCAGCCGGAAGCGGCGCGGGCTGCGTGTCCATCGAAGACATGCGATCGCTCTGGCACCCGCTTGCCGCCAGCGCCAGAAGCGATACGGCCAACAGGCCCGTTCTCGAAAAAATCATCTAAAACCTCCGTCGGAGCCCGGGTCCGCCACCCGCTTAAATTCACCATCCCTACAAACAGGGCGATAATGGGCAGATTTCAACCGCATATGGTTAAAATACGGTTTGCGGCAGCGGTTGTTGCAAAAATATCGCAGAATCAGCGTCAACTGTTAATCGCAAGGCTTGGCACGAAGACATAGCCGTCCGGTCCGACGATATGGCATTCGCGAATACCATGCGGCTTGTCGACCGAACCGGCCAGCACGATGTGATCGTGCTTGCGCGCCATCGTCTCGATGCGGTCTGGATCTGCGCCGTAGAGCCTGATCTCCAGTCCCGCACCGCGTGTTTCCACGCCCGCAATGACCCCTGTCATCGGGTTGTTGAGGTAGGAATGGTCGGCATGCAGCATGAACACAGAGCCGAGAAGCTGGACCGCAGCGAAATCTTCGTCGGCATAGATGATCTGCGCGCCGAGCACGTCGCGGCAGAAATCCTCCATGGGCGCGATCTCGCGAACGAGAAGATTGACGCCGATGCCGCGCGGCAGCGAGCGGCCGAAATCGTCTGCCGCCATCCAGGGCTGCTTGGTTCGCTTCTTCACGGCACTCTCCCTCAGTTGCCGGTTCTATATTAGAAAACCGGTATGCCTCTGCTTGATCTTGCAGCCATCAAATGCTTGCACCAGCCCCCTGCACCTTTATCTTGAGCATCAGATGGCCAGGAAACCGAAAACACCAAATCCATATTACCAAGGCCCCGAGAGCGATCATTTCGACGGCCGCATCTTCTTCAATCCTGACGGCACCCCGCCCGGCAGCTTTTCGGCGCTGCTGAAATGGCAGCTCGGCGGCGGCCGGTCCAAATGGCCTGCCTCATGGCCGACGCCCTTTACCCAGGCAAAACCGGCGCGAAAGATTGCCGGCGACGATCTGCGCGTCACGATGGTCGGCCACGCCTCGCTGCTCATCCAGGTCGCCGGGCTGAACATATTGACGGACCCTGTCTGGTCCGAGCGCGTGTCGCCATTCACCTTCGCCGGCCCCAAGCGCGTGAACCCGCCCGGCATCGCCTTCGAGGATTTGCCGCCGATCCACATCGTTCTCGTCAGCCACAATCACTACGACCATCTCGACGTTGCGACGCTGAAGCTTCTGCAGGCAGCCCACGACCCGCTGGTCATCACGCCCCACGGCAACGACATCATCATCCGCGCCGGGGCGCCTGAAATGCGCGTCGTCAGCGGCGACTGGGGCGACAGTTTCGAACTCGAAGGCATCACCATTCATATCGAGCCGGCCCATCACTGGTCGGCGCGCGGCGCAAAGGACCGGCGTATGGCACTGTGGGCCGGCTTCGTCATCGGCACGCCGGCCGGAAAAATCTATTTCGCCGGCGACACCGGCTTTCACGACGGCATCAACTATCGACTGGTTGCCGAAAAACATGGCGGCTTCCGCTTCGCCATATTGCCGATCGGTGCCTATGAGCCGCGCTGGTTCATGAAGCCGCAGCATCAGAACCCGGACGAGGCCGTGCAAGGCATGCTGCTTGCCAACGCCGCCTTCGCCGCCGGCTGCCACTGGGGCACCTTCCAGCTCACCAACGAACCGATCGACGAACCCCGCGCCAAGCTGCAAGAAGCGCTGGACACTCACGGCGTCGCCCGCGAGAAATTCCGCGCCATGCTCGCCGGCGAGGTCTGGGATGTGCCGGGGGTACTTACGAAAGCGGATATAGGAGCCTGAGCCGGCATGACAGCAAGCAAACTGGCAGGGCTGATCGACGTGTTCCAGGACGTCATTCATGCCCTGCGGTTCGACAATGAAGAAGATTTTATCGCGGAAATGGAGGACATGCTCGCGCAGCTTCGATCGGGCTCGATGCCGAACAAGTTGAAGATGAAAGTTATTTTTGCGCCGACCGGCCCTCTTCAGGAGGCCAGCATAAGCAGCGGATGGGCTGATGAGTATCTGCGTCTCGCAGGCCGGTTCGATGTGGAACTGGCGCAGGCATTTGCTTGAGATAGCCGGAACGACCTTTGCAGGCTGTTGTGGTATGAATTTCGATATGGCCAAGGAACGGAGTTCAATGGCCTGCATTTCTGGAAGGCACCGCACAAACCCCTACAGGAGCTCATCATGCCGGATACGGACAAGGCCAAGAAGAACCGCAAGGCCCCGCTCACCACGCCCACCGGCCTCGGCGACAATGCGCGACGCGACATCACCGGGGCGCTGAATGCCCTTCTGGCCGACGTTTTCGCAATTTATCTGAAGACCAAGAACTTCCACTGGCATATGAGCGGGCCGCATTTCCGCGACTACCATCTGCTGCTGGACGAGCACGGCGACCAGATCTTCGCCATGACAGACGTGATCGCCGAGCGCGCACGCAAACTGGGAGGCACCTCGCTGCGCTCGATCGGCCATATCGCCCGGCTACAGCGCATTCCCGACAACGATGCCGACTTCGTAACGCCTGAGGACATGCTGGCCGAACTGCGCCAGGACAATGAGGCGCTGATCGCCTCCATGCGCTCTACCCACGACGTCTGCGACGAGGAAAACGACGTCGCCACCGCCAGCCTGCTCGAAAACTTCATCGACGAAGCCGAGCGCCGCGTCTGGTTCCTGTTCGAGATGACCCGCAACAGCTAGCATCGGCCAAGCCGATCGCGACGAGGGGCGATGCCATTGCGGCGCGCCCTTCGCCACTGGTAATTCGCCGTCATTTCCGCCATATAGGCCGAAATGAGCATGACCGCGCCTTTCGCCAAGATGAACGGGCTCGGCAACGAGATCATCGTTGCCGATATGCGCAGCCGTGCCGATCGCATTACGCCGGCTGCGGCCATCGCGCTGAACGTCGACCCGGCGACCAAGTTCGACCAGATCATGGCCATCTATGACCCGCGCACGCCGGGTACGATCAACTATATCGAGATCATCAATTCCGACGGCACCATGGCGCAGGCCTGCGGCAATGGCATGCGCTGCGTCGTACAGGCGCTCGCTGCCGAAACCGGGCAGAAGATCTTCACCTTCGAAACCGTCGCCGGCATCCTCAACGCCGAGGAACATGCCGACGGCCTGATCTCCGTCGACATGGGCATTCCACGCTTCGGCTGGCAGGATATCCCGCTGGCCGAGGAATTCCGCGATACCCGCATGATCGAGCTGCAGATCGGCCCGATCGACGCGCCGGTGCTGCATTCGCCGTCCGTCGCGTCCATGGGCAATCCGCATGCGATCTTCTGGGTGGACAACGATGTCTGGTCCTATGAGCTCGACCGTTTCGGCCCGCTGCTCGAAAACCATCCGATCTTTCCCGAGCGCGCCAATATCTCCATCGCGCAGGTCACCTCGCGCGAAACGCTGAACCTGCGCACCTGGGAACGCGGCGCCGGCCTGACGCTCGCCTGCGGTTCGGCCACCTGCGCGGCAGTCGTTTGCGCCGCCCGCACCAACCGCACCGGCCGCAAGGTCGAGGTCACGGTACCGAGCGGCGGTCGCCTGACAGTCGAATGGCGCGCCGACGACCATGTCGTCATGACCGGCCCGGCTGAATGGGAATTTTCCGGCAACTTCAATCCCGCCACCGGCGCGTGGCAGCGCGAAATCGAGGGCGCGGCCTGATGGCGGTCGATGTCGTCACATTCGGCTGCCGGCTGAACACCTACGAATCCGAGGTGATGCGCCGCGAGGCCGAGGCCGCGGGTCTTGGCGAACTCAAGAACGGCGCCGTCATCTTCAACACCTGCGCCGTCACCGCCGAGGCCGTGCGTCAGGCCAAGCAGTCGATCCGCAAGGCGCGGCGCGAAAATCCCGACGCCCGCATCATCGTCACCGGCTGCGCCGCCCAGACCGACCCTGCCGCCTTCACGGCCATGGGCGAGGTCGACCTCGTGCTCGGCAACGAGGAAAAGCTGAAGTCGCACAATTACCGCGCATTGCCCGACTTCGGCGTCAACGACACCGAAAAGGCCCGCGTCAACGACATCATGAGCGTGCGCGAGACGGCATCCCACATGGTCGATGCCATCGAGGGCCGGGCGCGCGCTTTCGTGCAGGTGCAGAACGGCTGCGACCATCGCTGCACCTTCTGCATCATCCCCTATGGCCGCGGCAATTCACGCTCCGTGCCGATGGGCGCCGTGGTCGAGCAGATCAAGCGCCTGACCGGCAATGGCTATGCCGAGATCGTACTGACCGGCGTCGACATGACCAGTTTCGGCGCCGACCTGCCGGGCACGCCAAAACTCGGCAAGCTCGTCAAGACCATCCTTGCGCAGGTTCCCGACGTGCAGCGGCTGCGCCTGTCGTCCATCGATTCCATCGAGGCCGACGACGACCTTCTCGACGCCATCGCCACCGAAAAGCGGCTGATGCCGCATCTGCATCTGTCGCT
Source organism: Mesorhizobium sp. CCNWLY176 (assembly GCF_037153935.1). Classification (NCBI taxonomy): domain Bacteria; kingdom Pseudomonadati; phylum Pseudomonadota; class Alphaproteobacteria; order Hyphomicrobiales; family Phyllobacteriaceae; genus Mesorhizobium; species Mesorhizobium sp. CCNWLY176. The sequence continues at coordinate 41,371 of NZ_JBBBDZ010000019.1, forward strand.
GCAATCGGGCGACGACATGATCCTGAAGCGCATGAAGCGCCGCCATCTACGCGACGATTCGATCCGCTTCTGCGCGGATGTGCGTGCACTTCGACCCGATATCGTCTTCGGCGCCGACATCATCGCCGGCTTCCCGACGGAGACGGAAGAAATGTTTGCTAATTCGGAAAAGATCGTCGAGGAATGCGGTCTGACCCATCTCCACGTCTTCCCCTATTCGCCGCGCGAGGGCACGCCCGCAGCGCGCATGCCGCAGGTTTCCGGCCGCGCCATCAAGGAGCGCGCCGCGCGCCTGCGCGCCGCCGGCGAGGCTGCATACAGGCGGCATCTGGACAAGCTCGTCGGCACGAACCAGTCGCTTCTTGTCGAGCGCAACGGGATCGGCCGCACCGAAGGTTTCACGCTGGCGGCCATCGATGGCGGCCAGCCCGGCGAAATCCTTGCCGCCACCATCACCGGCCATGACGGCGCACGGCTGACCGCCGCTGCCGCCGCCCGCCGCGCGGCCTGAGAAGCAAAGCATGGCATTCGACTTCATCAAGAAAGTCTTCTCCTTCGGCCGCAAGAAGGTCGAGGAGGTCGAGCCCGAGCCGGTGGAAGAGCAGGCAGCGCTGCCTGCAACTGAGGCGGAAGTGGCTATGTCCCCCTCCCCCTCGGTCGACGAAGTCGATCGGGGTGGGGTCGTCGGATCGTCGGATGCGACGGAGGAATCTGTCGTCGCAGAACCGTCGAGCCCGGTCGAACCGACCCCCTCTGGTCCTTCGGACCACCTCCCCCTCGAGGGGGGAGAGGACGCCGAGGAAATTCCGACCGAGCGCCCAGCGCTTCCCGATTTCCTGCGACGTGAGGAGGCCGACGAAGCGCCTGCTCCTGCCGAAGCAGAGCCGACGACGCAGCCGGAGCCACCGGCACCTGAAGAGCCTGCACCTGCACCCGAAAAGCCAGCGCCCGCCCCTGTTCCGGTAGAGCCTGAACCCGCCGTCCCGGCACCAGCTCCAACACCTGTCGAGCCAGAACCAGCTCCGGTAGAGCCTGAGCTACAGCCTGTCGAGATTCCGGCACCAGCCGAACCAACGCCCGAGCCGCAGCCAGCGGTTCCGGAAGAGGTTTCCGCACAACCGGACGAGCCTGCGCCAATTCCGGCTCCGGTCGAAGTTCCAACGCCGCCGACAGAACCGACGCCCGAGCCACAACCTGCCCCGCAGGAAGTGCCGCCGCAACCAGCAGAGCCGGTACCCGCGCCTGCGCCCATAGAGATTCCTGCGCCCGCTCCATCACCGGCGGAGCCCGAATCTGCCCTGGTACCCGTGGAAATTCCGGTTCGCTCGGATGAGCCGGAACGCGAACAGGCGAGCACGACAGACGAAGTTGCTGCTATCGACGCCGAGGCACCCCTACCTCCCGGTGATGAGGAAGAACTCGCTGCACCCGCAGCCGAGATTTTCCCGCCGCTGCGCCAGCCGGAGCCGGTCGAGACCGACCCTCTGCGCGATGAAATCGCCCCCGAGCCAACCCCGGTGCCGACGCCACCGCCTGCCCCGGGCAAGGTTACCGTCACCAAGAAGGTCGAGCAGAAGGCCGAGCCGGTCGCACCCGCCGCGCCCGAACCAAAACTGTCGTGGTTCCAGCGTCTGCGGCAGGGCCTGTCACGCTCGTCGAAGGAGCTTTCCGGCAGCATCGCCGGCGTCTTCACCAAGCGCAAGCTGGACGAGGAGACGCTGGAGGAGCTGGAAGACGTGCTGATCCGCGCCGATCTCGGCATGGAAACGGCACTGCGCGTCACCGATGCGCTGGCTTCCACCCGCTACGGGAAGGACGTTTCGGACGCCGAAGTCCGCGCCATCATGGCGGTCGAGATCGAAAAGGTGCTGAAGCCGGTGGCGATGCCGCTGGAACTCGACCTGTCGCACAAGCCGCATGTCATTCTGGTCGTCGGCGTCAATGGCACCGGCAAGACAACCACGATCGGCAAGCTCGCGGCAAAGCTGACCGATGGCGGTCTGTCGGTGATGCTGGCCGCCGGCGACACCTTCCGTGCCGCGGCGATCGAGCAGCTGAAAATCTGGGGCGAGCGCACCAACTCGCCGGTCGTCGCCTCGAAACTCGGCGCGGATGCCGCAGGTCTTGCCTTTGACGCCTTCGTCAAGGCGAAGGAGGCAGGCTCCGACGTGCTGATCATCGATACCGCCGGGCGCCTGCAGAACAAGGCCGAGCTGATGGCCGAACTGGAAAAGATCGTCCGCGTGCTCAACAAGCACGACCCGGAAGCGCCGCACACCGTGCTGCAGACGGTCGATGCCACCACCGGCCAGAACGCCCTCAACCAGGTCGAGATCTTCCGCAACATCGCCGGCGTCAACGGGCTGGTCATGACCAAGCTGGACGGCACGGCGCGCGGCGGCATCCTTGTCGCGATTGCCGCCAAGCACAAGCTGCCGGTCTATTTCATCGGCGTCGGCGAACAGGTCGACGACCTCGAACCATTTTCCGCAAGCGATTTCGCCAAAGCGATCGCTGGAGTAGCGTAGGAAGCAAGATCCCAAAAAGTTGCAGACTTTTTGGACAAGATCATGCGTAAGAAAGAACCCATGAACCCACCAATCTTCGAACGCGACCCTGCCGACCCCCGGAAGAAAGAGGTCAACCCGCTACTCAAGCTGGCGCTGGAACTCGGGCCGCTGATGGTCTTCTTCTTCGCCAATGCGCGCGGCGAGTGGCTGGTCGAAAGGTTTCCGGTGCTGGGCGATTTCGGCGGGCCGATCTTCGTCGCCACCGGCCTGTTCATGATCGCCACGGCGATTGCGCTGATCGCCTCATGGATGCTGATGCGCACGCTGCCGATCATGCCGCTGGTGTCGGGCGTCGTGGTTTTCATCTTCGGCGGTCTGACGCTCTGGCTGCAGGACGACGTCTTCATCAAGATGAAGCCGACCATCATCAACACGCTGTTCGGCGTCACGCTTCTGGGCGGACTTCTGTTCGGCAAGTCGCTGCTTGGCTACGTCTTCGATTCGGCCTTCAGGCTCGACGCCGAAGGCTGGCGGAAACTGACCTTGCGCTGGGGCCTGTTCTTCCTGTTCCTGGCCGTGGTCAACGAGGTGGTCTGGCGGAATTTCTCCACTGACACATGGGTTGCCTTCAAGGTCTGGGGCATCATGCCGATCACGCTTATCTTCACTTTCAGCCAAATGCCGCTGATCATGCGCCATTCGCTGGACGAGCGAATCAGGAAATAGATCTTTTCAAAGGGGGCAAGGGCGTCATGGAGTTCATCGAAACCAGCGAGGATTTGAGAAAACTCTACAAGGCGCCCGGCGACGGCGCGGTGCGCAAGGAGTTGCGCGTGCTCGACGGCCATTCCAAGGGCTTTTTGGGCAAGAGCCCCTTCGTGCTGATCGGCTCGTCGGACGGCGAAGGCAATGCCGACGTGACGCCGAAGGGCGACAAGCCCGGTTTCGTCGAAATCCTCGACGACACCACCATCGCCATCCCCGACCGGCCCGGCAACAACCGGCTCGACACGCTGGAAAACGTCGTCCGCAACCCCGCCGTCGGCCTGCTGTTTCTCATTCCCAACATGAACGAGACGCTGCGCATCAATGGCACGGCCAGGATCACCGCCGACAACGCGCTGCGCGAACGGCTGGCCGTCGACGGCAGGGCGCCGATCAGCGTCATGGTCGTCTCGATCAAGGCGGTCTACATGCACTGCGCCAAGGCCTTCATGCGCTCCGAACTGTGGAAGCCCGAAAGCTGGCACGACCGCGCCACTCTTCCGACGCTCGGCCAGATCCTGCGCGACCAGCTCGCGCTCGCCGACAGCGCCGATGCCACCGACAAATGGCTCGACGAGAGCTACAAGAAGTCGATGTGGTGAGCGGCCGGCCGGCCTGATGCACATTCTCGGCATCTCCGGTAGCCTGCGCGCAGACTCCGGCAACACCGCCCTGCTGCGAGCACTGCGCGACAACGCACCGCCGGATTGCCGGCTGTCGGTTTATGACGGCATCGGCGCACTGCCGATCTTCAACCCGGACGAGGAAGGCGAGAGCCTGCCGCCCGAGGCAAGGCGCCTGATCGAAGCGGTCACCGGCGCCGACGGCATCATCATTGCCTGCCCGGAATATGCCCATGGCGTTCCCGGCGGCCTGAAGAACGCGCTCGACTGGCTGGTGTCCGGTGAAGCCGCGGTCGGCAAGCCGGCCATGCTCGCCCATGCCTCGCCACGCTCGCTGTTTGCCCGGGCAGCCTTGCGCGAAATCCTGAAGACCATGTCCTTCGATCTGTTCGACGGCGCCGAGCTGGAAATCGCCCTGCTTGGCAGGAAGCCGGAAGAGTTCGACGCCATCCTGCAACGGCCGGAAACGCGCGATACAATGCGCGCCACGTTCACAGAATTCCAGGCTTTCATTCGCCGTAATGGCGAAAGGTAAAAGCAGGCTTCGCAAGGCTCTCAACCGGCAAGCACCTGTTAGCCAGGCATGCAACCATTGCATTGGTGCGATGCAACACTGAATGTTGCAATGCAACATAATCGTGCCAATCTATAGTCCATCAGGGAGGAACAACTTAACGCCGCTGAACGCGGCAGTCCGAAAGGGGACCACTCCATGATCAACTCATTCATCACCAATGCGAAGTCCAGAATCGCCAAGCGCCGCCGCTACAACAGCCTCGTCGCCGAAATCCAGAGCCTGACGCCGCGCGACCTTGCCGACATCAGCGCCAACCGCAGCGAAATGCTCCATCACGCCTATCAGGAAGTCTACGGCTGAACCGTCTCACGCCGACCGTCCAGGCAATCTGAAAAACCCGTCGTGCCTACTGGCCGGCGGGTTTTTTCATAGCCACTCGATCCAGCGGCCATGATAATCGCAAGCCGCAAGATGCCTCGTCTCGCCGCCCGGCCATAGGGTCAAGCTCAGCGTCGCGTATTTGTCGGTGGTAGCCACAGGCTCCATGCGCAGCCACGCGATCGGAGCGTTGGGCGTAGCGGCCCGGCCTGCTGCGGCAAGCTCCGCGACTATCGCCGCCTTCGTCGCGTCGGGCATGTATTGCCACATGATCGAGTGAAACAGCACGAAGGTTTCTCCCGACGGCCTTGATACCAGTCTGTCTTTCACGAAATCGGCCGCATCGGCCTTTTCCAGCGAAAACGGCGTTGTTTCGGCAACCGAAATCGCCGCGTCGATCCGCTCCAGCCGTGACGTCTGGTCGGCCCAGATATAGGAGCGCAGGCGCAGCCGGTCGGCAACGATGCCGATATCGACCGGCGCGATATCGCTGCCATTACGTGACACGATTTTCAGCGTGCTTTCGAGCGGCACCGGCTTTCCGCGCATGTCGGGCGCGAGCCGCACCGGCGAGGCTGGATCGCCCCATTCGGCATCGCCATAGCGGTAGTGGAACCGGTCGAACAGGAGATTGAGCGCAGCACTCGATCCGATCTCGTGAAGCGCCAGCGGCAGGCCGGTTTCGCTGGCGATCGTCAGGAACCCCGACAGAAGCATGCCGGAGCGCGCGATCTCGTTGGTCTGCGGCGCGCTGGCCAGTGCTGCCAGCAGCCAATCGTCATTGCGGGCAATCGCTTCCGGCAGCGCAGCCGCAATTGCCGCCTCGTCGGCCTCGTTCGGCGGAGAGTCGGCCATCCGTCCCGGAAAGTACCAGCGCATGCAGCCCGCCGCACAATCTCAGCGACAGCGCGTCTTCTCGCGTATGACCTTCCCAGTCGAGCACGCGCGCGCCGGTCCTGGTGCTGCGATCGAGCACGACGGACAGAGCCCGGCACAGCCTTGCGGTAAAAGGCGAGCCGAGCGCGTCGCAGGCGGCGGCCTGGTGGACAAAATGCTCCCGGATCGCCGCTTCCTTCATGTCCGCCTTTCAGCCGGCGATCGTCACCGGCACTGCATGCTTGCGCGTCAGCCACGCGCCGAAGATGGCAGCGGTGATGAAGGCGATCAAGCCGTAGATAGCTGCCGGAATGGCCATGGTCGCATTGTTGAGCAGCACTGGGCTAAGCGCGATGGCAATCGCCAGCGTGCCGTTGTGAATGCCGATCTCCATGCCGATCGCGGTCGCCTGCCGCCTGTCGATGCCCGCCAGGCGCGGCCCGAAATAGCCGACGGCAAGGCTGATCAGGTTGAAGGCGAGCGTCGCCAACCCGACCACCGGAGCCCATGTCACCAGCGTGTCCCATTCCTGGATCAGCGCGACCAGTACCACCGCGAACAGGAAAACCGCCGAGAGGATTTTCACCGGCTTCTCCAGCCGGGCGGCGAGGCCTGGAAATTTGCTGCGCAGCCACATGCCGATCAGCACCGGCCCGAGCACGATGACGAACACCTGCATGACCTTGGAGAATTGCAGCGGAATGACCTTGCCCTCGCCAAAAAACTGGATCAGCGAAAAATTGACGATGAGCGGCAGGGTGAACAACGCCAGCGCCGAATTGATCGCCGTCAGCGTGATGTTGAGCGCTACATCGCCGCCGGCGAGGTGGCTGTAGAGATTGGCCGAAGTGCCGCCCGGGCTTGCCGCCAGCAGCATCATGCCGACAGCCAGCGCCGGCGAAAGACCGAAGGCGTAGATCAAGCCGAGACAGGCGATCGGCAGGATCACGATCTGGCACAGCAGCGCCACCACCACCGCCTTGGGATGCTTCAGCACATTGCGGAAATCGGCGACCGTCAGCGAAAGCCCGAGGCCAAGCATGATGACGCCGAGCGCCAGCGGCAGAAAGATTGCGAGCGCGGAACTGTCCTGCATTTTGACTCCCCCCTTGTTGCGAGCCGTTGCCCGGCCCTGTTGCGAGGGAGGTTAAGACATCAAGGGAGTATGTCAAACGCTATGGTTGTGGTGAGTGCGCCAACTTCGCCCTTTTAAAATCCCCTCTCCGTCTCGGCTTCGCCGAGCCACCTTGCCGGGGTGAGCCGCGGGTCTCGCCCGTCCTTCGGACCCCCGCAAGCGGGGCGAGGAACCGGAGCCCGCCGAGGTCGCGACTTTGCAGAACTTGGGTTCCTCGCCCCCATGAAATGGGGGAGAGGTGGCACGCGAAGCGTGACGGAGAGGGGGAATCTTCGGTTCTACCGCGCCGGCGCTGCCAGCGCCTTCTCGATTTCCGGCAAAAGCACCGTCTGCGCCGATTGCACCGTGATCGGGCCGGTGTGCTTGAAGGCGATCTTGCCGTCCTTGCCGATGACGAAGGTTTCGGGAACGCCATAGACGCCCCAGTCGATTGCCGAGCGGCCGGCATCGTCGGTGCCGATGGCGCTGTAGGGATTGCCGAGATCGCCGAGAAAGCGCCGGGCGTTCTCCGACTTGTCCTTGTAGTTCAGCCCGGCGATGGAAAAGCGCTTGTCCTGCGACAGCGCCATCAGCACCGGGTGTTCCTCGCGGCAGGGCGCGCACCAGGAGGCAAAGACATTCACCAGCGTGACCTTGCCGGCGAAGTTGCTTGATTCGAGCCCCGGCAGCGAAACGCCTTCCAGCGGCGGCAGTTTCGTTTCGGGAGCAAGCTCGCCGATCAGGGCCGAAGGCACCACCGCAGCGTCGCGCCCCGACAGAAGCTGCATGAGGAAGATGCCGGCCAGCAGCAGGAAAATCACCAGCGGCAGAAGCGCCAGCAGTTTGCGGCGCGGCTTTTGCGGTTCGGCTTGCAGCGTCATTTCGCTTTACCGGCGCGGTCGGAGCGCCGCCTTGCGCCGCTCGCCTCGAGCTCGGCCATCTCGCGCTGACGCGCGCGCTGGTCGGCGATGATCCAGAACACCAGCCCGGCGATCACCAGCGCGGAAATGCCATAGGCTGCCGAAACATACATGTCATGCACGCTCATGACCGCCTCCGATGCCGGAAAGCCGGGCGCATGGGCAGTATCGCGAAAACATATGGGCGCTGCTGGCTCATGGCCGTTACATAGCCGCGCTGCCGCTTTGCCGCAATCGACCTAAAGTGCGACGAATGCGCGATGACCGGATCGTGATGGGGTTCAATCCGCGCCCCAGCGCAGCGCCAGCGCAGCCGCCACCGGCCCGACGACCGCCAGAAACAGCGTCAGCGCGCAGAGGATCAAAAATGGCGGCAGGAACGGGTCCGGCTCGGCGACTGCGCCATAGCTTGCCGAAACGCCGAAGATCAGCACCGGAATGACCAACGGCAGCACCAGCACCGACACCAGAAGGCCACCGCGCGGCAGCGCCACGGCAACGGCGGCTCCGGCAGCCCCGATGAAAGTGATGGCCGGCGTGCCAACGAGCAGCGTCAGTGCCGCAGCCCCAATCCCCAGCGGCTCCATGTTCATGAACAGCCCGAGCAGCGGGGCGGCGATCACCAGCGGGAGCACGCTTGCGGTCCAGTGCGCCAGGCATTTTACGAAGACGGTGAAGGCAAGCAGGTGGCGGTCGTTGGCGAGGATCAGAAGATCGAGCGAGCCATCCTCGCGGTCGGCCTGGAACAGCCGGTCGAGGCCAAGCAACGAGGCAAGCAGCGCCCCGATCCACAGGATCGCCGGGCCGATGCGGGCCAGCAGATTGAGATCCGGTCCGACGCCGAAGGGAATTGTCGCGATGACGGCCAGGAAGAACAGCACCCCCGTCAGCGCCCCGCCACCGGCGCGGATGCCCAGCCTTACATCGCGGAGGTAGAGGGCTAGCATTGGGTGGCTTCCCGCCGGGGTGCGATGGCGTGATGTCGTTCAGGTTGTAGCCCTACGTTGCCCCCCTCTGTCCTGCCGGACATCTCCCCCACAGGTGGGGAGATTAGGCTGTCATCGACGGTTTCCTCCATCTCCAGTTCTGCAGAAGAGGGGCCGACATCGCCACCGCTGATCTCCCCACCTGTGGGGGAGATGTCCGGCAGGACAGAGGGGGGCAACGTAGGGCGCAAACGTCCATAATGGAGGTTAAGCATCCTGCTCTCCCCCCATCCTCAACGCCTGTACCCCCTCAAGCCCCAGCGGCAGATGCGTCGCCGCCACGATCATCCCGCCATCTTCCAGATGAACCTTCATCAGCTCGGAAAACTGCACTTCCGAGGCCTTGTCCAATCCCGCCGTCGGCTCATCCAGCAGCCACACCGGGCGGTGGCTGACCAGCAGCTTGGCGATCGCCACGCGCCGGCGCTGGCCGGTCGACAGATAGCCGAAGGGCAGATGGCCGATGGTTTCGAGGCCGACCATCTCCAGCGCCTCCACCGGCGACAGATGCGCCCGCCCGCAAAAATCCTGCCAGAAGACGAGATTTTCCGTCACCGTCAGTGCCGTCTTCATCGCATTCTCGTGGCCGAGATAATGGCAGGCCGCTGAAACCGACGGAAATTCTTCGCCGCCACCCTCGAGCCTGACCGCGCCTTCCGCAATTGGCAGCAGGCCTGCGACAACGCGCAGCAGCGTCGACTTGCCTGCGCCGTTCGGGCCGGTCACGACCAGGCCTTCGCCCTCACTGAGCGCAAAAGCCACGCCCGAAAAGACCGTTTCGCCGCCGCGTTCCCCGCTCAGATTTTCGGCAATCAGCCGCATTGCTCCCCCGTGGTCGGAATATTCCTAGCGGCCAATGTGCGTCGCAGCAAATTTGCCCAAAACCGGTCTAGAACTATTCCAGAAAATTCTCTATATGCCACCCAACCACACCAGCGGTCGGTGCGGTAAAATGAATTTGCGCCGAACCAGCGCACGCGCCGCCTTGAACGGCTCGGGTTGCTTGGGACCGGACAGCGGAAATGGCCGTACCCGCACCTTTGCGCGTGATTGCATGCCCATCGGAGTCCGTTCCCTTTCAGGCTGAACAGACAAGGATGGATCGCACGTGTCCAAATCACTAGACAGTTTCAATTGCCGCCGCACCCTGACCGCAGGTGGTGCCGAATATGTATATTACAGCCTGCCAGAGGCCGAGAAGAACGGCCTGACCGGCATTTCCCAGCTGCCCTATTCCATGAAAGTGCTGCTGGAAAACCTGCTGCGCAATGAAGACGGCCGCTCCGTCACCAAGGAATCGATCCAGGCCGTCGCCGGCTGGCTCACCGACAAGGGCACCGCCGGCGTCGAGATCGCCTACCGCCCGGCCCGCGTGCTGATGCAGGATTTCACCGGCGTTCCCGCCGTTGTCGACCTTGCCGCCATGCGCGACGCCATGGCCAATCTCGGCGGCGACCCGCAGAAGATCAACCCGCTAGTGCCGGTCGATCTGGTCATCGACCACTCCGTCATCGTCGACGAATTCGGCACCCCGCTCGCCTTTGCCCGCAATGTCGAGCTCGAATATGAGCGCAACCAGGAGCGCTACAAGTTCCTGAAATGGGGCCAGCAGGCGTTCCGCAACTTCCGCGTCGTTCCGCCCGGCACCGGCATCTGCCACCAGGTCAATCTCGAATATCTCGGCCAGGTCGTCTGGACCAACGCCGAGGACGGCGAGACGACCGCCTATCCCGATACCTGCGTCGGCACTGATTCGCACACCACCATGATCAACGGCCTCGGCGTTCTCGGCTGGGGCGTCGGCGGCATCGAGGCAGAGGCTGCCATGCTCGGCCAGCCGGTTTCCATGCTTCTGCCGGAAGTCATCGGCTTCCGCCTCACCGGCAAGCTGAAGGAAGGCGTCACCGCCACCGACCTGGTGCTCACCGTCACCCAGATGCTGCGCAAGAAGGGCGTCGTCGGCAAGTTCGTCGAGTTCTTCGGCCCCGGCCTGTCCAACATGACGCTGGCCGACCGCGCCACCATCGGCAACATGGCGCCGGAATATGGCGCCACCTGCGGCTTCTTCCCGGTCGACGGCGAGACCATCCGCTACCTCAACACGTCCGGCCGCACCGAGGCCCGCATCGCGCTGGTCGAGGAATATTCCAAGGCGCAGGGCATGTGGCGCGACAGCGGCTCGGCCGATCCGGTCTTCACCGATCTGCTCGAACTCGATCTGGGTGAAGTCGTGCCGTCCATGGCCGGCCCGAAGCGTCCCGAAGGCCGCATCCCGCTCGAAGGCATCGCTGCCGGCTTCGCCAAGTCGCTGGAGACCGAATACAAGAAGACCGTCGACCAGAACAAGCGCTACGCCGTCGAAGGCACCGACTACGATCTCGGCCATGGCGATGTCGTCATCGCCGCGATCACGTCCTGCACCAACACCTCCAATCCGAGCGTGCTGATCGGCGCCGGCCTTCTGGCCCGCAACGCCAATCGCCTCGGCCTCAAGCAGAAGCCGTGGGTCAAGACCTCGCTCGCGCCCGGTTCGCAGGTTGTCGCCGAATATCTCGAAAAGTCGGGCCTGCAGAAGGAACTCGACCAGATCGGCTTCAACCTCGTCGGCTTCGGCTGCACCACCTGCATCGGCAATTCCGGCCCGCTGCCGGCGCCGATCTCCAAGACCATCAACGACAAGGGCCTGATCGGCGCAGCCGTTCTGTCCGGCAACCGCAACTTCGAAGGCCGCGTCTCGCCGGACGTGCAGGCGAACTACCTCGCCTCGCCGCCGCTGGTCGTGGCCCATGCGCTGGCCGGCACCGTCACCAAGGACCTCACCACCGAGCCTCTCGGCGAGGACCGCGACGGCAATCCGGTCTACCTCAGGGATATCTGGCCGAGCTCGGCCGAGATCCAGGAGTTCATCGAGAAGAACGTCACCCGCGAGCTGTTCGCCCGCAAATATGCCGACGTCTTCAAGGGCGACGAGAACTGGCAGAAGGTGCAGGCACCGAGCGGCCAGACCTACACCTGGGACGACGGCTCGACCTATGTGCAGAACCCGCCATACTTCGTCGGCATGGGTGCTCGCCCGAAAGCGATCGGCAAGATCGAGGGCGCCCGCGTGCTCGGCCTGTTCGGCGACAAGATCACCACCGACCACATCTCGCCGGCCGGTTCGATCAAGGCAGCCTCGCCCGCCGGCAAGTACCTCACCGACCATGGCGTCGGCGTTGCCGACTTCAACCAGTACGGCACGCGCCGCGGCAACCATGAAGTGATGATGCGCGGCACCTTCGCCAACATCCGCATCCGCAACCACATGCTCGGCGAAAACGGGCGCGAGGGCGGCTACACCATCCACTACCCGTCCAAGGAAGAAATGCCGATCTACGACGCGGCGATGGAATACCGTCAGGAAGGCGTGCCGCTGGTGATCTTCGCCGGCATCGAATACGGCAACGGCTCGTCGCGCGACTGGGCGGCCAAGGGCACCAACCTGCTCGGCGTGCGCGCGGTGATTGCCCAGTCCTTCGAACGCATCCACCGCTCGAACCTGGTCGGCATGGGCGTCATCCCCTTCGTCTTCGAGGAAGGCACCTCCTGGGCCTCGCTCGGCCTCAAGGGTGACGAGACGGTGACCATCGACGGCCTGGAAAACATCAAGCCCCGCCAGAAGATGGTGGCCAAGGTCACTTACGGTGACGGCACGGTCAAGAATGTGCCGATCATCTGCCGCATCGATACGCTGGACGAGCTTGATTACTTCAAAAACGGCGGCATTTTGCAGTACGTTCTGCGCGATCTGGCCGCCTGACGGCATAGCCCGACGCAACCGTCGAAATGAAAAGGCCCGCGATGATGTCGCGGGCCTTTTTGCTTGCGGGCTGCGACCTTCTCTTCGTTCACGGCAGGATGATCACATATGACACGGCCGCCCCCCTCTCCGTCTCGGCTTCGCCGAGCCACCTCTCCCCATTTCATGGGGCGAGGAACCCAAGCCCTGACGGGTGGCGACCTTGCAGAACCCAGGTTCCTCGCCCCGCTTGCGGGGAGAGGTGGCTCGGGCAAAGCCCGAGACGGAGAGGGGTCGAATTCTTATGCGGTAGGGGAAGTCTACGCCGCCACCAAGACCTGAAACGATCTAACCGTACCTCGGATACCGCACATAGGCGAAGAACCGCGAATCGGGCGACCAGGAATTGACGTTGATCGTGCCTTGCCCGCCGTGGAAGGCATCGAGGTCGCGGACGTTGTTTCCGTCCGGGTCCATCATGCGCAGGATCACATCGCGGTCGGCGGGATGTCCCGTCGTGCCTTCCGGATAGCTCAGATATGCCACCAGCGAGCCATCCGGCGAAGGATGCGGAAACCAGTTCACCCGCGCATCATGCGTCAGCTGCTCCAAGCCGCTGCCATCCCGACGCATGCGGAAGATCTGCGCATGGCCGGGCCTCTCCGCCGCCGCTTCGGAGTTGAAATAGATCCATTCTCCGTCCGCCGAAAATTCCGGTCCGTCCACAGGACAGGCTCCGTCGGTGAGAAAGACATCGCCGCCGCCTGCAGCCAGCATCGTGCAGATCCAGGTCGTCGCCACGCCCTCGGGCGTGCGGTCCATGCCGACATAGGCCAGTGTGCCGCCATCGGGCGAGATGCCATGCAGATAGTGGCGCAGGCCGCGCTCTGTCTCCTGGGAGACCCTTGTGGGCGTGCCGCCCGCGATCGGCAGAACGTAGAGATGACCGTCATAAGCGGTGACGAAGATGCTTTGCCCGTCGGGCGCGATCACGTGATCGTTGTTGAGGTTTTCAACCGGCGCGCTGTTGATGCGGTGCGGCCCGTCGCTGCCGTCGAGCGAGATGCGGAACAGGCGTCCGTCGCTGTTGTAGACCAGCCATTTTCCGTCCGGCGTCCAGTTCGGCGCCTCGATCAGTTCGCCGCTGTCATAGACGACGCGAGGCTGCCCGCCGTCGCGGCCGATCACGACAAGCTCGCTGAAATGGCCAGCCTTGAGCCGTCGCGCCCTCGCGTCGGGGCGCATGTTTTTGGCTGGTGCTTTCACTGCTAGTCCTGTCATCGTCGAGATGGAGCTATCGTGTTGATGTCCGATGCAAACCACCATACTTCGCGACGGCCATCAACAGCACCCCCAGCATCAGCCCGTTCAGGATGTGCCACAGGAAGTGCGTGCCCAGCGGAAACGCGTCGCACACCACAGGATCGATGGCGCGGAACGTGACCGAAGCAACGAAGATCGCAGCCGCGGCCAGATTGTACCAGCCGGCACGATTGCCATGCGCCGTCACCAGAATGCCGAAGAAGATCAGGGCCAGGAACGGCGGCATATAGCCCGTAGAGCCGTTCGAGGCCAGCCGCAGCCAGTCCGGCACCATGAAGGTGGCAAATCCGACCACCGCATAGAAGCCCACAAAGATCGCGATCGACTTCGGCCAGCCGAAGCCGAGAAAGCGGCGCAGATTCAGAAGCGTATAGGCAAGGGTGAAGCCGGCAATCGGCAGAACGTCGGCCCAGATCGTCAGCCGGTTGGCGAAGGTGTGGAACAGCGCCGAGCCGATGCCGATTGCCACCGCCCACCACGCCAGCACTTCGGCAAACGTGCCGGTGCCGCGCCTGCGCACCTCCCGCACGCCCCACAGGCCGGCGGCAACGAAGGCCAGGTTAGTCAGCGCATTGGCCGGCTCCGCCCAGAGTTCCGGGCCCAATCTTTCGCAGTAGAGATCGACATGATCGAACAGGGTGTTGGGCATTCGCGGAAGGTCTTTGGCTGGAGCTTCAATATCGGAGACGTTAGCCTTGGCACCTTTACCACTCGTTACAACACTATAAGGCACGACCAGGTCACCGTGTCACCGCAACGTGACTTCCCGTTGATTGTCGCACTGCCTATTGTTTCGGCAATGAAAAAGCCCGGCTAAAGGCCGGTGGGGATTGTGGAACGACCATGGAATTGCGTTTTTTCTCTCGGCTGGCGGTCGTAGCGCTGGCGATGCCGGCCCTCACGGCGGCAGCGGCAGCCGATGGCACGCGACCTCTAGGTGTGATCGAGCTGTTCACCAGCCAGGGCTGCAGTTCCTGCCCCCCGGCGGATGCCCTGTTCGAGAAGTTTGCCACCAAGGGTGACTACGTGGCGCTGGCCTATCATGTCGACTATTGGGATTATCTCGGCTGGCGCGACACGCTCAGCAGCCCCGACAGCACCGACCGCCAATACGCCTATATGCGCTCCTTCGGGACACGCTCCGTCTACACCCCCCAGGCAGTGATCAACGGCCGCATCCACGTCAACGGCGCCAAGCGCGACGACATACTGGATGCGTTCGAAGAACTGAACAAAGCCGAGCAAGGCCTCAGCGTCGACGTGAGCGTCAAGCTTACCGGCGAAAGCCTGGTCATTGAAACGGGATCGGCGGCGAGCCAGAGCCCGGCCAAGGCCCATGTCGTTCTGGTATATTTCAACGCGCCGCAGGCAATTGCCGTGCCCCGGGGCGAGAACAAGGGCCGCACGGTCACCTACGTCAACGCCGTGTCAGATATCCAGAGCGCCGGGATGTGGCACGGGAAGGCCGCAAGGTACGAACTGCCGGCAACCAAGATCGCCACCAAGGGCGGTTTTGCCGTGCTGCTCCAGGCAGTCGGCAAGGATGGCATGCCCGGCCCCGTCCTGGGTGCCGCCATCTACCGCAAGCCGGAGGGCAACCGCATCTGACGGATCTGTCGTGCCGGGCGCTATCTGAAGCGACCAGCGCGATATTTCCATACAGGCTGTAGCCGTGGCTCCGCCAGCGTTCAGCTAACAAAAAACCGGGGCCAAACTGAGCTGACACCGGTTCGAATTTATTTGGGATCGTCGCACTCAGCCTCCTTGGGAGGCTGAGGTTGGTTCGATCCGACTCTGACCCGTGGGCGGGGGGCTTGGGGTTTACAGGCCGGTGCCGGACCGAACCGTCTCAGGCAACACCCGCAAAGTCGACTGACATTGAGGCGGCAGCTTGTGCAAAAGGTGTCAGAATTGTGGCAGCGTATCACCTATAAAAACAGAGTGTACGGATTTGTTACAGGAACCCGGCTTGATTCTACCCTAGGGCGTATTCGAGCAGCAGGGCTTGCTTTTCACGGGCGAAAGCGCGACTCTCTTGTCGCCAAACTGTCACGGAAGGTTAAGCTGCATGACCGATCGCGGAGGTGGAGCGGAGGATGGTCAGGAATCAGCAATATTGATTCCCCTTCACGAGGCCAGGCGCGAGCGGCAGGAGCTACCGGTTTCCTTCGAGAGGCGTGAGCTCGAACAGATTCTTCGTCTTTACGGCCGGATGGTCGCCGCAAACGAATGGCGCGACTACGCCATAGACCGCCTTCCCGACCGCGCCGTATTCTCGGTATTCCGGCGCGCCAGCGAGACACCGCTGTTCCAGATCGTCAAGAACCCGAAGCTCGCCCGCAAGCAGGGCGCCTTCAGCGTCGTCGCAGCCGGCGGCCTGATCCTCAAGCGCGGGCATGAACTTGCCCGCGTCCTCGGCGTCTTCGACAAGACGCTGAAACTCGTAGAAGCTTGATTTCGCTACGCTTTTCCGCGGAATTTCCGCTCCGGCAGCGAGTCCGGATCGGGTTGCAGCTCGGCACCACCATTCATCGGAAACTGCATGAACACCGTGTCGAGCCAGCGGCCGTGCTTGTAGCCCGACCCTTCCAGCCTGCCTGAATGGATGAAGCCCAGTTTTTCGTGCAGCCTGACGGACGGGCTCTGCGGCGAGCCATCGCCGATCACGGCGATCATCTGCCGGAAGCCGAGCGCGGTCGCTTCAGTGATCAGCCGTTCAAGCAGCGCCCGGCCGACGCCCTTGCCCTTGGCTTCGGGCGCGACATAGATGGAATTCTCGACGATGAAGCGGTAGGCCGGACGGGCGCGGAAGGCCCCTGCATAGGCATAGCCGATGATTCGGCCACCTTCCTCCGCAACGACATAGGGGTAGCCGTCGGCCCGCAGGCTGGCGAATCGCTCTCCCATTTCGGCGCGTGACGGCGGCTCGAGCTCGTAGCTCGCCGTGCCATGATCGACCGCGTCCGCGTAGATCACCGTTATCGAATCGAGGTCGGATGGCTCTGCCGCCCGGATATTGATGTTGCTCATAATTTACGCACTCGAACTGACATGCACGAATAAAAGCAGGCGTCGAGACAAAAGAAAAGGGCGGCCTTTTGGGCCGCCCCGGTCTTGTTGCTGGTCCAGCGGTGGTCGCGATTACTCGCGGTTGCCGAGGAACTGCAGCAGGAAGGTGAACAGGTTGATGAAGTCGAGATACAGCGTCAGCGCGCCCATGATCGCCTTGCGGCCGGAAACGAGCACGTCGTCGCCATCGAAATACATCTCCTTGATCTTCTGCGTGTCATAGGCGGTGAGGCCGGAGAATATCAGCACGCCGATCGCCGAGATGGCGAACTGCAGGGCAGGCGACGCCAGGAAGATGTTGACGACCATGGCGATGATCAGGCCGAACACGCCCATCACCAGGAAGGTGCCCATGCCGGTCAGGTCACGCTTGGTGGTGTAGCCGAACAGCGACAGCGCGCCGAAGGCGGCGGCGGTCACGAAGAAGGTCTGCGTGATGCTCTGTGCCGTGAAGACCAGGAAGATCGACGACAGCGACAGGCCCATCAGGCCGGCGAAAACCCAGAACGCGGTCTGCGCGCCGGAAACACTCATCGACTGGATACGGGCGCTCAGGAAGAACACCATGCCGAGCGGAGCGAGCATGACGACCCACTT
Source organism: Mesorhizobium sp. CCNWLY176 (assembly GCF_037153935.1). Lineage (NCBI taxonomy): Bacteria > Pseudomonadati > Pseudomonadota > Alphaproteobacteria > Hyphomicrobiales > Phyllobacteriaceae > Mesorhizobium > Mesorhizobium sp. CCNWLY176. The sequence continues at coordinate 58,827 of NZ_JBBBDZ010000019.1, forward strand.
CAGCGGTGAGCCATAAAGGGCCACGCCGAGGCTGGTCAGCATCTTGCCGTTGGCAAGTGTGGCGACAGCGGTCGCCGGATCGTTGGTGGTCGCCATCATCATGGTGGCGAGAGCGGCCACACCGGTGATTGCGAGCCCAAGCGCCATAAGGTTGTAAACCTTGAGCATGTAGGCGCGCAGGCCCTCGTCGATGACGCCGTCGGCGCGGGTGCCCGCGTTCGCGACATGCGTCTGATAGTTGCGAAGGTCAGCCATTGATTTCCTCTATTGCTTCTGCCCCGTCGGGTGTCAGGTTCAAATGAACCCAGGCGCCGCTGGCGGGACTCCAGCATGCCTGCGGCAAATATGATGATTCTTTTTGACGAGAACAAGACCCGTTACACGCCGCAATGCCTCGTGATCGCACGAAAAAGGCAAAAAATGTCGTTTTTCGCCATCAGGACTAGCGGCGCCTAGCTCCTTCGATCGATTGACAGGCCGGCCCGCTACAGATTCCGCAGCACCGGCGCCGCCTTGTGTCCCAACACTCTCCAGGTGCCGATAAGACCGATGCCGACCGTCACAGTGAGCGCTATCAGGATCGTTGCCACCGCCACCTCGGGTAGAAAACTCGACGGCAGCGTCATGATTCGTGCGACAACAAACCACGCCGCAACGCCGCCGGCAGCGAGCGCGAAAACCGCCGTCGCCAGGCCGATCAGCATGTATTCGAGCGAGAAGGCGGCAATCAGCGTCCGCCGCGTCGCGCCCAGCGTCTTGAGTACCACCGCATCATGGACCCGCGCGCGGTTGCCGGCGGCGAGCGCGCCGGCCAGCACCAGCACCGAGGCGATCAGCGCCACGCTTGCCGCCGCCCGGATCGCCGTGCCGAGCTGGCCGACGATGCGGTTCACCACTTCCAGCGCATCCTTGACGCGCACCGTGGTCACGGCGGGGAAGGCGCGGGTGACGGCATTGAGCAGCCGCGTCTCCTCGGCGCTGTCGGCATTCGGCGTCAAAAGCGTCGCCAGCCAGGAATGCGGCGCGCCGGCAAATGTGTTGGGCGAAAACACCATGACAAAATTGATGCCCATCGATTCCCACTGAACTTCGCGGAAATTGGCGATCTTTGCCGTGACGTTGCGGCCAAGCACATTGACCGTCACCGTATCGCCGAGCTTCAGGCCAAGCTCGCCGGCTTCTTCCGCCGCGAAGGACACCAGCGGCTCGCCCGAATAATCCTCCGGCCACCATGTGCCGGCGCTCAGCGTCGAGTTTTCAGGCTGGTTCTTCGCATAGGTCAGGCCACGGTCGCCGCGCAGCACCCAGGCGCCCGCCGGCGGCACCGTCAGTTTCTGCACGTCGACGCCGTTCAGCGCCATGACGCGGCCACGCAGCATCGGCACGCGCACCAGCTTGCCGTCAGGAGCTTCCTTCTCGACCAGCGCGGAGAAGGCATCGACATCCGTGCTCTGGATATCGACGAAGAAGAAGTTCGGCGCCTGTTTCGGCAGGCTGCCGGCGATCTGCTGCCGAAGATTGCCGTCGATCAGCGCCAGCGTCACCAGCAGCGTCAGGCCAAGGCCGAGCGAAAGCACGACCGACGGCGTCAGCGCGCCGGGGCGATGGATGTTGCCGACGGCAAGCCTGAGCGCCGTCGAGCGCAGGCGCGGGCTTTTCCTCGCCAGCCACTGCACACCGACACCGACGCTGCGCAGCACGATGAAGGCAAAGATCGTCGCGCCAACGAAGATCGCCGCGATGCGCCGGTCACCCGAAAACCAGATGGCGAGCAGCGCCAGAAGGGCTGCAATGCCGAGAGCACCGACGACATAAATGCGGCGCGGCAAGCCACCGCCGCCGAACCCCATTTCACGAAACAGCGCGGTTGCCGGCACGTCTCGCGCCCGGCCGAGCGGCAGCAGCGCAAAGGCCAGCGTCACCAGCAAGCCAAACAGCGCAGCCATCGCCAATGCACCTGGATAAATGCCGCCTTCGGCAGGCACTGGAATGACGGACGAAAGTGCGGCACTCGCCGCAAACGGCATCAGCGCGCCGACGACCAGCCCGATGACGATGCCGATGACGGCGATGATCAGTATCTGCACGAGATAGACAGTGAAGACGAAGCCGCCCGAAGCACCGAGGCTCTTAAAAGTGGCGATGACGCCTCGCTTGCCGTCGAGATAGGCGCGCACGGCATTAGCGACGCCAACCCCGCCGACGACCAGCGCCGTCAGCCCGACCAGCGTCAGGAACTGCGAAAACCGCTCGATGTTGGAAGAGAGCGCAGGTGCCGCATTGGTGCGCGTGCGGATGCTCCAGCCCGCTTGTGGAAACTTTTCCGTCGCTTCCTCGCGCACCGAAGTCACGGCTGCCTCGCTGCTGCCGTCGGCCAGCCGCACCTTGTAGGCATATTCGACCAGGCTGCCGGGCTGGACCAGGCCGGAGGCGCGCAGGCCATCCAGCGATACCATGAGGCGCGGCGCAAACCCGAACCCTTCCGAAACCGCGTCCGGCTCGGTGGTGACTTTTGCGCGCAGTTCGAAAGTGGCGGTGCCAAGCTTTATGCGGCTGCCAAGCCTCAGGCCAAGCCGCTCGAACAGAAGATCGGACGCGGCAGCGCCGAACACGCCGTCCTTCTCGCCGAACATCGCATCGCGCGACAGCGCCGGTTCGGTCACCAGCGCGCCGAACAGCGGGTAGACACCGTCGATGGCCTTCACCTCGGCCAGCGACTGGTCGGAGCCGTCCTCCAGCCGCGCCATCGAGCGCATGTTGGCGCTTTCCGACAGGGTTCCGAGCCCGTTCAGGAAGGCGCTTTCGTCGGCAGTCGCCTCGCGCTGGTTGAGCTGGAAGCGCAGGTCGCCGCCGAGCAGCGACTGGCCCTCATTGGCAACGCCCGCCGTGATCGACCGCGCCACCGAATTGACGCCGCCGATGGCTGCCACGCCGAGCGCGATGCAGGTGAGGAAGATCAAAAAGCCGGAAAACCCGCCGCGCATTTCGCGCAGCGAGAAACGGATTGCGAGTTTGAGGGTTTGCGAAAACGGCATCAGCGGCCCGCCTCAGGCCGAAACAACAGCAAGCGGCGGCTCGGCCTCGATGCGTCCCGACCGCATCGCCACCTGACGCGAGCAGCGCGCGGCAAGCGAAGGATCATGCGTGACCAGCACCAGCGTCATGGCGCGTTCCTTGGCCTTGGCGAACAGAAGATCGGCGATCTGCCGCCCGGTCGCCTGGTCGAGATTGCCGGTCGGCTCGTCGGCAATGAGAATGCGTGGCTCCGGCGCCAGCGCCCGGGCAATCGCCACGCGCTGCTGCTCGCCGCCCGAAAGCTCGCCCGGATAATGCGTCACCCGGTCAGCCAGGCCGACCGACGCAAGTTCGCGCTCGGCGATGGCGAAGGCATCGCGCTTTCCCGCAAGCTCCAGCGGCACAGCGACATTTTCCAGCGCCGTCATGTTGGGAATGAGATGGAAGGACTGAAAGACGATGCCGACATTGCGGCCGCGAAACGCCGCGATCTGGTCCTCGCTCTTGCCATTCAGAAGCTCGCCGGCAATTCGTACCGTTCCCGAATCGACCCCTTCCAGCCCGGCCAGAACCATCAGCAGCGTCGACTTGCCGGAACCGGACGGCCCGACGATCCCGGTGGCCTCGCCCGCCGTCACCGTCAGGCTCACGCCCTTCAGCACATGGACGGAGGATGCCCCCGTGCCCAGTGTCAGCGAAACATCTTTCAGGTCGATGACGGCTTCTGTCACGGCAAATCTGTCCTATATGGAAATGAAACGGGCAGGAATTTATTCGTCATATGGGCTTTGATACATGGCATTGAAACATCTGACTTTCGCGCTCTTTGCCGCATCTCTTGCCTTTTTCACGGCGCTAGGCCCTGTTTGGGCCGAACCGTTCAAGATAGTCGGCTTCGGCGACAGTCTTATGGCCGGATATGGCCTCAACCCCGGCGAGAGCTTTCCCGAAAAGCTTGAAAAGGCGCTACGCAACAATGGTCACGATGTCGTGATCACCAATGCCGGCGTCTCCGGCGACACCACCAGCGGCGGCCTTTCCCGCCTCGACTGGTCCATTCCCGACGGCACGCAGCTTGTCATACTGGAGCTTGGCGCCAACGACATGCTGCGCGGCATCGACCCTGAGATCGTCGAACAGAACCTCGACAAGATGCTGGCGCGGCTCAAGGAGCGCGATATGCCGGTGCTTCTGGCCGGCATGGTCGCAGCGCCCAATCTCGGCCACGTCTATGGCGAGCAGTTCGGCACGATCTATCCCAAGCTTGCCGAAAAATACGGTGCCACGCTCTACCCGTTCTTCCTCGACGGTGTTGCTGCCGACAAGACGCTGCTGCTGGAAGACGGCATGCACCCCAACGCCGCCGGCGTCGACCGCATGGTCGAACGCATCCTGCCGGTGGTCGAGAAGACGATTTCGGCCAATGCGAACAAATCCTGATCAACCATGTTGATGACAATGTCATCCAACCGACACGACAAACAAACAGCTTGCTCACATTGCGGATCGGTGATTCGCTAGACATCAAGAGTTCGATTCGGGGAGGCAGCGATGCCAAGACTTTTCACCGCCCTCGAAATCCCGCGTGACGCAGCGCTTTCACTTTCACTGCTGCGTGGAGGTCTGCCGGGAGCCCGCTGGATCGACGTTGAAAACTACCACCTCACTCTGCGCTTCTTCGGCGACATCGAAGGCCACGTCGCCGACGAGATCGCCAATGCCCTCGACCGGGTCCGACGACCATCCTTCCAGATGAAGCTTTCCGGCGTCGGCGCCTTCGGCTCGAAAAAGCCGCATGCAGTCTGGGCCGGCGTACAGACCTCGCCTGATCTCTACGCGCTTCAGTCCGAGATCGAGCGCATCTGCCAGCGCCTCGGCGTACCGGCCGACCCGCGCAAATTCTCGCCCCATGTCACGCTGGCGCGGCTACGCAACACCAGCCCGCTGGATGTCGCGCAATATCTTTCGGCGCGCGGCAATTTCTCCACCATACCCTTCAAGGTCGGCCGCTTCGTGCTGATGTCGTCGCGCGATTCGGTCGGCGGCGGACCCTATATCGTCGAAGAGGCCTGGCCGCTGATGGGCGTCGATTCACGCTCCAGCCTGTCGGCCAGTGATTCCGAAGCATCGCGGATCATGCGGTAGACATCGCCAAAACCATCCGCGCCGCCATAGTAGGGATCAGGAACATCATTCCCCTTGCCGCCGGCAAAGTCGAGGAACAGATGCACCCTGTCCCGCGCCTCGGGCGGGGCGGCTTGCCTGAGATCGTCGACATTCGAACGGTCCATGCCGAGAATAAGATCGAAGCGCTGGAAATCGGCCGACACTACCTTGCGCGCCTTCTGCGCGGAAATGTCCAACCCATGTTCGGCCGCGATCGCCACCGAACGCGGATCTGGCGCCGAGCCCTGATGCCACCCGCCGGTGCCGGCAGAGTCGAGCAGGAAGTCGTCAGCAACGCCGCGCTCGGAAATCACAGCGCGAAACACGCCCTCGGCCAGCGGCGAACGGCAGATATTGCCGAGGCATACGAAAAGAATGGATGTCTGGGACTTTGCGATCATCGTGCCGACACTATGATAAGAACCGACAAGCGATAGCACGGAAGCGCGAAATGGCCAGACAGAAACTTGAGAGCGAGGCCACGCAGACGGCGCTGGGCGGGGCTTAAAGGCTGGAGCCCCACCGGTTTTTGACCCCTATCTCTTGCGCAGCCCTTCACGCTTTCCCACATTCCGGGCGACAGGAGTAACGGAATGGCCAAGGCCGGAGATTTCGACACCAACGGTTTGCGCGGCGACGAGAAGCGCGTCCGCGACAGATTCTGGCACACCGCCAAGCGCGCGGCGCGTCATGTCCCCTTCATGGAGGACGTGATAGCCGCCTATTACTGCGCGCTCGACAGCAAGACGCCGCTGCGCGCCAAGGGCATATTGCTCGGCGCTCTCGCCTATTTCGTGCTGCCGACCGACGCCATTCCCGACATCATCTTCGGCCTCGGCTTCACCGACGACATCGCGGTGCTGTCGGCCGCGATTGCCGCCGTACGCGCCCACATCACCCCGGCGCATCGCCTTGCCGCCAAGGAAGCCCTTGAAGAACTGGACTGACCGGCCGGACGTTGCGGGCAGCGGCGTTGACATCCAGATTGCAGCCTGAAAAGAAAAGTCAAATTCTTGCCGTTTTCGTGGTCTTCAACCACAACCAAGGGACGGTGCTAGCAGGTCTCGACGGCGAGGCTTGCATGCGCGAGGCGGTTATACCTTTGGTGGTAATGATCCTTTTTTCAGGGAACATTCACCCTTTGGTAACCCAGATTAAATCAAAATGAACCCAAACGGGCAGGGCGGACCGGCCTGCTTGCGCACCACAATGCGAAATACAGGGAAACCAAAAACAATGCGCCGACTGACTGTCCTATTATCGAGCCTCATTCTGGTCGCGGGCGCGGCGCCGTCCTTTGCCCAGTCGGCAACCAAGATCGGCCAGCACAATGCCTGGGGCACCTACAGCTACCAGGCCAACAACGGCAAGGTTTGCTACGTGCTGACCGTGCCGACCGACAAGCAGCCGGCCACGCTCGATCACGGCGATATCTTCTTCTTCGTCAGCCAGCGCCCCGGCCAGTCGATCTCCTATGAGCCGCAATTCATCGCCTCCTATGATTTCCAGGCGAACTCCAAGGTCACCGTCACGGTCGGCGACAAATCCTTCTCGATGTTCACGCGCGGAAAATCGGCCTGGGTGGAAAACGCCGCCGAGGAGCCGCTGCTGATCGCCGCCATGAAGGGCGGTGCCGACATGAAGATCGCCGCCAAATCCGGCCGTGGCAATCCGACCAGCTACGTCTTCTCGCTCAAGGGCATTTCGGCGGCACTTTCGTCGATCGCGACCTGCAAGTAAGCGCTCTATCTTTTCAGCACTTCCAACTGGCCGGACCGAAAGCGCCCGGCCTTTTCTTTTAGGAAGCCTCGTCCCCACCTGGCCGGCATCGCCGATCAGGCAGGCTTATTTGACGCCCTCTCTGGCCGCACGCCTTGGAAACGCCGCATAGCCTCCCCATCTGCGGGGCCGTGACGCCGCCGCGATCTCGTGATATGTGCGGCGCAAAGGATCGCCTCGTCGCGACCGCATCAACCCCGATTACCGGTATCATGGCTCTTTCGTTCGATCTCACCGCAGACACAACCCGCGACGCATTGCGCGCCCGCGCCGCCACGCCAGCAAAGGCCTCGCTGGTCGGGCTGATGCGCGCCGAAATGGCCGAGGCACTGGTTGCCGCCGGCATCGTGCCCGAGCGGCAGGCCAAGATGCGCGCCCAGCAGCTCTGGCACTGGCTCTATGTGCGCGGCGTCTCCGACTTTGCCCATATGTTCAACATCTCGAAGGACCTGCGCGCAGCCCTCGCTGAGCATTTCACCATTGCCCGCCCCGAGATTGTCGAAGAACAGATTTCCTCGGACGGCACGCGCAAATGGCTTTTTCGGTTCCCGCCGCGCGGCGCCGGACGTCCGGTCGAGATCGAAACCGTCTACATCCCCGAGGAGGGGCGCGGCACGCTGTGCATTTCCAGCCAGGTCGGCTGCACGCTGACCTGCTCCTTCTGCCACACCGGCACGCAGAAGCTGGTGCGCAACCTGACGGCGGAAGAAATCCTGACCCAGCTGATGTCGGCGCGCGACCGGCTCGGCGACTTCCCCGACCGCGACACACCCGACGGCGCTATCGTTCCGGCGGAAGGGCGAAAAATCTCCAACATCGTCATGATGGGAATGGGCGAGCCGCTCTACAATTTCGAAGAGGTCAAGAAGGCCCTCCTGATCGCCTCCGACGGCGACGGGCTGTCGCTGTCCAAGCGCCGCATCACGCTTTCGACCTCCGGTGTCGTGCCGGAAATCTTCCGCACCGGCGAGGAGATCGGCGTCATGCTGGCGATCTCGCTGCACGCCACCAATGACGATCTGCGCGACATGTTGGTGCCGATCAACAAGAAGTACCCGCTGAAGGAGCTGATCGCCGCCTGCCGCAACTATCCCGGCCTGTCCAATGCGCGCCGCATCACCTTCGAATATGTGATGCTGAAGGACGTCAACGATTCCATCGACGACGCCAAGGCGCTGATCAAGCTGCTCAAGGGCGTTCCGGCCAAGATCAACCTGATCCCGTTCAACCCGTGGCCCGGCACCAACTACCAGTGCTCGGACTGGGAGACGATCGAGAAGTTCGCCGACTACATCAACAATGCCGGCTATGCCTCGCCGATCCGCACCCCGCGCGGCCGCGACATTCTTGCCGCATGCGGCCAGCTGAAGTCGGAGTCGGAGCGCATGAAGAAGACCGAGCGCCTCGCGCTCGAAGCCATGATGATCGCCGGGCACGGCGAGTGAGGCTTGCATCGACTTTGAGGCGAGCCTCGCTTGTCTCGCTGGGCTATGTCTGCGCCGTATTTGCCGCTGTTTTTGTTGCTGTCTTCCTCCTTCAGGGCAGCGCTATCGGTTCCGCGTCGGACCTCACGGGCGCAATGGCGACGGGGCTGATTTTCACGTTTCCCACGGCGCTGCCGGGTTTTATCCTCGCTCTGTATGTGGCGAGAGTTTCCAAGCGGCGTCACTGGCTTTTCTTTTCCATCGCCGGAGCATTGAACGTTCTGCCGGCCTTTTTGTTTTTGGAACTCTTTTTCCAATTCAACGGGGAGACGGGAGAGTCATTTTTGCAAAGCAGCCTGCCCTTGTTCTGCCTGCCGGGTGGCTTCCTGGGAGGGCTTAGCTTCTGGCTGGTTGCCCACGGGTCTTCCGATGCTTCGCCGGAGGGCGCAACATCATGACCGGCATCCTACTCATCCTCGGCCGGCTGTTCGTCATCCTCATCGGCTATGTCGGTGCAGCGCTGGCGGCGAGCGCCTTCCTAAATGTTCTGGCGTTGGGCGCGCTGGGTGCCCCTCCCGGCGATCCGGTCGCCAGCGCATCGCTTGTCTTCACCATTCCGTTCATGGCGCTGTTCGTCGCCTATTACGCATTCTTCCCCGCGATGATCGCAATCACCTTCACCGAGCTTCTCGGCAAGCGCGACTGGCTGACCCATGCGCTTTGCGGTGGCGGCGTGGCGCTGACACTTGTCGGCATCCTGCTCTCCGGCACATGGCAGGTCGATGTGAATGAGGGGCTAGAGCCCTACTGGCTGCGTCTCGACGATCCACGCCTGGCAATGCTGCTCATCGGCAGCGGGCTCGTCGGCGGCATCGCCTACTGGCTGGTCGCAGGCAATTCCGCCGGGAGCTGGCGCAGCGAGAGAAAAGCCCCGCCTACTTCGCCTGCGCCGTAAGGATCTTCAGCGCAAAGGCCGAAAACACGCCGGCAAACAGATAGTCGACGATGCGCGTCACCGTCGGGTTCTTCTTCAACAGCCCGGCGAATTTGTCGGCGGCGATGACCATCGGCACGGTCAGCGGCAGTGACAGCGGAATGAACAGCACGCCGAGGAAGAACAGCTTTCCCGGCGCGTGCGGGTCATGCGCGGAGACGAACTGCGGCAGGAAGGTCATGAAGAACAGGATGATCTTCGGGTTGAGCAGATTGATGCCGAGCCCGGTCGCCCAGTTCTGGAACAGCGAGCGCGGTGCGCGCTTCGTCATGTCGGGCGAAAACGCCGAGCCGTGCCTTATCGCCTGATAGGCGAGCCACACCAGATAGCCCGCCCCGCCGATCTTCAGCGCAAGGAATGCCTGCGGCGAGGCGACGATCAGCGCCGACAGGCCCAACGCCACCAGCGCCGTATGGATGATGATGCCGCTCATCGCCCCGAACATGCAGGCAAAGCCGGCTGCCCTGCCCTCTGACAGAGCCCGCCCGACAAACAGCGTCATGTCGGGACCCGGCGTGATGGCGATGATGAAGGTCGCGATGGCGAACTGGATGATGATGGCGGTATCGGGAATGAAGGACATTCTTTTCGGGCCCGGCTGAGAACGGCGCAAGCTAGCCGAAACCAGATTGCGGCGCCAGCGCGATTCACGCCCCGCAAAGCTTGCCCGCTTTGCCTTTCCTGCTAATAGTGCCCGCCGAAAGCGGAGCGCCGCCGTGGCCTTTCCGCGACTGGAAGGACCGGATCAGAAAATGTCGAAGTGGAAAGACGTGAAAAAGGTCGTGCTCGCCTATTCCGGCGGTCTCGATACCTCCATCATCCTGAAATGGCTGCAGACCGAGCTGGGCGCGGAGGTCGTGACCTTCACCGCCGATCTCGGCCAGGGCGAGGAACTCGAGCCCGCCCGCAAGAAGGCCGAGATGCTCGGCATCAAGGAGATTTTCGTCGAGGACGTGCGCGAGGAATTCGTGCGCGATTTCGTCTTCCCGATGTTCCGCGCCAATGCCGTCTATGAAGGCGTCTACCTGCTCGGCACCTCGATTGCCCGCCCGCTGATTTCCAAGCATCTCGTCGAAATCGCCAAAAAGACCGGCGCCGACGCCATCGCCCACGGCGCCACCGGCAAGGGCAACGACCAGGTCCGCTTCGAACTTTCCGCCTATGCGCTGAACCCCGACATCAAGATCATCGCGCCATGGCGCGACTGGTCGTTCAAGAGCCGCACCGACCTGCTCGAATTCGCCGAACAGCACCAGATCCCGGTCGCCAAGGACAAGAAGGGCGAGGCGCCTTTCTCCGTCGACGCCAACCTCCTGCACTCCTCCTCCGAGGGCAAGGTGCTGGAAGACCCGGCAGTCGAAGCGCCGGAATATGTCCATATGCGCACCATTTCGCCGGAGGCAGCACCCGACAAGGCGACGGTCATCAAGGTCGGCTTCGAGAAGGGCGACGCGGTTTCCATCAATGGCGAGCGCCTGTCGCCGGCAACGCTGCTGGCCAAGCTCAATGATTATGGCCGCGACAACGGCATCGGCCGTCTCGATCTGGTCGAGAACCGCTTCGTCGGCATGAAGTCGCGCGGCGTCTACGAGACCCCGGGCGGCACGATCCTGCTGGCGGCACACCGCGCCATCGAATCGATCACGCTCGACCGCGGTGCCGCGCACCTCAAGGACGATCTGATGCCGCGCTATGCCGAGCTGATCTATTACGGCTTCTGGTTCTCGCCCGAGCGCGAGATGCTGCAGGCGGCGATCGATCTCAGCCAGAAGAATGTCGAAGGCGAAGTGACGCTGAAGCTCTACAAGGGCAATGTCATGGTCACCGGCCGCGAGAGCCCGAAATCGCTCTATTCCGACAAGCTGGTCACCTTCGAGGACGACCAGGGCGCCTACGACCAGAAAGACGCCGCCGGCTTCATCAAGCTCAACGCGCTGCGCCTGCGCACGCTCGCCGCGCGCGACCGGCGCGGGTGAGACCCATGCGCCCTGGCCGATGTCTGACGTTTTGCCTGCTTATGGCAGGACCAGCATCGGCCCAGGATGCCGGCTTCGACCCTTCGACGCTCGATCTGCCCGCGCTCATCGAGTGCCGGGCCGACGTTCAAACTTACAATGTTTTTGCTTTCTGGCTGGCGGCGGAAACGGACACATCCAGCACGCTTGACTGGCAGGAAACGGAATCCGGCAATCCCTTCCTGAAGCAGTACCGCCTGCCCGCCCCGGTCAGCGTCTTCGGCCAGGAAACCGATACGATCGCCTTTACTGCCTCCGGACCCATGGCGGTTCTCGACGGCATTTCGCCGGCGGAGATGGCGCAGAAACTGGAAATCACGCCCGAGATCTCGACGCCCGAAAAGTTCCTCGGCGAGAAAGTCCTCGTCGACAAGACCGAGGAAGATAACGGCATGCGGTTCCAGACCCGCATTTCGGTGAATGTCTCGACCGTCGATTCTCATCCCGGCAAGACGCTTGCCGGCTGTTCCTACAGCATCGGCATACAGGAAGCCGAATAGACAGCTTTATCAGAGCGCCATTCCAACAAAAAACCCGGCGTCTCCGCCGGGTTTTTTGTTTCGCTTCAGGGATTTTTACTGCCCGTCGATTTCCGCGCCGATAATGGCGATGGCCTGCTGGTAGACGCTGGCTGCGTTCCAGCCCTGGATGGCGCCGAAATTGGCCTGTCCCGGCTGGTAGCCGCCACCGCGCGACCAGCCATGGCCGCGCAGGAAGTTGGCGGTCGAGGCCAGTGCGTCGGCCTTGCCCTTGAGGTCGACGCGGCCATTGCCGTCGCCATCGACGCCGTATTTCAGCACGTTCACCGGCAGGAACTGGGTCTGGCCGATCTCGCCATGCGCTGCACCTGTCGTAGAGGCCGTCAGAGTGCCGTTCTGCACCAGCTTCAGCGCGGCATAGAGCTGGTCGGTGAAATAGTCGCTGCGGCGGCAGTCATAGGCCAGCGTCGCGACAGCCGACAGCGTGTTCTGGTTGCCGGTGAAGCTGCCGAAACCCGTTTCCATGCCCCAGATCGCGATCAGTGGGCCGGCGGGCACGCCGTAGCGCTGCTCGATGCGATCGAACAGCGCGGCATTCTGCGCCTTCATCGCCTTGCCGCGCGAGGCGATGGTCTTGCCGCCGCGCTTGGCCATGAACTGGCTCAGCGACAGCTTGAAGCTATGCTGGTTGCGGTCGGCGGAGATGGTCTTGGTGGCATATTTGGTGCCGGCCAGCGCGCTCAGCGCACGGCCGCTGATGCCGTTGGCCGCAGCTTCCTGGCCGAACTGCTTCTTCCATGCCTCGAAACCGGCGGCAGTGTTGCCGCATTGCGCCGCATTTGCGCTGCCGGTCGCAAGACCGAGCATGGCGAAGGCGGCGGCGGCAAAAATCTTTCCCTTGGCAGAAAATGCCATGCTGTTCTCCTGATTGCCTGAATCACGTCCCTGAAACGCTATCTGCCAGCAATTGCTTGATTTGTCACCGTTAAGATCAGGTTTACGAGCAAAGCAAGCGATACTGGCGAACAAGATGAAATTTCCGTAAGGTCAAGTACTGGGAACGGTATCTGATCGCCCGGTCCTGATCAAAGTCCTGAGGGGGACTTCATGGAAGATGTCGATGTCGTGATCGTCGGCGCGGGTTCGGCAGGTCTTGCCGCGGCAAAAGTCCTGCGGGCCGCCGGTCTTTCCTTCAGGGTTCTCGAGGCCATGGACCGTATCGGCGGCAGGGCCTGGACCTCCAGCCAGCATTTCGGCGTTCCCTTCGATATCGGCTGCGCCTGGCTGCATGCCGCCGACCGCAACCCGTATTTTCCGGACGCCCAGTCAGCAGGCTGGACGCTCCACCACCACGACATGAATGTCGATCACCTCTATTATGGCAAGCGCAAGGCCAGCGAGGCCGAAGAGGCGGAGATGAAGCGCGCCGACGCCCAGCTTGCGGCTCTTCTGGAAAAATGGGACGGCGCCGACGACCGCGTCTCCGCGCTGCTCGCCTCGGGCCGGCTGGCCAAAGGTTCTGCTCCGCGCGCTGCCGCAACCTTTTCCGGTCCGATGGACTTCGGCCAGGATTACGACGAGGTCTCGGTCCAGGATTTCCGCGCCGCAGCCGACCTCGACCCTAATTATTTCACCAAGGAGGGTTTGGGCGCGCTGGTCGCCCGCTTCGGTGCCGACGTGCCGGTGGAACTGTCGACACCCGTCCGCAAGATCCTCTGGGACGTGCCGGGGGTTGCCGTCGTCACCGATCGCGGCACCATCCGCGCCAAGGCCGTCATCGTCACCGCCTCGCCGGCGGTGCTGGCCTTCGAGGAGATCGAGTTCTCGCCCTTTCTGCCGGACGCCTATGTCGAGGCGTTCTTCGATCTGCCGATGGGCATGCTGACGAAGCTGCCGATCGAGATCAAAGGCACGCGCCTCGGCCTTAACCCGTTCGACGACCTGCTGATCGAGCGGCCGGCCCGCCACGATGTCTATTTCCTCTGCTTCCCCTTCGATCTCGACCTGATGGTCGGTTTCGTCGGCGGCGACTTCGCCTGGGAGATGTCGGCCGCCGGCGAGGCGGCGGGCATCGATTTTGTCACCGACCGGCTTTGCGGCATTTTCGGCAGCGACGTGAGGAAGCATGTCGGCCGCGCCATGATGACCAATTGGGGGGCGGAGCGCTTCGTGCGCGGTGCTTACGCTGCCGCGCGGCCCGGCAAGGCGTCCGCCCGCGCGACCCTCATGCAGCCGGTCGCCGAGCGCATATATTTTGCTGGCGAGGCGCTCAGCGGGCCGTTGATCCAGACCTGCGGCGGCGCAAGATTGTCGGGCGAAGCCGTTGCCGGCGAGATCGCCAACCGCCTGTCCCTTGCCCCGAAATCGTCACTGAATGACCTTATTTTAGCGGGAACTCATGGAGCCTCCCCGGATTGATCCTCTCTAGAGGGGTCAAAAACGGAGAGAGATGATGAAATCCATGATTCTTGGCTCAGTGGCAGCCGCCGCCTTGCTTGCCATTTCGGGAGCGGCCTTTGCCGCTGAAGTAACTGCCGTGACGGACCTCAATGTCCGCTCGGGGCCTGGCCCGCAATACCCTGTCGTCAGCTTCATCGGCGCCAATGAGGGCACCACCCTCAATGGCTGTATCGAAAACAGCAAATGGTGCTCGGTCGTCACCGCCGATGGCGAGGGTTGGGTCTATGCCGACTATCTGACCGGCGATTTCGGTGGATCGGGCGTCGTGCTCAGCGAGCGCCCCGCAGATTCCCAGGTGACAATCGTCGAAGCGCCCAAGGGTGAAGGCGGCGCAACAGGCGCATTGGTCGGTGGTGCCACCGGCGCAATCGGTGGCGCACTCATCGGTGGACCTATCGGTGCAGCTGTCGGCGGCGTAGCCGGCGTGGCGGTCGGAGGCTCGGCAGGGGCTGCGGCGGAACCGCCGCCGGAAGTGCGCACCTATGTCACCAGCCATCAGGTCGACCCGGTTTACCTCGACGGTGAAGTCGTCGTCGGCGCAGGCCTGCCCGACACGGTCGAACTTCAGGAAATTCCCGACTACGACTATCGCTATGTCTATGTGAACGGCCAGCCGGCCCTGGTCGATCCAGGCACGCGCAGGATCGTCTATGTCGTGCGGTGACCCGACCGCATAACCCATGAAAAACGCCGGACGGCTCTCGCCGTTCGGCCCCGTAATTGGAATGTTCCATCGCAGAAGTCGTCGTCTTCGATTTGACGCCTTGCGAATGCACCTTGTCTAATAGTCAAATAATTTGTATATTCCGCATTATTCGAAGGAATTACATGATGCGGAAATTTTCGACAGTAGACCTGCTGCGTGACATCAAGACCGTGACCATGGCGGCAGATCGCCAGCCAGTCACCATCACCCAACACCGTAAACCCCGCTATGTCCTGATGACCTACGATGATTTCGAGGCCATGAAATTGCAGCTCGATCCGCGTAAGGTTTACGGCCCGCATGAAGCACCGCCGGAATTGGCAGAGTTGATCGGTCCTGAACTGGACCGGCTGATAGAGGAAGGAAGCCAAACCGGTGGCTGACATTCCAGCCAACGGTTCAATCATCCGCTTCCCATATCTCTGGGCATGGCAGCGCGACAAAGGCGAAACTGAAGGGCGGAAGTCTCGCCCGGTCTGCATGGTACTTGCTATACCCAGCGGCAATCAGACGAATTTGATCCTTTTGGCCATCTCCGGCACCCCACCCCGGTCCGATCAGACCGCTTTGGAGATTCCGCAACTCGAATGCCGCAGGGCCGGAATCCGCGACTGGAAAGATGCGTGGATCACAGTTTCCGAGTTCAATCACGACATAGCCGAACACTCGTTCTATTATGATCCGAACACAGAGGTATTGGGATCATTCAGCAAGGGATTCCTTGCCAAGGTCGCGGCAGCGTTTAAGCCTTTTCTCGCCCGGCCGAGTGCGCGGATCAGCCGAGCCGATTGAGGGTCGGCCATCCCCTCGAAGGGGCAGCATTGTGGAACGGCTGGATGTCAATCAGCGGGATCCGGCAGCCTTCCCCCTGGCCTTGCCCTTGGTCTCGACGAACCGGCGCGTGAATTCCTCGGACGGCAGCGCCCTGGCGTAGAGATAACCCTGGCCGATCCTGCAGCCCATGGCGAGCAGTGCGGCCTGCTGTTTCTCGGTTTCGATACCCTCGGCTATGACATCGAGACCCATGCTGCGCCCCATGCCCAGCAGCGCCTGGACGATTGCGCCAGCCGAGCGGTCGGTGAGCAGGTCGCGAACGAAGCTCCGGTCGATCTTCAGCGTGGTCAGCGGAAAACGCTTGAGCGTGCTCAGCGAGGCGTGGCCGGTACCGAAATCGTCGAAGGCCACCCCGACCTGACGGTCGCGAAGTTCGCGGAAGGGCGCCAGCACCCGGTCGTCGTTTTCGAGAACGACCGTCTCCGTTACCTCGACCTCCAGCGCCTCCGGCGGCAGCCCGTGACGATCGAGCGTCTCGGTCACCACCTGCGCCAGGTTTCCAGCGTTTATCTGCGCGGAAAACAAGTTTGCCGCGATCCGCATGTCGGGCAGACCTGTGCTGCGCCATTCGGCGGCCTGCCGGCAGGCTTCGTCGAGGATCCAGCCGCCGACCTGCAGTGCCAGCGAATGGGATTCGAGCACCGACAGGAACGTAGCCGGGAAAAGCAGGCCGCGCGTCGGGTGGTTCCAGCGCAGAAGCGCCTCGGCCCCGAAGACCGCACCGCTTTCGAGGTCGATCTGCGGCTGGTAGTGCAGAACCAGTTCCCCGGCGCCGACGGCTTGAAGCAGTTCGTCCTTCATCAGCCGCCGCGCCGCCATCGCGCTGCGCATTGCCGGCTCATAAAGCCTGAAACCCGGGCTGCCGTCGCGCCTGGCGTGGGACAGCGCGAGATCGGCGCTTGCAATCAGCTCTTCTGGATCGGCGCCATGGGCAGGCCCGAGGGCAACGCCGACGCAGGCACCGAGCTTGAGGACATGATCGCCGATGGTGAAGGACTGCCGGAAGGCATCGAGGATGGACCGCGCGGCAGCGGACGCTTTCATGGGATCGCCGACATCGGGCAGAATAACGGCAAACTCGTCGCCGCCAATTCTCGCCGGGATCGCGTCGGCATCGAGCACGGCAGGCAGCCGCACCGCAAGCGCCTGCAACAACGTATCTCCGGTCGCATGGCCGAGATTGTCATTGACCTTCTTGAAGCCGTCGAGATCGAACAGGAGTATGGCCGCCTGCCCGCCTGCCGCAAGGATGGCGCCGAGCCGCTCGTTGACCTGCGCGCGGTTGGGAAGGCCGGTCAGCGGATCGTGATGGGCAAGCCGGTGAAGCCGCGTATCGCGCTGGCGGCGCTCGGATATGTCGCGGATGATGCCGCCCATCACCACGCCGTCCGGCCCTTGCCAGACCGAAAGCGACAGCTCGATGGGGAATTCTGTGCCGTCGCGCCGCAAGGCCGCGACCTCTACCGTCTTGCCGCTGAGCTTCGACGGCTGGCCGCTTCCGACACGCGCCACGCCGGCGCTGTGTGCGCCACGCAAGCGCTCAGGAATGATCAGGTCGAGCGTGTGGCCGATCATTTCGTGGCGTTCATAGCCGAGCAGGCGCTGGCCCGCTCGGTTGACATAGGTGATGATGCCGCGCGCATCGATCATCATCAGGGCAAGTTCCGTCGTGTCGGCAAAGCCGACCAGGGCCGAGGCCGCGCCGTCGGGGTAGGAGTGATGGTCGTCAACCCGATCGGAACGCGAACGGTCGGATGCATCATTCATGGATGACACTCTAAACGGAGCCGCATGCTTACCCCACTATATCTTAGCTGGAATTCCTTAACATTAGCTAAGTTGAAAATGCCTTTTGTCCGCCGCAACCTGTTCCCCGAATCCTGAGATTGGGTATATTCGCGCGAAGGGGCTTGCATGACACTGGATCCGACCGCTTTTGAGCAATACAGGCGCAGCGCCAACAAGACGACGCTGCCGCGTCTGCTTGTCGGCACGCTGATCATCACTGCCTTCTGGTTCGCCGTGACAGTCGGCGTCACACTCGTGGCCGAGCACTATCTTGCCGCCCCGACCGAAGGAAGTTTCCTCGAGACAAGCGTAGGAATGCTGGCCGCACTCCTCACCTTCGCAGGCATCTGGCTCGGTGTCTGGATCGAGATGCGCCACACCCACCGCGAGCCGCTCAGCGCATTGTTCGGCTACAGCCGCAGGATATCGTGGCCGGGCTTCTGGAAGGGGCTGGCGGCCGTGCTGGCGACCTCGCTGCTGTCCGAGGTGCTTTTGTATGCACTTCAGCCCGAAATGACGCGGAGTTCGCTCGATCTGTCGTCATGGCTGCTGCTTCTGGTCCCTGCGGGACTTCTGATCTTCGTGCAGACCTCTTCGGAAGAAATCCTGTTCCGCGGCTATTTGCTGAGAGGCCTAGCGCATCGCTTCCGAAGCCCGCTGGTCTGGGCGCTTCTGCCGGGGCTGGCATTCGTTTCGCTGCATTGGAGCCCCGGCACCAGCATGATGGTGAATGCCGTTGGACTGGCCTCGATCGGCCTGTTTACCGTCGTGCTGACATTGCTCGTCTACAAGACCGGCAATCTGGGCGCGGCGATGGGCGCGCATCTCGGCAACAATCTGGTGGCGTTTCTGCTGGTTTCACATCAGAGCTCGTTCAGTGCCCTTGCCCTTTTCAACGGCAAGCCGTTGGAAGGGGACGGGTGGACACCGACCGACATGGTCATCGTTGGCGGGATCGGGCTTGTCGCCAGCCTGCTGACGGCCCTCCTTCTCCTGCATCCGCGCTCGCCTTTGAAAGTCTCAGCCGACAGCGCCCCGCTTTCGCCCATGCCCGAGGCGGCTGAGGCATCTCCCGTGCAGCCATGAGCGATCTTCTGTTCCGTCCAGCCAGTGAATCCGACCTTGCCGCCATCGTCGCCCTTCTGGCTGACGACAACCTCGGTAGCACACGCGAAAATGCTTCTCTGCCGCTGGACCAGCGCTATAGTGCTGCCTTCGAAGCAATAGCGCGCGATCCCAACCAGCTTCTTGCCGTCGCCGAACTGGACGGAGCCGTCGTTGGCTGCCTGCAGATCACCTTCATTCCCGGCCTGTCGCGCACGGGCATGTGGCGCGGCCAGATCGAAAGCGTGCGCATCGCCGTCTCGCTGCGGGGACGCGGCGCGGGCAAGGCCTTTTTCGCATGGGCAATCGAGCAATGCCGGTCGCGCGGCTGCGGCCTCGTCCAACTCACCACCGACAAGGCGCGGCCCGAGGCGCTTGCCTTTTACGAGTCACTCGGCTTCAAGGCGAGCCATGAAGGTATGAAGCTGGCGCTTTGAATCCCATCGGGGCCCCGTTTTCGTGCCATTCCCTTGACTCCTGCCGCCTTTTCCTGTCTACAGCCTCGAAATTCCGCGACGAGTAACAGACTCCGAGCAGCCGACCGGGACCCCTAGTGGTATAAATCGATCCCGGAGGCCAACACCCGGCAGCGCAATGCGCCCCCGGGTGCTTTTTGGTTTTGGGCTTTGCTTGGGTTTTAACTTCGGCGCGAAAGCACTACCTCTCGGGCATCATCCGGGTGCCAGAGATAAAGGGAAACTGAATGTTTGAATCGCTACAGGAACGCCTTGGCTCGATCCTGAACGGCCTTACCGGCCGTGGCGCGCTGTCGGAGGCCGATGTCACGGCTGCCCTGCGCGAGGTTCGCCGCGCGCTGATCGAGGCCGACGTCGCGCTCGAGGTCGTGCGTTCCTTCGTCGACAAGGTGCGCTCGAAGGCTGTCGGCGCCGAAGTCCTGAAGTCGATCAAGCCGGGCCAGATGGTCGTCAAGATCGTCCATGACGAGCTGGTCGAGATGCTGGGCGCCGAAGGCGAACCGATCGACCTCAACGCGCCGGCTCCGGTCGTCGTCATGATGGTCGGCCTGCAGGGCTCCGGCAAGACCACCACCACCGGCAAGATCGCCAAGCGGCTGACCGAGCGCCAGGGCAAGAAGGTCCTGATGGCCTCGCTCGACACGCGCCGCCCGGCTGCCCAGGAGCAGCTTCGCCAGATCGGCGAGCAGGTGAAGGTCGCCACACTGCCGATCGTCGCCGGCCAGACGCCGGTCGACATCGCCAAGCGCGCCGTGCAGGCGGCCAAGCTCGGTGGCCACGACGTGGTTATTCTCGACACAGCCGGCCGCACCCATATCGACGAGCCGCTGATGGCCGAGATGGCCGACATCAAGCGCGTCTCCTCGCCGCACGAAATCCTGCTGGTCGCCGACTCGCTGACCGGCCAGGACGCCGTCAACCTCGCCAAGAATTTCGACGAGCGCGTCGGCATCACCGGCCTCGTGCTCACCCGCATGGACGGCGATGGCCGCGGCGGTGCCGCCCTTTCCATGCGCGCCGTCACCGGCAAGCCGATCAAGCTGGTCGGCGTCGGCGAAAAGATGGACGCGCTGGAGGAATTCCATCCCAAGCGCATCGCCGACCGCATCCTCGGCATGGGCGACATCGTCTCGCTGGTCGAGAAAGCCGCCGAAAACATCGACGCGGAACAGGCCGCGGCGATGGCCAAGAAGATGCAGTCGGGCAAGTTCGACCTCAACGATCTTGCCGGCCAGCTTGGCCAGATGCAGAAGATGGGCGGAATGGGCGGCATCATGGGCATGATGCCCGGCATGGGCAAGATGAAGGACCAGATTGCGGCTGCCGGCCTCGACGACAAGATGTTCGGCCGCCAGCTCGCCATCATCTCCTCGATGACCAAGGCCGAGCGCGCCAATCCCGACCTGCTCAAGCACTCGCGCAAGAAGCGCATCGCTGCCGGCTCCGGCACCGATGCCGCCGAAATCAACAAGCTGCTTAAGATGCATCGCGGCATGGCCGACATGATGAAGGCCATGGGCGGCAAGGGCAAAGGCGGTGGCCTGATGCGCGGCCTCATGGGCGGCATGGCGCAGAAGATGGGCCTCGGCGGCCTTGCCGGCGGCATGGGTGGCATGCCCGACCTGTCCAAGATGGACCCGAAACAGCTCGAAGCCTTGCAGAAGCAGGCTCAGGCATCCGGCCTCGGCAAAGGCCTGCCAGGCGGCCTTCCCGGTCTCGGCGGCGGCGGTCTCCCCGGCCTTCCCGGCGGCATGAAGCTACCCGGCCTCGGCGGACCCGGCGGTCTGCCCGGCCTCGGCAAGAAGAAGTGAGCGGCGTCATGGACGATGTGAACCCGAAGGCAATGCTGGCCGAATACCGCGCTTCGATCGACAACATCGATGCAGCCCTCATCCATATGCTGGCCGAGCGTTTTCGCTGCACCAAGGCAGTGGGCGTTCTCAAGGCTACCCACGGCCTGCCGCCTGCCGATCCGGCGCGCGAACAGACCCAGATAGAGCGCCTTCGCCGGCTTGCCGACGACGCCCAGCTCGACCCCGATTTCGCGGAGAAGTTCCTGAACTTCATCATCCGCGAAGTGATCCGCCATCACGAGGCTATTGCTGCTTCGAATGGCACCGAGAATTCGACCGCATCACGCGGCGGACAACAGACCACCTGAATTGAACGAACCCCCTAGGAGAAGAACATGTCACTGAAGATTCGTCTGGCCCGTGCGGGCTCCAAGAAGCGCCCTTACTACCACATCGTCATCGCCGACGTGCGCTCGCCGCGCGATGGCCGTTTCATCGAGACGGTCGGCGCCTGGAACCCGATGCTGCCCAAGGAAGGCGAGCGCATCAAGATCGATGAGGACCGCATCAAGCATTGGCTCGGCCACGGCGCCCTGCCGACCGATCGCGTTGCCCGCTTCCTCGACGCCGCCGGCCTGACCAAGCGCGACGCCCGCAACAACCCGACCAAGGCACTTCCGGGCAAGAAGGCGCAGGAACGCGCCGACGCCATCAAGAAGGCCCAGGAAACCGCTGCAGCAGCCCTCGCTGCAGCAGCCGCTGCTCCGGCCGAGGAAGCCCCGGCGGCGTAAGCCATCGTTGGTCTGTTATTTGCGAAACGGCGGGTTTTTGGCCCGCCGTTTTGTTTTCCAGCTTTCCGGAAATTTATCCGGTTCGGCCGCTCGCCGCCGCAAACGGTACATGCCATAAGGCCGCAGCAATCCCCTCCCAGGCATCGAAACCATGATCCGCATCGAAAACGTCAGCAAGCAGAACAGCCACCGGCTGCTTTTCATCGAGGCCTCCGCGACCCTGCAGAAGCAGGAGAAGATCGGCCTGGTCGGCCCCAATGGCGCGGGCAAGACGACGCTGTTCCGCATGATCAACAGCGAGGAGCTGCCCGACGAGGGCCAGGTTTCGACCGAGCGCGGCATCACCATCGGCTATTTCAACCAGGACGTCGGCGAGATGTCGGGCCATAGTGCCGTGGCCGAGGTCATGGAAGGTGCCGGACCCGTGAGCGAGATCGCGGCGGAGCTTCGCGCGCTTGAAGCGGCGATGGTCGATCCCGAACGCGCCGACGAGATGGATGCCGTCATCGAGCGCTATGGCGAAGTGCAGGCCCGCTACGAGGAATTGGACGGCTATTCGCTTGACGGCCGCGCCCGCGAGGTGCTGGACGGGCTGGGTTTCAGCCAGGAGATGATGGACGGCGACGTCGGCGCGCTCTCGGGCGGCTGGAAGATGCGCGTGGCGCTCGCCCGCATCCTCCTGATGCGCCCGGACGTGATGCTTCTCGACGAGCCGTCGAACCATCTCGACCTCGAAAGCCTGATCTGGCTGGAGGCGTTCCTGAAAGGCTATGACGGCGCGCTGTTGATGACCTCGCACGACCGCGCCTTCATGAACCGCATCGTCAACAAGATCATCGAGATCGACAGCGGATCGCTCACCACCTATTCCGGCGACTACGAATTCTACGAGCAGCAGCGCCAGCTGGCCGACAAGCAGCAGCAGGCGCAGTTCGAACGACAGCAGGCCATGCTCGCCAAGGAGATCAAGTTCATCGAGCGCTTCAAGGCGCGCGCCTCGCATGCCGCGCAGGTACAGAGCCGCGTCAAGAAGCTGGACAAGATCGACCGCGTCGAGCCGCCCAAGCGCCGCCAGACGGTGGCCTTCGAATTCCAGCCGGCGCCGCGCTCCGGTGAAGACGTCGTTACGATCAGGAACGTGCACAAGCGCTACGGCAGCAAGGTCATCTATGAAGGCCTCGACTTCCAGGTTCGCCGCCGCGAGCGGTGGTGCATCATGGGCATCAACGGTGCCGGCAAGTCGACATTACTCAAGCTCGTCGCCGGCGCTTCGGAGCCGGACCAGGGCACGGTGGCGCGTGGGCCGAGCGTCAAGATGGGTTATTTCGCCCAGCATGCCATGGACCTGCTCGACGGCGACCTGACGGTCTTCGAACAGCTCGAGCATTCGTTCCCGCAGGCGGGCCAGGCACCGCTGCGCGCGCTCGCCGGCTGCTTCGGCTTCTCTGGCGACGAGATCGAGAAGAAGTGCCGGGTGCTTTCAGGCGGGGAGAAGGCGCGGCTGGTCATGGCGATCATGCTGTTCGATCCACCCAACCTGCTGGTGCTGGACGAGCCGACCAACCATCTGGACATCGCCACCAAGGAAATGCTGATCTCAGCGCTTGCGCAGTATGAGGGCACGATGCTTTTCGTTTCGCACGACCGGCATTTCCTCGCGGCGCTGTCCAACCGCGTGCTGGAACTGACGCCCGAGGGCATCCATACCTATGGCGGCGGCTACGTCGAATATGTCGAACGCACCGGCCAGGAAGCCCCCGGCCTGAGGCATTGAACAGGCAGTCGTCCGGTACGCCCGAGCCCTTCCCCGCTTTGGCGTCACATCAACGGCAAGGCCAGTCGAGGCGAGTGGCTTGCGGCTTTGTACGGCGGCAATGAAGGAATGGTTAAGGATATACAACCGGCATAGGTGACGGCGGCAAACCTTCCCGTCATGATTGAGGAGACGCGGGCGCCAGTGGCGGACTGAAGCGATACCGGTCAATCCAGGAGGAGTGGAGACCAAAATGGCGACTGTTTTTGGCACCGACGGCAATGATTTTATCCATCTCGCAGGCGATGGGCACACAGCACCGCCCGGCTACACTGACGTCACCTTCAATCCCGGTGATCTCATCGCCGCGCTCAGTGGCGACGACATTCTTATCGGCACCGCCGCAGGCAATCGCTTCGGCGGCTATGACGGCTACGACATCCTCGACTATTCGGATTTCGCGCAAGGCGTCGTCATCAGCGAGATCGACGGTGGCATCCGTTTTCTCGATGGCACCCTGATCGGTACGATCGCCGCCAGCGCGGGGATCGAAGAATTCCAGGGCACAGCCTTCAACGACGTCCTCGCGACGGCCGGGGGAAGCGCGGTAACCCTCCACGGCAATGGCGGCAACGACACGCTGATCGCCAATTCGAATGTCGAACTCCTGGACGGCGGCGCCGACAATGACACCGTCAGCTACACCAACTCCACCGCCGGCGTAACGGTGGACCTGAACCTCGGCGTGCAGGTTTCCAGCGGCCATGCCGGCGGCGACACACTGGTCGGCATCGAGAACGTCACCGGTTCGGCATTCGCTGACAGCCTGACTGGCGATGCCGGAAACAATGTGCTCGCCGGACTTGATGGCGCGGACGCATTGATCGGTGGCCTCGGCACCGACACGGCCGACTACACCGCCTCGACGGCGGGGGTCATCATCAGCCTGGAAGCCGGAACTGTCGCCGGCGGCCATGCCGTAGGCGATACGCTGACCGGCATCGAGAACCTCACCGGCTCGGCTTTCGACGATACGCTGACCGGCACCGATGCCGGCGCGAATGTCCTGAACGGCGGGGATGGCAACGATGCTCTGATTGGGCTTGGCGGTGCCGACACATTGATTGGTGACGCCGGCACGGACACCGCCAACTACATCGCCTCGACGGCAGGCGTCATCGTCAACCTTAACACCGGCACCGGGAGCGGCGGCCATGCCGAAGGCGATACGCTGACCGGCATCGAAAACCTCATCGGATCGAGCTTTGACGATACGCTGACCGGGACCGACGCGGACGCGAACATCCTTACCGGTGGTGCCGGCAACGACGTGCTTGCCGGCCTTGGCGGTGCCGACACGCTGGACGGCGGCGTCGGCGGTTCCGACACTGCCGATTATACCGCCTCGACAGTGGGCGTCATCATCAGCCTGGAAACCGGAACAGCCGCTGGCGGCCATGCCGAAGGCGACGTGCTGACCAGCATCGAGAACCTCACCGGCTCGGCCTTTACCGATACGCTGGCCGGCAACGATGCGGACGCGAACATCCTCGACGGCGGGGCCGGCGACGATGTCCTGATTGGTCTTGGCGGTGCGGATACGTTGATTGGCGGACTGGGTTCGGACACCGCCGACTACACCGCATCGACGGCGGGCATAATCATCAACCTGGAGGCAGGAACAGCCGCCGGCGGCCACGCCGAAGGCGATACGCTGACCGGCATCGAGAACCTCACCGGCTCGGCCTTTGACGATACGCTAACCGGCACCGATGCCGGCGCGAACACCCTAAACGGTGGGGTCGGCAACGACGTGCTTGCCGGCCTTGACGGTGCTGACACGTTGGACGGTGGCAGCGGCTCCGACACTGCCGACTATACCGCCTCGACAGCGGGCGTCATCATCAGCCTGGAGGCAGGAACAGCCGCTGGCGGCCATGCCGAAGGCGACGTGCTGACCGGCATCGAGAACCTCACCGGCTCGGCCTATGCCGATACGTTGACCGGCACCGATGCCGGTGCAAACCGGCTGGCGGGCGGAGCCGGCAACGACCTGCTCGACGGGCTCGGCGGCAACGACACATTAATTGGCGGAACCGGCGACGACATCTTCATCGTCTCCTCGACCGGAGACCGCGTCATCGAGGTGGCCGGAGAGGGACGCGACACGATACGCTCCTCGGTCGACTGGACGGTCGGCGTCACTGTCGAGCGCCTCGAACTGCAGGGCTCGGGCAATCTCACCGGCAACGGCAATGGGTTCGACAACACCGTCGGCGGCAACAGCGGCGACAACATCCTGCGCGGCGGCAGCGGCGTAGACACGATTGCCGGCTATCTCGGCAATGACCGTCTGGTCGGCGGGGAAGGCCGGGACACTTTCGTCTTCAACTCGGTTCTCGGTCCGGACAACATCGACACCATCACCGACTATACGATCGCCGACGACATGATCCTGCTGGAGAACGGAATCTTTGCCGGCCTGGTGGAGGGGATGTTGGCGGCAACGGCCTTCCACATCGGCACTGCCGCGCATGATGCCAGCGACCGGATCATCTTCAATTCGACGACGGGCGGCCTTTTCTTCGACAAGGACGGTCTGGGCGGCATCGATGCGATCCAGTTCGCCACCGTGACGCCCGGACTGGCGATAAATGCGGGTGAGTTTTTCGTGGTGTGATCCCGAACCGCGGAAACCCGCATTGGCCAGCGCAAAAACTCCAGGCGCCGGCAATTCAACTGCACCAAAATATATTCTCTGCTGACATTTCGCCTGACCTTGCGCAGCGCATGTTTTTGCTGCACTTGATCGCAAGTCTGAAAGTATTTTTGCTCCAGACTGGGCGGGGGACGGCAAATGACACTTACAACAGTAAGATTTACTTCTGGTGAGATCACCGACGGGGTTGCCAGCGGCGCCAGCGGCGACAATCAATTGACGGCGGGCGGGCTGCTTTTCACCATCATTGCCGACGGAAACTGGACCGCAAATTTCGACAATGAGCGTTTCAATTTCTCCGAAGACCCGACGGTCGGCGACCACCCGTTCACAATCAACATCTCGCGCGCCCAGGCAGCGACATTCAACTATACGGACTTTCAGGTCAGCTATCACGCGACGCCGGGGCTGGTGACGGACCCGTCCGATGGAAGTCAGTGGACGCCGTATCTTACAATCGGGCCGATCAGCAACCTGGCTGACGATCTATACAGCGGCGGCCCGGTCACCCTTCAGCATATGTTCCCGGGAATGACGATCGGCCCGGTCGGTTCGCTTCAGCTGGGCGACCATGCCATTTCGTCCATCCCCGGATCGCCCAATCCGACGTCCAGCCTCTGGATCGACAACATTACCGCCGACGTCAACGTCAATCCGATCATCACCAACTTCAACGCCTCCGACAACAAGACCTTCACCGAGGGCGGCGCGCCTCTGGTCATCGACGGATTTCCCTCGACAACTGTTACCGACCCTGACGCAACCGGCTGGTCTGGCGGAAATCTGACATTCCGCATTTCGTCCGGACGGGTGAATGCCGAGGACGTGCTTTCCGTTCAAAACAGCGGGTCAGGTGGCGCTATCGGCGTATCCGGGTCGAACATCACCTATCTCGGCACCGTGATAGGCACATTTGCCGGGGGAACCGGCAGCAGCAGCCTTGTCGTCACCTTCAATGCAAATGCGACCGATCAATCGATCCAGTCGCTGATAGGCGCCCTCACCTACCATAATCTGAACGACATCGATCCTTCCACGAGCACGCGCACGCTGACGCTGACTTTGACGGATGCAGAAGGCGCCACTTCCGCGCCCGCGACGACAACTGTCTCGGTGGCTGCCGTCAATGACACGCCCGTGGCCGTCAACGACACACTTTCGGCCGTCGAAGATACGAGCGTGACCTATAGCGCGGCCGATCTGCTGGGCAACGACACTGATACCGACAGCGCCCACGGCCTGCTCTCGATTGCCTCGGTCACGAGCGGCCTGCATGGCGTGGCGGTCTTGAATGGCGACGGCACCGTGACCTTCACGCCCGCCGCCAACTACAATGGCGCGGCCGACTTCACCTACACGGTGACGGATGGGACCACCATAAGTGCGCCCGCAACCGCGACGGTCAATGTCTCCGCCGTCAACGATGCACCCGTGGCCGTCAACGATACGCTTTCAGCCGTCGAAGACACGAGCGTGACCTATAGCGTGGCCGATCTGCTGGGCAACGACACGGATATCGACAGCGCCCATGGCCTGCTTTCGATTGCCTCGGTCACCAACGGCTCGCATGGCGTGGTGGTCCTGAATGGCGACGGCACCGTGACCTTCACACCCGCCGCCAACTACAATGGCGCAGCCGACTTTACCTACACGGTGACCGATGGAACCGCCACCAGCGCGCCGGCGACCGTGACGGTCAACGTCTCCGCCGTCGACGATGCGCCTGCAGCCGTCGACGACACACTTTCGGCCGTCGAAGATACGAGCGTGACCTATAGCGCGGCCGACCTGCTGGGCAACGACACGGATATCGACAGCGCCGGCCTGCTTTCGATTGCCTCGGTCACCAACGGCTCGCATGGTGTGGTGGTCTTGAATGGCGACGGCACAGTGACCTTCACGCCCGCCGCCAACTACAATGGCCCAGCCGACTTCACCTACACGGTGACGGATGGCACCACCGTAAGCGCGCCTGCAACCGTGACGGTCAATGTCTCCGCCGTCGACGATCTGTCGGTCGCCGTGGACGACGCTTTCATAACGGACGAAGCCACGGCGATCGGCGCGGGCTTGAGCCTGTTTTCTGCCAACCCCACAAGCCCCGACACCGACGTCGACAGTCCTCTGTCCATCACCGCGGTGAACGGCATCTCCGGCAATGTCGGGGTCCAGATCACGCTGGCATCCGGCGCCCTGCTGACGGTGAATGCCGATGGAACCTTCGGCTATGATCCGAATGGCGTCTTCAACCATCTTCCGGACTATGTGACCTCCGGCAGCATAGACGCAACCGCCACTGACAGCTTCACCTATACCCTTGCCGATGGTTCCACGGCCACGGCGACGGTGACAGTCAGGGGCCTGGATTCCAATGGCGACAAGGTCAACGGAACCTCAGGAAGCGACATCCTCGACGGCGGGCTCGGCAACAACACGCTGGCCGGTGGCGACGGCGACGACATCTACATCGTCTCCTCGACAGGCAACCGGATCGTCGAAGCGGGCGGAGAAGGCCGCGACACGATCCGCTCCTCTGTCGACTGGACGATCGGCGCCAATATCGAGCGCCTCGAACTCCAGGGCACCGCCAACCTGACCGGAAACGGCAACACGCTTGCCAACACCCTTGGCGGCAACAGCGGCAACAACATCCTGCGCGGCGGCGCCGGCAACGATACGCTTGCCGGCTATCTCGGCAATGACCGCCTGGTCGGCGGGGAAGGCAAGGACAATTTCGTCTTCAACACGGTGCTCGGGCCGAACAATGTCGACACCATCACCGACTACAATGTCGCTGACGACATGATCCAGCTGGACAAGGGCATCTTCTTCGGCCTGGCGGCGGGCTGGCTGACGGCAGCGGCATTCCACATCGGAACTGCTGCGCATGATGCCAGCGACCGGATCATCTTCAATTCGACGACTGGCGGGCTTTTCTTCGACAAGGACGGCATCGGCGGCGCTGCCGCAACCCAGTTCGCCACCCTGACGCCCGGACTGGCGATGAATGCCAACGAGTTTTTCGTGGCGTGATCCCAATGCAAAACCGCCGCTCCTGAAGGGGCGGCGGAATTGCACACCTTGGCGATGTCGATCTACGGCACTTGCCGTATACCCGCTCCGGCACGGATCAGCCATTGTCGCGCGGGTTCGCATCTCGGTCGTGATCTGCTGAGAAAAAACCGTCAATTGCTCGTGCCTTCGCTGACCGGCCGGCAGGCCGGATAGTGAGGCAGTAGACGTCCACTTTCCATATGCTACAACCCTCGGTAGGCACTGCGCCGGGGAGGAGGTAACGGCCCGGGCAATGGCACGTCGAGAGCTTTCAACTTTTTGACAGGAGGACATCATGGCCACTTTCACAGGCACTAACGGCGCCGAGGTATTACCCGATCTCATCATCGGCCCGGTCCAGGGCATCGGCAACGACTTCGTCGACGCGCTCGGCGGTGACGACATTGCGATCGGCTGGTCCGGCGACGATGTGATCCGCGGCGGAGCCGGTGCCGACGTAATCATCGGCGGTCTCCTCAACGCGGCTGGTGTTATCACCAACTCGGGCATCGATGCGGCCGACTACACCACTTCCGTCGACGGCGTGACCATCGACCTGTCGGTAACCGTCAACCTCACCCTGCCGATGCAGGGTATCAACCTCCAACTCACCAACGCAACGCAGGGCTTCGGTGGCGACGCCCAGGGCGATTATCTCGTGGGCATTACCAACCTGATTGGCTCCAACACCGGCGGCGACAACCTCACCGGCAACGCGGGCGCCAACACCTTCAATGGCCAGGGCGGCAACGACATTTTGAACGGCCAGGGCGGCAATGACATCCTCCTCGGCGGGGCGGGAGACGATGTTTTGATCGGCGGCGCGGGCGCCGATTCCCTGCAGGGCGGCGCCGGCACGGCGGACACGGCGGATTATTCCGGCTCCGCTTCAGCCGTCACCGTCAACCTCACCACCGGTACCGGAAGCGGCGGCGACGCCCAGGGCGATACCCTGACCGGCATCGAGCGCCTGATCGGTTCTGCCCACGCCGACAGCCTGACGGGCTCAGCCGGCAACGATGTCCTGATCGGCCTTGATGGCGCGGACGCATTGATCGGCAACGGGGGCACCGACACTGCCGACTACACCGCCTCGACGGCGGGTGTCATCGTCAGCCTCGAGACCGGTTCGGGAACCGGCGGCCATGCCGAAGGCGATACGCTGACCGGCATCGAGAACCTCACCGGCTCGGCATTTGCCGACACCTTGACCGGCACCGATGCCGACGTGAATGTTCTCAACGGCGGGGATGGCGACGATATCCTGGCCGGGCTCGGCGGTGCGGATACGTTGATAGGCGGGCTCGGTTCGGACACCGCCGACTACACCGCATCGACGGCAGGGGTCATCATCAGCCTGGAAGCCGGAACTGTCGCCGGCGGCCATGCCGTAGGCGATACGCTGACCAGCATCGAGAACCTCACCGGCTCGGCTTTCGACGATACGCTGACCGGCACCGATGCCGGCGCGAATGTCCTGAACGGCGGGGATGGCAACGATGCTCTGATTGGGCTTGGCGGTGCCGACACATTGATTGGTGGCGCCGGCACGGACACCGCCAACTACATCGCCTCGACGGCAGGCGTCATCGTCAACCTTAACACCGGCACCGGGAGCGGCGGCCATGCCGAAGGCGATACGCTGACCGGCATCGAAAACCTCATCGGATCGAGCTTTGACGATACGCTGACCGGGACCGACGCGGACGCGAACATCCTTACCGGTGGTGCCGGCAACGACGTGCTTGCCGGCCTTGGCGGTGCGGACACGCTGGACGGCGGCGGCGGCTCCGACACTGCCGACTATACCGCCTCGACAGTGGGCGTCATCATCAGCCTGGAAACCGGAACAGCCGCTGGCGGCCATGCCGAAGGCGACGTGCTGACCAGCATCGAGAACCTCACCGGCTCGGCCTTTGCCGATACGCTGACCGGCAATGATGCGGACGCGAACATCCTCGACGGCGGGAACGGCGACGATGTCCTGATCGGTCTTGGCGGTGCGGATACGTTGATAGGCGGACTGGGTTCGGACACGGCCGACTACACCGCATCGACGGCGGGCATAATCATCAACCTCGAAGCCGGAACAGCCGCCGGCGGCCATGCCGAAGGCGATACGCTGACCGGCATCGAGAACCTCACCGGCTCGGCCTTTGACGATACGCTGACCGGCACCGATGCCGGCGCGAACACCCTAAACGGCGGGGTCGGCAACGATCTGCTCGACGGGCTCGGCGGCAACGACACTTTGATCGGCGGACTGGGCGACGACATCTTCTTCGTGGACGCAGCCGGCGACCAGGCGATCGAACTGGTGGGCGAAGGCACCGACACGGTGCGCTCCTCCGTCTCCTGGACGCTGAGTGACAACATCGAGCGTCTGGAGCTTCAGGGCGTCGGCAACATAAACGCTGTCGGCAACATTCTGGACAACACCATCGTCGGCAATGCCGGCAACAACACGATCGACGGCGGGTTGGGCAACGACACGCTGATTGGCGGAACCGGCGATGACATCTACGTTGTCTCCTCGAGCGGGGATCGGATCATCGAGGTAGCCGGCGAAGGCCGCGACACGATCCGCTCCTCGATCGACTGGACGATCGGCGCCAACATCGAACGCCTCGAGCTGCAGGGCTCCGGCAACCTGACCGGAAACGGCAACACGCTTGCCAACACCGTCGGCGGCAACAGCGGCAACAACATCCTGCGTGGCGGTGCCGGCAACGATACCCTCGCCGGCTATCTCGGCAATGACCGCCTGGTCGGCGGGGAAGGCAAAGACACATTCGTCTTCAACACGGTGCTCGGACCCAACAATGTCGACACCATCACCGACTACAATGTTGCCGACGACATGATCCAACTGGACAAGGGCATCTTCTTCGGCCTGGCGGCGGGCTGGTTGTCAGCGGCGGCATTCCACATCGGCACTGCCGCGCATGATGCCAGCGACCGGATCATCTTCAATTCGACGACGGGCGGGCTTTTCTTCGACAAGGACGGCATCGGCGGCGCAGCCGCCACCCAGTTCGCCACCCTGACGCCCGGACTGGCGATGAATGCGGGTGAGTTTTTCGTCGCATGACCGCTGCACGGCGCCACCCTGGCAGCATGCCAGGGTGGCGATTCACGGCTGATCTATTCCATGTTACGCAATTCAGACCAGCAGAGTGGAAAGGGCTGCAGATGAAAAACATCATCATACGGATTTCGGCTGCCGGATTGATCCTTATGGGACCGCTCGCAGCGCAGGCCGAACCGCTCAAAACCATGGATGAAGTCGGAGCGGCAATCCAGGCATGCTGGAAGGCTCCATCCGATATCAAAAACTCATCGGTCACCCTGAGCTTCAGCCTGAAGCGGGACGGCTCCTTGATCGGCGCTCCCAAACCGACCGCTATCAACGTCGAGGGCGACGAGAAGGCGCGAACGGCGTTTGTCGATACCGCGGTCAAGTCCCTGCAGGCCTGCCTTCCGTTGAGCCTTTCACCGGTGATTGCGAATGGCATTGCCGGAACCATTTACACGATGCGGTTCGCAACTCCCGGCAACTGAAAGTTCTGATCGGCGGCTCTGCAGCGCAAGCGCAGCAGCACGCTCATGAATAAAAATACTTCTCCGGCTTGATCATTTCCGGCGGCGTTTCGCCGAGCGCCTCGAACACCGAGATTTCGCAGACGCGGCAGAGCGCATCGAGCGCGAGGTCGTTGGCCTGCGTTCCGAACGGGTCTTCCAGTTCCTCCGACAAGGCATCCAGCCCGAAGAAGGAATAGGCGATCAGCGCGGTGAACAGCGGCGTGCCCCAGCCGGCCGAGAACGCCAGCCCGAACGGCAGCAGCAGACAGAAGATATAGGCCGAGCGCTGCAGCAGCAGCGTATAGGCAAAAGGCAGCGGCGTGCCGGCAATGCGCTCGCAGCCGGCCTGAAGTGCTGCAATGCCCGAAAGCCGCTCGTCGAGGATGCGGAAATCCATCGCCTCGATGCGGCCCTGCGCCTTCAGCGCGGCAAACCGCCGTCCCATGCGCCGCACCATCTCGTCCGGGCGGTTGGTGGCAGTGAGCACGCCGTCCAGCTCATCGCCGATGAAACCGCGCGCTTCGCCGCCGGCATCGACATTGCGTAGCTGCCCGCGCAACAGGTGGCAGAAGGCGAGCACTTCCATCAGGATCGGCCGCGCCTCCTTCGTCTCGCCCGGCACCAGCGCCAGCACGGCGCGCGAAAAATTCCTGACGTCGAAGACGAGCTGGCCCCACAGTTTGCGCGCCTCCCACCAGCGGTCATAGGCGGCATTGTTGCGGAAGCCGAGATAGATCGACAGCGTCACGCCAAGCAGGCCGAAGGGGGCGATGTTGTAGCCGTCGAAGGAGATGCCCGACGCCTTCACGCCCGCCACCACAAGGGCTGCATAAATGCCGAAGCCGATGATCTGCGGCGCGATGCGTGGCACGATCGATCCGCGCATGACGAAGAACAGTTTCAGCAATCCAGGACGGGGACGGACGATCATTTTTTCTTCCGCTTTCTGGCAGTACGGCCTTATCGCCAACAGGGCTGGCGCGGGCCTTGCTGCACCGCAAAATAGACGATCGATCCTGTTCTCCGATAGGCCCCGAACGTCACGATATGACGGAACCATGATACTGCGCTTAAGCGCGTCGATATCGAGAGGTTGCCGCACCACATCACCACCGCCTGACTAATGGCTCCAGACGCAAAAAGAGCGACGGATAAAATCCGCCGCCCTTTTCGTGCTGCAACCTTGGGGAGGGTTGCGGGGAGATAAAAAATTACTTGGCTTTGGCCTTCGGCTGGGCCGTAGCGCCCGACGGCTGGGCCGAACTCTTGATGGACTTCTGCTTGATCGACCCCGTCGAGGAATAATCGAGGCCCTTGGCGGGCTTGCTCGCAACAGTCGCGTCGAGGCGCGGAGCGGCAATCGGATACTGCAGGGTTGCGGCGAAATCAGTGGCGAAGGCGCTGCCCGAAAGGGCGAGAACCGCGGCCAAAGCGAGAGCTGTCTTCTTCATCGTCTTTCTCCGTAGAGGCGTTTATCTCTTCGTACATGTACGTTACGACAGACATGTACGCCCGCCGCCATCGATCTTCAAGAGAAAATCGTACGCGTACGAACGCGCCGCAATCACGTTTGATTGATCGCAATCGATGCCGATGGTTTCGATGTCGATTGGAGAGACTAAGCGGGAACTAGCAGCGCTCTTCCGGCGGCGTCAGGGCGCCGATCTCGCGCGAGGTCAGCCCGGCCAGCGCCACATCCATGGAGGTCCGCAGAAAAACTTCCCGGTCGCCGAAGGGATAGTGCGGGAAGGTGATGAGCAGCGACACGGTGCCGTGCCCGTAGCTCCACAGCAGCGTCGCGATGGCATGCACGTCGCCCCTGAAGATGCCGGCGTCGATGCAGGCCTGCACCCGCTTGAGCAGGATCTGCATGGCGGGATTCTGTTCCTTGGCCAGCTGAATCTCCTCCTCGCTCGCCCCGAGAGGATGATTGTGGTCGCCGGTCATGAACACGGTCCGGTACTCGTTGGGATTGTCGAGCGCGAAGAGCGTGTATTCCTCCATCATTTTGTGGAGGGCAGCCATCGGATCCGCCGGCGTGTCCTGCTCCATGCGCCGCGCCAGGTTCCTGTAGGCATCTTCGGCAAGCGCCAGCAGGATTTCGTGCTTGTCGGCGAAATAGGAATAGACCGACATCGTCGCGTAGCCGACCCGCTTGGCAAGCTTGCGGATGGTCAGGCCATCATAGCCCTCCTCCTTCACCAGCGCATGGGCGGCCGCCAGAAGCTCCGCACGCAGTTCCGCCTTCTGGCGCTCGCGCCGGCTCTGGGCATTGATCAGCGTGTGTTCGGTCATCTGGTCCACATTTCAATGGCAAAGCATATACGCTGTACAATAAGCCATCAAGCGGGCGGGAGTTCCGGGATTTGGTAGGGTACGTCATGCCGGTGGATGCGGCAGCGATGAGGATTTCGCGACCGTCCATGACGATCGGTGAAAGCCACGCATGCAGTTCGTCAACCTTGGCGATTAGCGGTGACAACCATGAAGTCGTCTTCCCGGAAACCGTAGCGAAGCGGAGGTTATCCGGAATCTATTGGCCGGAAGATCGTCCGGCACGGCCCGGTCCTGGCGCTGATGCATTCTACACCGTTGCGTTCTTCTTTGAGGCTCCGGCATGGATCCCCGGGTCTCCGCCCTTCGCTTCGCTCGTGCTACGCCCGAGGATGACGAAAGGAGGGGCGTCGCCGCCAATCGCGGATGTTGTCGCCGGCCCGCATCGCAGGTGCGGGCGCCGCACGCTAGCGGTGACGATTAGCGAAAGCCAAACAGGTAGTTCGTCATCCTCGGGTCGCAGCATGAGCGCAGCGAAGTGCGAGGGTCGCTCTTGCGACGGGGGATCCATGCCGGAACATCAATGAAGGCTGCAGCGATGCAGAACTGCCGAGTTGAAGCCCGCGCAAACTGGGGGA
>NZ_JBBBDZ010000020.1:0-80639 GCF_037153935.1 Mesorhizobium sp. CCNWLY176
TTGCAGGTCGCTTTCATACTGATGGTGGCGAGCGAAATGCTCGCGGCCTACAGGGGGCTCGGTTTCATAACGATGCAAGCGCAACTGACCTTCGATTCTGAAGGCGTATGGGCCGGTATCACCCTGCTCGCGATCCTCGGATTTCTTCTGAACGCAGTTTCCAACGCAGTCCGCGACCGGTTGCTGCATTGGCATATCCAGTCCCGGGCAGTGGCTCGATCCTGATAAGGCAAAGGATACAAACCTTGAATGCTATCGCCCGAGTGGCTAGTAACTCAACCAAATCTCGATTGACCATCCGTGGGTTGTCCAAGACTTACGGCGCAGTCGGCATAGGGCATGAAGTCCTGAAGGATATTTCTTTCGAGGTGCATGAGGGTGAGTTCGTGTGTCTCGTCGGACCCTCGGGTGCCGGCAAGACCACGCTACTTCGATGCCTGACTGGACTCATGCCAGCGACATCCGGCGAGATACTGCTGGACGGGAATGTTCTGACCGGTCCGAATTCCAAGATCTCCGTCGTTTTCCAGGAATACACGCGCTCCCTGATGCCCTGGATGACGGCGGAAAAGAACGTTGCCCTGGCGCTTTACAATCTAAAACTTTCGTCAGCGGAGGAAACAAGGCGCTGTCGCGCCGCTCTGGCGAGTGTCGGACTGGCGGGGTCTGAGGCCCGTTACCCTTGGCAGTTGTCAGGCGGTATGCAACAGCGCGTTGCTATTGCGCGCGCCTTGGTGACCGAGCCGGAGGTGCTCATCATGGACGAACCGTTCGCCTCGATCGATGCGCAAACGAAGATGGAGCTGGAAGATTTGACTCTGTCCCTGCAACGATCGCGGGCCATGACAGTCGTCCTCGTAACCCACGACATCGACGAATCCGTCTATTTGTCTGACCGTGTCGTCGTCCTGTCCAAGAATCCTGCATCAGTGCAGGAGATCGTTTCGGTAGACCTGGGAACCCAGCGGGACCAGTTGACGACACGCGAAAGTCACCGGTTCGGGGAGCTACGGTCCCATATTCTAGGCCTTATCAGGAAATCCCAACTGCAGCCGCAGCAAAGCGAGGGCTGAGATTTTTCGGTCACGGCGGAACCGTGGGCACCTGTGGAACAAACCGGCCCGACTGGGCCGCAGCTATAGGCATCGGGAAAGGCGTTGAAAGATGGCAGAATTCACGACGCGCCCCGAGATCCTGGGTTCATTCGGTGTCATAACCTCGACACACTGGATAGCTTCTTCGGTCGGGATGGCCATTCTCGAGCGGGGTGGAAACGCCTTCGATGCTGCGGTTGCCGCCGGCTTTGTGTTACAGATCGTAGAACCTCATCTGTGCGGTCCTGGCGGTGACATTCCCGCCATTATCTACTCGGCAACGTCGCGAAAGTTGGAAGTCATTTGCGGCCAGGCGCCAGCACCAGCGGCCGCGACGATCCAGCACTACAGGTCCGTTGGTCTTGATATGATCCCGGGTAACGGCCTTCTTGCGACGGTGATTCCAGGGGCGTTCGACGGCTGGATGCTCATGCTGCGAGAGCACGGCACCATGAGCGTTCGGGACGTTCTTGAGCCGGCAATCTACTATGCTGAGCACGGGCATCCCATTCTCCCAGCCGCGTCCAGTGCCATCGACGACTTGGCTGACTTCTTCAAGACGGAATGGCGAACCTCCTTCGAAACCTGGCTGCCGGGCGGTTCAGTTCCCACGCCGCATTCGAATTTCCGTAATCCGGTGCTGGCCGAGACCTGGAAGCGGGTGGTTTCCGAGGCGATGGCCGCTAGTCATGGCCGGGAGCACCAGATCGACGCAGCGCGAGACGCCTTCTACCGAGGTTTCATTGCCGAAACGATTGACGCTTACCTCAGGTCCGCTGAAGTCATGGACGGCAGCGGTTTGCGCAATCGCGGTGTTCTGAGCGCACAGGATATGGCGGGCTGGCAGGCGACGATAGAGCAGCCGCAGACGTACGACTATGGGGACTGGACCGTCGCCAAAACGGGCCCCTGGGGGCAAGGGCCGGTACTGCTGCAATCCCTGGCCCTTCTCAAGAGCATGGACATCGCGGCAATGGACCCGCGTGGCCCCGATTTTGTGCACAGCGTCGTCGAGGCCATGAAGCTCGCCTACGCCGATCGTGAGGTCTACTACGGCGATCCAGATTTTTGCGACGTCCCGCTCGGCACGCTTCTGTCAGACGACTACAACATCGGTCGCCGCGCACTGATAACGGAAGACGCCTCTTACGAGTTTCGACCGGGCGTGGTGCCGACCTATGAGCGGCAAGTTGATCTGACACTGGCAATTCTGGAAGAGATCAGCGGCACGGGTGCGGTCTATGAGCCGACGATGGCGCATCTTTCCAAACCGCCCGGCGACACAGTGCATCTCGATGTCATCGACCGCTGGGGCAACATGGTGTCCGCTACACCTTCTGGAGGCTGGTTACAGTCTTCGCCTGTGATACCGGGACTGGGTTTCGCGCTCAATTCGCGAGCCCAGATGTTCTGGCTGAAACCAGGACTCCCCACCTCGCTGGAGCCGGGGAAGCGACCGAGAACGACACTGACCCCATCCATTGCCCTTCGCGATGGGCGGCCTGCGCTGGCCTTCGGCACACCCGGGGGCGACCAACAGGACCAGTGGCAATTGGCGTTCTTCTAGCCGGCGTCATCGCGGCGATCGAGGATGGCATGTACCAGCCATCCATGAAAGCGCGGATGGAGGAACTGGAGCGACAGAAGGCTGAAATCGCCGCACGCTTGGCCGCTGCACCTGCCGGTGTGCCGGACGTGCATCCGAACGTCGCCAATATCTACAGGCTTCGCGTGGTCACCTTCACGGAAGCGCTCAACGATCCGGACGGCGGCCGGGAAGCGGCTGAAGCTCTACGCTCTCTCATCGGGGAAATCATCCTCACACCCGGCGAGAAACGCGGAGAGGTTTACGCCGAGCTGCGTGGTGAACTGATGGGTATCCTCGACTTTGCCAGTTCCCGGCCAAACCAACGTGTCGGAGAAGTTATGACAGCAGTGGTTGCGAGCCCCCGCAACCAACTTCCAGCATAAATCAATCGCCGTCCCGATCTAATAAATCGGAGCGGCGTTTTGCGTTAGACCGTCTCGTGCCGCCGGCGGCCCTGGTGTGAGCCGCGGCGCGCATTCCCGACTAGTAACGACGGGCCGGCCGAAACAGAAGCGCTGAGCCAAAGGCGATTAGATGTCTTTCATGCAGCGAACGGCCGCTTCGCGCCCAATCTCGGTCATTGAGGGCGCGCATGACGTTTCCTGATAGCGGACATAGCGGCGACTACACGTGCGGTTGCGATTGCGCCAGAAACGAGCATCGATTTAGGGGAGGCGAACTACCGATTGAATTTCAAAGCGGTCAAGGGGCAATAGCGTCCGGGGAGGTCCCCAGCATACGCAACTGCGACTTCAGAATGGTCGCCAATAATGTCTGCTCAACCTGCTGGCGGCCTCGGGACAAAAATCATTGCTTACGCTGTCTGGTAGAACGGCACTGAAGCGGCAGGACGTATGTTGGTCAGGCTGCCATTGTAGTGGCGCAGCAGATACGGTTTGGGCGGGTACTCGGCGCAAGCGTCTTCATTGATATCGATGCCCAGACCCGGCGCTGTTGGAATGACCATATGCCCGTCCCTGATGACGACATGCTCGCGCACGATCTCGGAGCGCCATGACACGTCCGACACCATGGTTTCGAGCCAGGCAAAGTTGGGCGTAGAGGCGGCAACGTGCAGCGTCATGGCATTGGCGATCGGTCCCAACGGGTTATGCG
The DNA here is from genome assembly GCF_037153935.1 of Mesorhizobium sp. CCNWLY176. NCBI lineage: Bacteria > Pseudomonadati > Pseudomonadota > Alphaproteobacteria > Hyphomicrobiales > Phyllobacteriaceae > Mesorhizobium > Mesorhizobium sp. CCNWLY176. Next base: position 3,799 of record NZ_JBBBDZ010000020.1, read on the forward strand.
GGCAGATCGGCAGATATTGGGCGTGGGCAATTGCGGCGATGCGCCTGGCCTCGGCAAGACCACCGACATGGCTGACGTCGGGTTGCACATAGTCGACGGCGTGCGCCGCAATCAGCTCCTGGAAGCGCTGGATTTCGTAGTAACGCTCCCCGGCGGCAATAGGCACGGGTGACTTGGAGCGAACGTCGGCGAGTGCCGGTATGGATTCGGGTGGGATTGGCTCCTCAAACCAGTAGGGGCGGAACGGAGCCAGATCCTTGGCGACAGAGATAGCTGTCGAGACATCGAACCGTCCGTGACCTTCGATCATAAGTTCCACATCGGGGCCAACGCCATCGCGGACCGCCTCCACTATGCCGATCGCGCGCATTCGCTCGGTCCGCTCCAGACGCAGGTAGTTTTGACCGAATGGATCCCATTTGAGGGCGCGCCAACCCTGGGCGACGATATTGCGCGCTTTTTCGGCGAAGTCTTCGGCGGTGCGTGCGCCGGCAAACCAGGCATTGCCGTACACCGGTACGCGGTCTCGCTGCTTGCCGCCGAGCAGTTCGTAAACCGGCACGCCAAGGGACTTGCCCTTGAGATCGAGCAGGGCAGCCTCGATGGCGGCGATGGCGCTGCGGATCACCACGCCGGTGCGCCAATAGCTGTCGCGGCTGAGCAGTTCGACGATCGCATCAGTAGCGAATGGGTCGCGTCCGAGAAGCAGGGGCTCGAATTCACCGATTGCATGCGCGACGGCTTGTTCGCGATGTTCGACGGTGCCTTCGCCGACGCCGTATGTGCCATCGTCGGTAATGATCTTCACGAAGACATAGTTGGCGCGATAGGCGTCAACGACGAAGGTTTTGACCGTCTCGATCTTCATTGAAACTCTGCTTTTTTCATTTGCTGGACGAGATCGCGACAGGCGCTCTCGCAATGGGCCCGTGTGATCGCCACGGCGTCGGCGATCGAGCGGCGTTCGATGGCGTCCACCAGGGTCGCGTGCTCCTCGCGGATGGTCACGATGCGGTCGTCGCCGAAACCAAAGCGGAAGCGCAGCGCCAGCACCAGTTCCCAGCCCTGTTCGAGAATGCGAAGCGCCTCGGGATTGCCTGCGGCAGTGTTGATGGTGCGGTGCAGACGGGCGTTGGAAGCCAGCATCGCCTGCACGTTGCCTGCGTTGCTCGCCGTTTCATAGTCCACTGCGGCGGTTCGGATGGCGTCGATATCGTCAGCATCCAGGCGTTCGACCGCAGCCGAGACCAGCATCTGCTCGAGCGCTGAACGGATGTCGTACATATTTCGTACGAAGCGGATATCGACTCCACGCACCACCGCGCCCTTATGCGCATGCAGTTCCACCAGGCCTTCGCCAGCCAATTCGCGCACCGCCTCCCTGATCGGAATGGCGCTGATCTCGTATCGATCGGTCAGTTCCTGCAGCTTTATGCGCGAACCGGGGGGCAACACGCCGACGAGAATATCCAGCCGTATGGAGGCCTTCACCCGCGCGGTGGTGGTTTCCGACATGGATGCTTTTCGGTCGTCAAGATTGGGCATCGATTACTCCGCAGCGGCGGGACAGGACAAATGGCGACGATCCGTGACCTAACACGCCAATAAAATCTGATCAAATATATTCTGACTTGAAATATGATCAAATATACAGTTTAAAGAAAACCGCACCGTCGGGAGGAATGACGGCGCTTCAGCCGTCGGTCAGAGAGGAGTCCTGCCATGTCGTTATCTATGTCCCGCCGCAAAGTCCTGCAGCTGGGAGCCGGTGCCGCAATGGGTGCTGTGGCCATGCCTTACATCGCGCGGGGCGCAACGCCCGTAATGATCAATTTCGGCGACCACAACGCCGTGGATTCGGTGCTGAGCAACACCGTCCTGCAATTCAAGAACGCGGTGGAAACTGCCAGCGCCGGGGAGATCACCGTGCGCCATTATCCGGCCGCACAACTGGGCAGCCAGCGCGAACTGCTGGAGCAGGTCAAGCTCGGAACCCTGCAAATGTGTTTTGGCGATCCGCCGTATCTATCGAACCTGGTGCCGCAATATGCCGTCATGGACTTGCCCTTTGTGTTCCGCGACTGGGAGCATGTAGAGCGCGTGGTGGATGGCGACGTCACAAGAACCCTGGGTGACGCGCTGGTCGCGAGTCAGGGTCTTCGTCCGCTGTCCTGGCTGCATATCGGGTTCCGCGACATGCTGACGATCGACAAGCCGGTTACTGCAATCGGCGATTTTTCCGGCCTGAAATTCCGCTCGCCCGAGGTCGCCAGCTTCGTGGAAATGTTCAAGGCGCTCGGTGCCACACCCGTGCCGGTTCCTTGGGGCGAGGTCTATCCGGCGATGAAGACCGGGCTGGTCGATGGCGTGGAAACCACGCCCGAAGGGATGATCAACAGCAAGCTCTACGAAGTCGGTAAATACGTCACGCAGACCCAGCACATCAATACTGTCGGATCGCCCATCGTATCGGAAAGTTTCTGGACGGGTCTTACACCCGAGCAGCAGGTCACGATCTCCAAGGCGATCATGACCGCGACCGTGTGGGAGCGCGAAGAGATGAAGAAGGCCAACGCCGCCGCGACCGTGCAACTGAAGGAAAACGGGCTCGAACTGCTTCAGGTCGACCGCGAAGAGCTGCGGAAAGCGGTCGAGCCGGTATGGGGCCGGCTGACCGGCAAGACCGCAGGCGCCAGCGATCTTGTTGCCCTTATCCAAGCCGGCTGAAGACATGGGCGGCAGCGATCGGCTGCCGCCTTTCGTCGCGAAAGGACGATCATGAGAATGATATTGACGAAGGCCCTGGACGAGCTCGACGCCGTGCTGCGGCATATCGGAGTGGTGTTGATGGTGCTGGTGTTCGGTGTGGCACTACTCCAGGTGTTGATCCGCTATGTCTTCGGCATCCCCATGGTGTGGACCGAGGAACTCGCCCGAAATCTGCTGGTCTGGACCGCCTTCCTGTTGATGGGGCCGGCGCTCAAGCAGGGCCTTCATTATAGTGTCGACTATCTCTCCAACAGGTTGCCCTTTACCGGCAAGCTTTGGCTGTACAGGCTGGGCGACGGGATCATCCTGGCCTTTGCCATAGCCATGGTCATCGTCGGCAGCAGTTTCACGGCACGCACCGCCGATGCGCGCACGGCGGCCCTGGAAATCTCCACAGGCTGGATATCGGGGGCGCTTCCGGTCGGTGCTGCGATCCTCGCACTCTATGCCATCGTGCGCCTCCTGGTGTCCTTTACCGATCCCCAATCCGGTGTCGACCGGCGGCACGAGGAGCTGCAGCTTTGACCGTCATCACTCTTACTGTCTTCCTTGCCTTCGCAATCCTGCTCGTTCTGAACGTGCCGGTGGCCATCGCCATGACGCTTGGGCCGTTGCTCGCCATCCTCATGGATGGACGCGTGCCGGCCGATATCGTGGCGCAGCGCATGGTCGCCTCGCTTGATAGCTTCACGCTTCTCGCGATTCCTCTCTTCATTCTGGCTGGTGAGCTGATGGGATCGAGCTCGATCACGCAGCGCCTGATCGACCTGGCTACCGTACTGATCGGACGCCTGCGCGGTGGGCTGGCGCATGTGACAATCCTGGCCAGCGTTTTCATGTCGGGCATTTCCGGCTCTGCCATGGCCGACGCCGCAACCCTTGGCAAGGTCATGGTGCCGGCGATGCGCAAGGCTGGTTATGGAGACGAGTTCTCGGTTGCCATCACCGCATCCGCCGCGACCATGGGACCGATCATCCCGCCCAGTATCATCATGATCGTCTATGCCACCATGGTCAGCGGTGTCTCCATCGCCAGCCTGTTCCTCGCCGGCATCCTGCCGGGCCTGATGATTGCGGCAGCGCTGATGATCACAAGCTCAATCATTGCGCATCGCATGGGGTTTGCCCGCTCGCCAAAGCGCGAAAGGGGCGAGCTGTGGCGCGCGTTCAAGCGGGCCGCCCTGCCGTTATTGCTGCCGCTTGTCATTTTCCGGGGCATTGCCGTGGGCGCGTTCACGGCCACGGAGGCCGGTGCAATCGCCTCGATCTTCGCCCTGGTGCTGGCCTTGATCTATCGTGACCTGACGTGGGCCCGGCTCTACAAGGCGTTTTCCAATGCTGCCCTGTCGAGTGCCGCAATTCTGCTGGTCATAGCCCCAGCCTCCATCCTGTCGTGGATACTGGCCATCGACCAGTTCCCGGTTTCGCTGGTCTCGGCCATCCAGGCGATATCGAGCAGTGCAGTCATCATGATGCTGGTGGTGATCGTCATCGTCACGCTGCTTGGCCTGGCGCTTGACGGGCTGGCGATCCTGATCATCCTGGTGCCGGTGATGGCGCCGGTCGCCACAGCTCTCGGGGTGGATCAGATCCAGTTGGCGCTGGTGGTGATCCTGTGTGTCATGGTGGGCGGCATCACCCCACCCGTTGGCGTTCTGCTCTATGTCGCCAAAACGGCGGGAGGGGTCAAGCATATGGTAGAAGGTAGGCTGGTCTGGTTGTTGTGCGGCGTGCTGACCTTGGTGCCGGTCATCGTCGCCTTCTGGCCTCCTTTGACCCTGTGGCTGCCAGGGGTGCTTAAGTGAACTTCCGGCTCAACGGCAAAACCGCATTGGTGACCGGCGCTGCGCGCGGCATCGGGGCCGGCATCGCCACGGCCTTTCATGCGGCTGGGGCGAAACTGGTGCTGGTGGACCTCGCCTCCAGCCGCGCGCAACTCGAGGCGCTGGCGGACACGCTTGGGGACGCCACGGTGTTCGGCGCCGACTTGACGGTGGAACATGAAGTAAAAGAGGTCTTTGCCGCGCTCGACAGGGCGGGTGTCGCATTGGACATTCTGGTCAACAATGCCGGCGCGGCACGGGCCGAAACCATCTTCGACATGTCGCTGGATAGCTGGAACGGTATCCTTGCGGCTAATCTCACCAGTGCGTTTCTGTGTTCGCGCAGCGCGATGGAGCGAATGCGGCACCGACCCGGTGGACGGATTATCCAACTTGGATCGGTGGTCGGGCATCAAGGCGCGCTCAAGGGTCACCTGCACTACGGAGTGTCCAAGAGCGGCATCCATGGCTTCACGCGTACGCTGGCGCGTACGGCGGCCCCGCTGGGCATTACCGTCAATGCCATCGCGCCCGGGCTGGTGGAAACCGACATGTTGTTTTCCACCCATGGAGCCGAGGGCGTGAAGGTGCTGGAAGCGCAGGTGCCGCTCGGCCGGCTGGCCAGCGTCGCCGATATAGGGGCCGCTGCTGTCTACCTGGCATCGGACGAAGCCTCGTATCTGACCGGCGTCATCCTCGACGTCAATGGCGGCCTCTATCTGCGTTGAGGCAAGGACGGGGAAAGCATGACGGCGGCCTGGAGGGTAGCTCCCGGCGCCAGCTGCGCAATGCCGTGCATGGCGCCATGCGCCCAGCCCATCGCTCCGCTGACATGAGTTTGCGGTTCGAGACAGAAGAATTGTTGGCCGGGTGGTCGATAGACATGGAGGACCGACAAGATCGCATCGGCCTGCATGGACAGGCGGCGTCCGTCGCTCCATTCGATCTGCACCAGCCCTGCCCAGTCATCATAGGAATTGTTTCGCCAATGCGGCGAGATCGGAGCCCCTGACGTGTGGTCGAGTTCGGGCGGGACGGATATGGGCTCGGTTGGCAACCGGTCAGGTCCCTCGAGCCAGATGCGGCGCGCCGCAAATTTGAGCGTGGCCGTGTCCGGATCAGGGAAATGGGGATGAAAGCCTAGGCCGAAGGGCATGACCTCCACAGCCTCGTTGCGTATCGAAAGCTCCATGCGAAGACCCTCATCACTCAAGGTGAGTGTCTGGCTGGCACTATAGGCAAACGGTGGGCGCCGAGAGGCGAGCGACAGCTGTGCCGAGTGAGGCGTACGCTTGTCGGTTTTCCAAACGGATTGCCAACCATCGCCGTGGCAGGGGGCTGGCGGAATGCCGAAATTCGGCTCGATGGGCCACGCTTTGTCGTTCATTCGAACGTCGCCCGAGACTCGGTTGCAGAACGGCAGCATTGCAAAGCACGCGGTCTCCGTGGCCGAGACGGGCCGCGATGCCGACCGCAAGAAATGCAGACCTGCATACGTGAGATCGTGCAGCGCTCCGCCCATCTGCGGATCGAGAGTGCACGCAAACGGACCGTGGGCCAGACAGAGTAAGCGGCCGACCTTCGTCATGACCAACCCGCTCCGCTGACCTCGAGATTTATAGCGTAAACCGAGGTGGAAGCTGCGATGAACAGCGTCTTGCCTCCATCGCCACCGAAGGCGAGGTTGGCGACGATCTCGGGCACGTCAATCTTGCCAAGGAACCGCCCGTCGGGAGCGTGGCAATGCACGCCATCATGCGCCGAGATCCAGAGATTGCCCAGGCTGTCGATTTTGAGCCCGTCGGGCACACCCGGCGCGATTTCGATTGTCGGTCCGCATTCCATCGGCTCGTACCGCGGTGAGAGCGAGAAGGTCCGCACGTGATGAGGACCGTTCAAGCGATGGGTACGGCCGCTGTCGGCGACATAAAGCAAGGTTTCGTCAGGGGATACGGCCAGGCCGTTGGGCTTGTCGAAATCAGCCAGGAGGATCGTCACCGCGCCGCTCTCCGGGTCGATGCGGTAGACATGATTGCCGCCGATCTCGTGGGTGCCCTCGATTGTGTAGAGCGCGGAGAGCAGGGCATAGTCAGGGTCCGTGAACAGGACGGTACCATCGCGGAGCACTATCAGGTCATTGGGTGAATTGAAGCGGGCACCCTGAAAACGATCGGCAAGAACGATGATCGTTCCATCCGCTTCGGTCCGCGTCACACGCCGCGTGGCGTGTTCACAGGTGACCAGTCGCCCCTTCGTGTCGATCGCATTTCCATTTGCGCGGCTTGAGTCGGAACGGTGGATCGAAGCCCCGGCTTCTGCGGTCCACGACAAAATGCGATTGGCCGGAATGTCACTGACCAAGAGCCGTCGATCATCAGCAACCCAGACAGGTCCTTCCGCCCATTGCAGCCCATCAAACAGCTTTCGGATCGGGGCGGACGGGCCAACCAAGTCGGCAAAAGTGATCATCATAAACTCTTATATATTTGATCAAATATAATTGCCTTCGATCGCCGGTATTGTCAATCTGTCACCCGGGCAAGCCACGGTTGTTGATGCCGCGCTCACCGACACACGATAGACGATCCCGCGCGCTTTCGTTCGGCCGCCAATGTAGGTGCCTATCTTGGCCTGACACCGCGACGAAAGCAGTCCGGTGAAATGGAGGACATCAACGGTCGCGTCTCACGCTGGGGAGATTGGCTATTGCGAACCTATTTGTACGAAGCGGCGAGTGCCCTCATGCATCGGACGAAGAAATGGTCATCGCTGAAATCCTGGGGCGCTCGTCTATCGAAGCGGATCGGAATGAAAAAGGCAAAGGTCGCAGTCGCCCGCAAGATTGCGGTTCTGCTGCATTGCATCTGGGTCGATGGCACCAGCCCCGAGTGGGGAACCGAAAAGATGGCGTAGCATCTCAAATCGCAAACCAGTTCTCGAGCCTTCCCTGCGGAGCTCGTGATGTCCCCGCCGGGACGGTGGTTGCGGTGACCTCGTTGTTTCGGCTGAGGACCTTCCGGTACTTCGCTCCACACGTTGAGGCGCCCGACCCGAACACCATCATGAGGCAGTTGACCTCGGAAAGGACCATGACCCCGGCGATGGCAGTGCGCCGTCGAGGCATATCGACCCAGCTTGACCTCTAGCCGCAATTAAAGGGCCGAAACACAGAGTTTGGAGACGGTTTGCCGCGTTTAGGCGCATATTTCAGGTCACCCAGTCCGGTTTCCCGATGGCCACGCTTCATCGCCCGCCTCTCCGAAAGGGGTGGCGGGCCTTTTATAAGAGGAAGTTTGACGACTATTGTCTTTCCGCTTCATCGCGAGAAAAAAATTCTTGGACATTCAAGAATACAAGTGAAAAAAGATGCGAGAATTTTGTACGCTGATGCTAACATAATTCAAAATAGGTGCCGATTATTTCGGAAGGTTTAAGTCGAGTAGGATAGGCAAGTTAGCTTTTCATGGGAGAACCGCATGAAAGCGGTCAAATTTTCCTGGTTAAAGCCTTTAATGTTTACAGCGTTCGCAACCGCTATGCTGTTTTCGTCGTTGGTGGCGCTAAACACCGCGGCGGCACAGCAACCGGCGGACGTATTGACGAATGAGAAAAAGGTTCAGGACTTCATCAAGCTGCTTGATGACCCTGATATTCGTGCATTCCTGACAGCAAAATCCGCGGAGGCATCTGAGGTCGCCAACGAGCCCGTTGGCTTGCAGCTTTCCGATTTCGAAACCCGGTATAGAGATCACCTCGTCTCGCTCCAGAACGCTATCCCGCGCATTCCATCAGAACTATCGAACGCCGCGAAGGTCGTAGCCACGGACGTCAATGCGGGCAGGCCGGGCAAAGGCCTCGCGATAGTCGCGATCCTGATCGCGCTGGGATATGCAGCGGAATGGCTTTTCCGACGCGCAATTCGTGGCGTACGGGGCGAAGGGCACAGCCTTGGCAGCGCTCGCAATGAGGCCCCAAACCAGGCGATCCGAATTGTCTCAGAAGTCATTTCACTGGCCGTCTTTTCGATCGTGAGTGCTGGCCTTTTTCTCGTATTTGATTGGCCGCCGCTGCTGCGAAAGATGGTCCTCACATATCTATTTGCGTTCATCCTGTTTCGAATTGCCGTTGCGATCGGCCGAGTGCTGCTCTCACCCGATGAAGACCCTGATCGCATTGCTCCGGGCTCGCCGCTCCGACTGGTTCCAATCACCGATGCTCAGGCACGCTTCTGGCATCAGCGCATCAAGCTTACTGCCGGATATTTTCTGTTTTCCTGGGCAACGGTGAGCGTCATGCCGGCATTGGGATTTTCTGCCGAAGTGGTGCGTCTCTTTGCCTATGTGTTTGGTTTGGGGTTACTCGCAATAGGGATCGAGATTGTATGGCGACGTCCAGCCGTCACGACGGCAGGCGTACGGACAGCGCGATGGCTTCTGACAGCCTACCTTGTGCTTCTTTGGTTGGTTTGGGTTGCAGGGATGTATGGCCTCCTGTGGATCGGCATCTACATTCTGCTTTTGCCGAAGGTTGTGTCCGGCGCGGATCATGTGGCCCAGGCTCTCACTGGCAGCGACCATCGCGAAACTTCTCTGTCCAGATCGCTTCTGAATGTCTTGATCGTGAGAGGCGTTCGGGCGCTGGTTATTGCTGCAGCGGTTGGGTGGCTGGCGACGGTGTGGCGCTTCAGTCCAGCAGCGGCTACCGGAAATGAGATGATGGAACGCTTGGTAGCCGGCTTGCTGAACGGCGTCCTCGTCCTGTTGGTCGCTGATCTCCTGTGGAATCTGGCAAAGGTCTACATCGAGCGCAAATTGGATGCGTCAGCTCCCAGTGACACGGAAAGCCCCGAACTGGCTTCGCGGCGGTCGAGGCTGCGTACATTGTTGCCAATATTCCGGAACTCTCTCGCGGTACTCATCATCGTGATAACCGTGTTGACGATCCTTTCCGGGCTCGGCGTCCAGATCGCGCCGTTGATCGCCGGTGCTGGTATTTTCGGCGTCGCCATCGGGTTTGGATCGCAAACCCTGGTCAAGGACGTTCTCAGTGGTGTCTTTTATATGATGGACGATGCATTCCGAGTCGGAGAATACATTGAAAGCGGCAGCTACAAAGGGACCGTAGAGTCGTTCAGTCTCCGATCGGTGAGGCTGCGGCATCATCGTGGCCCGGTGTTTACGGTTCCCTTCGGTGATCTGGGTGCCGTACAAAATATGAGCCGCGACTGGGCGATCGACAAGTTCAAGATACGCGTCCCCTTCGACACCAACGTGGCCAAGGTCAAAAAGCTGCTTAAGGGGATCGGCGCGGAACTGCTCGCGGATCCCGAAGTGGCTCCGCAGATCATCGAAACCGTGAAGATGAAGGGTGTCGAGCAGTTCGGCGATTTTGGTATGGAGCTGAGCTTTTCCTTTATGTCGAAGCCCGGCTATCAGTCGGTCGTTCGGCGGCGCGCCTATACCATGATTCAGCAAGTGTTTGCAGCCAATGGCATCCATTTTGCGCAGCCTACTGTGCAGGTGGGAGGGGACGATAAGCAGGCCGCCACCGCTGCAGCCAACATAATCTCACTTGCCCAGCAGAAGGCCGCGCAGACGCGAACTGAATAAAAGCATTTGCAAAAAAGTTCCCATAAGGATTATCGGTGATGTCCGAGGCAATGCACCCCCTGGCACCTCACTATCTGCCGGGGTTCATAACACCTCCCGGGGAAACGGACGTTCTGTTCGTGGGCTCGGTAATAGCCCTCATCATCATAGTACTCATGATCGGGAGCCTGTATTTCTGGCTCCATGCATTGCCGGAGCGAATGGCCCACGGCGCCAGCAATCTGCAGTTTCAGTTGGTTGGGGTTCTGTCGTTGCTTGCGTTGTTCACACACAACAACGCGTTCTGGGTCGCAGCGCTGTTGCTTGCCTTCATTCCCATTCCCGACTTCTGGACACCCCTGGCCAACATGGCCGAGTCTCTCGCGCGCATGGCCAACCGAAGATCGCACGCCTCGGATGCGTCTTCCTTGCCGGCGGCCGAGGGAACCGCAATCAGCTCGCCGGCCTTGGCCGGTCATCCGCTATCGCAGGAAGCTGCCGCTGATGTAACGGTCAGGCGGGGCAGCGAGACACCATCACCCGCGCCGTCAATAAGAGCGGATAGCAGAGCGCCAGCTTCCGGCACACAGGGGCAATCTCTGCCGGAGAGTTCTTCCGACAGCCGTCCCCACGTCTTGCCGGCGGAAGGGCGCGAACCATGATCGAAGTCCTGCTGTGCTCGATCGTCACCATCCTTCCCGATTTTCTCTATCGCCGTTTCGTACAGGGAAAACGGATCGGACACGAGCTCACGCTGTATTCGGTCTGGTACGAGCTTCGCTATGGAATAACCGCCTGCCTGATGCTCACCATATCTCTTCTGACGCTCATTCTTTACTTTCACCCGTCGACGAACAGCGCCGTTTCCTTTTATCGCACCGTGCCCATCATTCCCGAAGGCGTCGGCCGCGTCGAAGAGGTCTATGCCGGCTTCAGGGAGAAGGTGAAAGCCGGCCAGCCCATCTTCAAACTCGACAGTTCGGAGCAGGAGGCCGCCTTGGAAACCGCGCGGCGGCGCGTGTCCGAGATCGATGCGACACTGGAGCTGGCGAAGACTGATCTCGCGGGGGCTGACGCCAAAATCCAGGAGGCGCAGAGCGCATATCAGCAAGCCGTCGACGAACTCGACACCAAGACCGAGCTGCAGAAGCGAAACGCCAACGCGGTTGCCCAGCGAGAGATCGAGAAGCTTCGAAATATCGTCGATGGCCGCCAGGCCGCGGTGTCGGCCGCGCTGGCAGGCAAACAGTCCGTAGAGGCCCAGATTTCTTCAGTGCTGCCGGCGCAAAAGGCTACCGCCGAAGCCACGCTTGCGCAGGCGCAGGTCGAGCTGGACAAGACAGTCGTCTATGCGGGCGTGGACGGAACGCTTGAGCAATTTACCCTTCGCAAGGGAGATATCGTCAATCCCGTGATGCGGCCTGCGGGCGTGCTGATCCCGGCAGAAGCCGGCAGGGAGGCCCTTGTCGCCGGCTTCGGCCAGATCGAGGCGCAGGTCATGAAGATCGGCATGGTCACCGAAGCCACCTGCATCTCAAAGCCGATGACCATCATTCCGATGGTCATAACCGAGATGCAGGATCTTATCGCAGCCGGCCAGGTCCGGGCATCGGACCAGTTGATCGACCCACAGCAGGTGGTAAAGCCCGGCACGATCACCGTCTTCATGGAGCCGCTTTTCGAAGGCGGCTCGACGGCGTCCCGCCCGGCAGCAGCTGCATCGTCAATGCCTATACCAACAATCACGACCTTCTCGCTGCAAAGGATCTGAGCACCCCCAAATGGGTATTTCTCCACGTCATAGACACTGTCGGGGTGGTGCACGCCATCATACTGAGACTGCAGGCGCTGCTTCTGCCCGTGCAGACACTCGTCCTCTCCGGGCATTGAAATCAGCGCTGCGCGCCACTCTGGCTATTGTGCCGAGAGGAGTCTTAGGTGGAATGCAACCGGCTATCTCCGTGAGACAGATAGCCGACTCCGCTTCGGAGAACACGGCGGGAGCTAGTATTCAAACGTAACCACAGTCTACAGCACAGAGCCCGCCATGAATGATGCTGCCCTTACCGTTGTGACTGGTCGATCCGAAAACGCCATTGCTGACACGCATCAGAAGGCGCTGGAGGTCAATCTCGATGCGACGAGTTTCGGCTCGTTCGCCGAAATCGGCGCGGGTCAGGAAGTTGCGCGATGGTTTCTGCGCGTCGGCGCCGCATCGGGCACGGTTGCCAAGACCATCTCAGCGTACGACTAGGAAGTGAGCGATGACCTTTATGGCTCCCGGACGCGCTACGTGTCCAGGCCGCGACTTGAGACCATGCTTGATTGTGAATGGAAATCGCTTGTGCAACAGGTCAGTGATGCGCGCGGCAAGAACACGCGCTTGTTCGCTTTCGCCAATACCATTGCCGCCCGCAACTTTGCCGGTACCAACGATTGCCACGGCTGGGTCGGCGTCCGCTTTCAGGATCAACCGGGGGCTGAGGCGAGCGACATTCTGCTGCATGTAAACCTTCTCGACAATGCCAACCTGCCTTCAGCAGGAAGCGATGGGCATTCTGGGCGTGAACCTGCTGCATGCGCTGCTGAATGAGCGGGCAGCCCCCGGAGATTTGCCTGCGAGGATGTTCGCCAACCTTACAAATGATCGCCTCGAAATTGATCGGATTGTAGCGCGAGGCAGCGCGTTCGGCAGTGACGTTGGATGGTGACGCTGCGGCCGCCACAGCCAATGAATTTCTGTATAAAATGTCGGTAGTGATCGTACCATTCACGACAGACCCGCTAGACAACCTTTCACCAGAAGCAATTAAGGCGTGCTTGGAAACGCTCCGCTGCGAGGTAGCTGGGAATCCTGAGGTGAAGGATGTCATCGATGTGCGCCTAATGGTCGTCGATACTGACGCGTCGCTGCCTGCAACGGGCGAGGGGGCGGCGATTATCACACCGCATCGCCAGTTGTACCGCATCACTGCATTCGTGCGTCGATATACGCAGGCGCCGTTGCGTTTTGCGATGCCGCTGCCTGCATTGATGCGGATTTTTGACGATGTGAAATATCAGCAACTGGAGGGCCGCCTGCTTGAGGGTATCGCGCGACTTTTCGGCTCGAACGTACGTTTGCTGGCCTGTCCATGCCCTCGCGATGAGTTGCTTCACCTGCTCACGACCGAGTCCGGACATGGATGGGAGGTCGACGGTAACCGGCAATGGATAACTGCAGAGCAGTTGCGTCCCGCACCGTCTCTTCGACATCTTTATGAATATCTGCTGGCCAGTGGCTTCCTCGTGGCGATGCCTCCAAACTGAGAGGTCGAGATGTAGTTTCTTGCACCTAAAATCGCACCACCAGCCCAAGGATTGGGCCTTGTTGGACCACATCGAAGATAAATCCGTCGTCGTTATTGTAGTCGACACCCAGTGCCCGGTAACCCGCCACCGCCGAAATTTGATCGTTGAACCGGTAGCCGATGGCCCCAGCAACGTCCCAGTCGATATCGGCTTCACCGGCGCCAACAAGCCCCCATGCCGTCAAATAGATATTGGGCGTGATTGAATAATTTCCGCGAAAGCCAGCCATCCCATCCACCCAAGTCGCGCCGTCGCTTTGCGAGAGCCCATCAAGAATGCCACCGCTGAAGGAGATGTCGTTTTCGACCGACCACACTCTGACACCGGCAACGACATCGAGGCGACCGGAGTTGCTTTCAAACAAGGAGTAGCCTGCTCCAACCAAACCCGCAAACGTCTCTGATGATACTGCCACGTTTGACGCCAGAATGCCTCTGGGCGTCCCCGCAACGCCCGAAGTCTTCGAATACATGATGTCGCCAAAGATGCTGTAGCGGCTATATCTCGCCTCGCCGATCGCCATAGCACCAAAGTCGAGATGGTCGGCGATATCGCCGAAACTGGCATCGACGTCGACTGGCGGCAGGCCGAACTGACCTACCTCGCCCGATAGTCCCGCGGCCCAGAAATAGGGAGCGACCGAAAACGTCCAGCCCTGCTCGGTCCCAAGCTGGTGGGTTTCTGGCGCCATCGGCGAGTAAACGTCAGCAGCTGCGGCGCTGTCGGCAACCACGAGAATTCCGGCGCTGGCTAGTATGTTCACAAATCCAGACTTCATATATCCCTCCCCAGCGTTCCAACTCGTCGACAGCCAACCTTGTCTACCTCGTTCAGCTACCGATCACATACGCTCCTGGCCCCAGCGTTCCCGGCACCGCAATCGTTGTTGATCGGACTGCGCTGCCCTATTCGCCCGCGCGGCGTCGTGACGCCCAGTGCACCAACCTCATTTGCATAATTATCCCGAGTATTCTGATCGACCATAGCAACGGGAGCGGCAATGGCGAGGCCAGCAGCAGTGCCAGCCACTGCCGCCGCGCCAGCTGTAGCAGCTACAATCCGATCGCCAAAACCTACCCGACTGTCGGTAAGAGCTTGACCATCCGAGATACGCGAACCAATGAGTTGGACGATCTCAGGTGACTCAGCAAATTTGCCATGGTTGAGTTTGTCCCCGGATTTGACCTTTGTCAGGTCGATTACCGTTATCTTGTTCGCCGCGAGTTCCTCCTTGTAGGGTGTCTGTTCCGGGTCGATCGATCCGAGCCGGGCGACGTCACCCCAGACCCGACGCGAAACAGCCAGCGCGCGATCATCCTGTGAAACGAAGAGTGTGAATTTGGGATGCTGTTTGCCCATGTCGGCGATTTGAGAACGGAATACATCCACGTCGACATCGGGAGCAGCGAGCATGATGTTCTTGAATTTCGGTGGAAGACCACCGTTACGGATGGCCATCTGACGAAGTGATTCCAGCGCCAACCAGTTTCCCATAGAATGGGCGAGGACAGAGACTTCCTTTACGCCGGGGTCACGCGCCAGATATTGAAAGAGCGTTTCTAGCGCGTTTCGTGTGTAATTGGTGCTCTCGCGGTCATATCCGTAGGCAAAGGTGCTTCCACGTGAAGGCCACGTGACCAAAATGGGAACGCTGTCGGTTCCGGAATCATTCGCAATTTGAGCAAACCGGAAAACCGAGTCCTCAAACCGATTGTTGAAGCCGTGGATGAACACAAGAACGCTATGATCCGGGCTTTTCCTGACAGAGGCGCTAAGCCAAACTTTCGCTCCCTCCAAGGTGAGTTCCTCGCCCTTGAGGACCGCGAAATCGGTCGCTGGATTGGGAGGTAATTTCTTTGGCCAGGCCACTTCCCCTACCTTGCGGACGTTGCTTGGAGGTATCGAGACGGTGATGTCAGCGAATGCGGGGGCCGGACCGCGCTCGCCCGTAAACATCTCCCCCGGCTTGGACGAACGGCTGCGGGTTGTAGCTACAAGCATTTCGACCTTGCTGGATGTTGGTGAGGTGTCAGCCACCGGCAGGAGTACGTCCTTTGGACGCCCTGCACACCCCAACAAGGCAACAGACAGGATTGAGGTCAGAAATAAGCGTTGGACACTTCCAGCGAAAGAAAATGACCTTGTGCACGCTAAGCGGCCGCTGATGGTGCTCACTGGTTTTCCTTTTGGCGCGAATTTGACTTTGGCGCGCGACAGCGGATCAACTAGACAGGATTAATCGACATAAACGACGACGTAGCGGCCACCGGACGACTGATAATACGCACCCCCGCAGCGCCACAGCGACATCCCGTTTACACTTACCCGTGCACAGGCCGGTGGCAGTGTTGCGATATAGATCGCCGATCGCCGTACCGTGCGCCGCGTCGTTCGGCGCGCGACACCAGCCACGCTTCTCGGTGTCCCCGGCCTGCCTACACGCGCCTCGGCGCTGGAGACGATCGAGCCGGTTGGAACGAACTGGCCACCAAGCCAGGCGTCGGTCATCAGGATGGCTGTGATCACAGCCGCGATAGAGAGATATTTGAAAAGCTTGCGCTGCGTGTTCATTCGCCACTCTCCAGTGTCAGTTCGCCGACCTCGTCCGAATATACCTGCTCGAGTTTCTTCGCGTCGGTCGGCGGCACAAAGGCAAATAGCTTAGGATCGTTTTCGGATGTCACGTTCCAGTTGCTCAGCCTCAGCGCGTACTGGGGCGCGCCGGTCACCCATTTGGTGGTGATCACATATTTCAATGGCAGCTTCTGCTCTCCCTTCTGCACCCAGATCTGCCAATCGACAGCATCGGTGCGGAAGGCCAGATGATCGCACTGAACCCCACCGATAGAGGCTTCACCGATCAGCTTTCCCTCTATCGCACCTTCGGTCATAACTGCGTATGGATCGGCCGAAAGCAGGTCTGCGCCGGCAGCGTCCAACCCAGTCGAAATCCTGAACTCTTCGATCGCCTCATCAAAGGATGGCCCCGGGCTTTCAAGCTGGGCGTAGACGTTCATGCCCTTGCCGTAGAGCGAGATAACTTTGCCGTCGAAGGTGACCTCAACGTCGGCATAGGGACCTTTGCGGGTCATGCGGAACCCTTCGCCGCGCGAGGCCGCGATGGAGCCGGAAGCGCTATACTGTATCTTTTGTCCGGCCGTGTCGACGATCTCATGATCGGTATCGTAGTCGACGCTGAATGCCTTCAGGCCCTTCAGATGGTTGGACATCGCGACGAGGATGTCGTCGGCGTCCTTATCTATGGCACTTTGGCTCCAGGCTGGGCCATAGGAAAGCACGAGCCCGACGGCGGCGGCGAGCACTGGGCGGGTTTGCCACCGCATAACGGATCGACTTGAGACAGTGCAGTTTGATTTTTGCATGTTCCCATCCTCACTTTGGTGTGTACCAAATCGGCGATGTGTAAGCGCGCTCCGTGGTGGTCATCCGCACCTCCGGCGGCATGGTCAGGCCAAAGTACTTGGCATCATAAGCGGTCCAGCGTGGCGTCGGGATTTCGATGACGCGGCCGTAGTAGAAAGCGCGCTGCTTCGGATCGAACTCGGGATCGCTCCAAACCGCGATTAGTTCCGGAGCGCCTATCGTGTTGGTCCATGTGGCGTTTTGCACATCCACCGTATCGCCCACCAGCGGCACCTTGCCATCAGTGCCCGGCTTGCGATCACCCGACCAAGCTACGTCGTAGACCTTCTCGTGTACTTCATCGGCAGAGTCGAGCCAGCCCTTGACGATCTGGTAGCGATCGAGGTTAGCGCCGATCGGATCTTTGAGAGCGGCAACGAGGAAGCTTGGCGCCTTACCAGCGGGTGCATCTGTCAGGTCGCCGCCCATCGGCACGCCTTTGCTGTAGCCAGCGAGAGCTGGGCTCCTCGAATTGGCGTCATCGGCTGTGAAATCGAAGCCGCCGAAGAAGCGCACCAGAATACGTGGCCCGGTGGTGGCATAGGTTTCCCGGCGTTTCATGGCGTCGAAGATCGAGGCACGCGTGTTTTCCTGGGCCCACACAGCGGCATAGCCCGACGCCGTGGTCTCCCAGCCCAGGATCTTCAGTCCAAGCTTCGGATTAGTCATAAATGGGTGGCTTGTTCGGCCCGGATTTGGCTCTCCTGAAGAAATCTTGCCCCAGAAATTGTCGTCATCAGCTGTAGAAAGGCCAGTGTGTGAGTCTGTTGAGCCGACAAGCCCAAATTTGTATGGATTGACGCCAAGCTTCGCTTCGAGTTTCAAGCCGTTTTTCAATGCGGAGCGCGTATATTCAAACTCCAACATCTCCGGTTTCTTGGCCTCGCTGAGATCGAGGTTACCCTTGTCCCATTTCTCGAAATTGGCGAATTCGTCGTTCGGCGACAGCGTCGGGTGGCTTTCCCCGTCTCCCTTCATCTGGGTGGTCTCGTAAAGGATTTCCCAGCGCTTTCGCTGCTCAGCGTAATCCCGGTCTATTTCCTTTCCGGTGGATGGCTCGACCAGTGGAAACATGGTCCCATTGCTGAGGTTGCCATTATGGGCGATGGCCAGCACACTGCCGCCTGTTTTCTCTTCATAGTTGCGCAACCACTTCCACAGGTCACGCGGGTTGTTGCTGCCGAGCGGCGGCTGTGTAGTGTACGGCTCAATGAGAGCCGCCTTTTCGCCACCGTCGCGAAAGATCACGTTACGATGTAGGTTGTTTCCCTTGTCGAGAGAGGTCCACTCGTAGCCAATGAAAGCGGTGAACCGCCCAGGATCATTGGCCTCCTCGGCGGCATCTATAATGCTTTGCCATACCGATCGATAGGCCGGGTTGCCCGGCTGGTAGGTAATGTCCGGCGGAAATTTCCCCTGCGAAAAGGCGACGACAATGTCCCACGCAGCCTCGGCGCCTTTTCCTGACTGGACCATGTCATACCATTTCCGTCCCTGCGGGTTCTGCAGGATTTCCGGTTTTCCCGCGAGGAAGTCGGCGAAAAATCCAAGATTGTCGGAATGATCCGCGACAACTAGGAAATCGAGTGGACGCGACAGCTTTACTGGCTGGCCGCTTGAGGCTGTGATCTCCTCGCCCTTGGCGAAGCGATAAGCTTCGCGAGGTCCGATCCTCGCTCCTGCGGCGCCGGCGTCAAAGGAAAGCGCTGTGTGGAGATGCGTGTCGCCGAACAAGGGCCGCATCGGAAAGTTGCGTCCCGCCCAGGGCGAATAGGGACGCTTCGTCGGGAAAATGTCAGTGCCGGTCTTCGCATCGATGTCGCCGACATCGGTGTGCACGGCTTCCTGAGCCAGCGATGGCATGGAGGGTGCTGTCCACAATCCGAGAGTCGCGATACTGCGCAAGAGAGCATTCTTCAGGGTGTACCCAGTGTCGGTCATCATTGTCCCTCCCGTTTCGCGGCCGTATCAATGGTTCCGCGCATGCTTCTTGATTTATCGGATCGAGCGCCTCATCATCCATGAACTCGCAGCATCGCATCGAGCCGCTCGACGCCCCAAAATGCTGCTATCGTGCCGATCCCATATGCAGATGCGACGATTGCCTGCCGCGGGATCGTGAAGAAGCGAGTTGCCGAGGCGACGATCGCCAGAATGGCCGCAATAAACATCAGCTGTCCGACTTCGACGCCGACATTGAAGGAGAACAGGGCAAGGGGAATGTCGCCGCGCGGCAGGCCCAGATCGACTAGTGCTCCGGCGAAGCCGAAACCATGTAGAAGTCCAAATACGAAAGCCACGACCCAGGGCCAGGTGATGGTCAGGCTGATCTCGCCGCGCTCCATTCTGACGATCTCCGCTCCAACAAGGACGATGCTGAACGCGATCATCACCTCGACCGGTGCAGAGGGCAGCGTTGCCCAGCCGAGCGTGGCGAAAGTGAGTGTTATCGAATGCGCCACAGTGAACGCCGTGACTGTTTTCACCAGCATGCGCCAATCCCGCACGATCAGCATCAGCGAGGCAACGAACAGCAAATGGTCGAAGCCGAAAAGGATGTGCTCGATACCGCTGACGATATAGGTCTTCGCTACGGTCCAGTTGCTCTGCACGGCCGGGATCGTTGCATAGGGCGAGCCCGGCGTTAGCTTCTCCAGCCAGACATAGCCATCGAGAAATTCGATGCGCACGAGTGCGTCCGTCATCGTGTTCTGCAGGCCGTGGATCGAAACCGTTTGACCCTCGAGCGGCTCGACAGCTCGCATTTGCCAGGACTGCAGCATTGCGTTGCCCGTTGGGCGTGAGACGACCGGGGCGAGCCTTTCGACCTTGCCGGAGAACGTGGCAGACAAGGCCAGCCGTGCGTTGCCCTGCATCGGCGTCTTGAGCAACACGCTGAACACGCCGAGGGTCTCTTCTCGGACATCGAGATAGGCGGGCCTGACTTCGTGCGCGGCCGCATCTATGGGGGATGCGATGGCTGCGCAGAAGGATACCAGAAGACAGACGAGAAACTGGTGCCGGGTCATCGCATTGACACGTTCGTTGCCGGCTGCGGTTCGAGCTGCGCCTTCGCGCTGTCATCGACCTTCACACCGTATTTCTGGCGCAGCTGTGCGAGATAATCCTGACTCGCCTTCTGTTCGCTCTCGCGTCGCCACTCCGTGACCACTTTGTCACGAACCGCTTCGAACGGCGGCATTCGGGCGGTTTGCCTTTCGCTGACGAACACGAGATGCATTCCATAGCCGGACTTCAACGGCCCGGTCCATTTGCCGGGCTCGACCGCCAGCAACGCATCGGCGAACTCGGTCCCGAACGCGTTGGCGACGGCCTGCCGGTCGGCATGCGCCAACTCTGTTTCAAGCAGAAGCCGGTCTCCGAGTTTTGCTTCCTCGACGTTGACATCAGCGCTTAAGCCGGCGAGGACGAGGCGGGCATCCTTGACCGGGTCCTTGCGGCTTTCCGGATTGAAATAGATCTGGGAGAAAGACAGCTGAGGGCCTTCCTCGAAATGAGGCGCATTCGCTTCGAAATATCGGCGCAACTCAGCGTCTGTTGGCTCGGCCAACCGTGACGTATCCTCAACGAGGAATTTAAGCTTCTGCGCCAGGCGTCGCCGAATAATCGTATCGTTCTCGCCGAGGCCGATTGCTTGTGCTTCGCGCGCAAAAAGTTCCTCGGTTACGAGATTTGTGACCAGCCCCTGAAGCTCGTTGGTGTCGGGCGGCCTCAACCACTGGCTTGAATAGGTTTGCTTAAGCCATTGAATCTCACCAGCACCAATGCGTACTGGCTCGACGCCATCGGAGGGCGGCTTGTTCCCGCTCAGCCAAGCATAGGCTGAAAACAGAATAGCACCACTGACCGTGAAGTGAAGTAACGGTTCGGAGAGCAGCTTCATAGTCGTACAGTATGCTTAAATCGTTGAAAGGTAAACGGTGCCAAATTACTATAATATACAAGATATGCGAAGGGTCTCTTTTAGTAATGGCCTAGCGGCTTATTATCCTAGATGCGGATTGCAAGGAACCCTAGCCGATCAACCGTCGGGGTCATTTCGGCATCGCCTCGGTTATCCGCTCGAAGGGATCGACTGGCGAGTGCCGCAAAAAACCTGGCGTCCGAGTTCCGCTGGATAGCCGAAATGGCTGGTAACGTAGGGCCGAATATGATTCCGTCTGGCTATGAACTGCGTGGCCGATCAGCTCCCGGACGACCTTGCCAGCGCGCATACGATGATCCTCGCCGAGCGCGCGGCACGCCGTGAAGCGGAGGCCATTGCGGCTCGCGCACAGGCGGTGAACGCGCATTCGGATGCGCTTATCGCCCGGTTGCGCCTTGAGATCGAGAAGCTCAACCGCGACATCCAAGGCAGCAGATCGGAGCGCAAGGCGCGTCTTCTCGAGCAGATGGAGTTGCAGCTCGAGGAGCTGGGAGCCGATGCCAGCCAGGAAGATGGCCGGATTTGTCTCACCAACAATGCCGCCGAACGGGCGCTGCGCGGCTTTGCTCTCGCAACCTGCGGCCCTGGCCGGATGGTTACGGTTTACTGGTCCTGCTCGCCGACGCAGATGATCTAGGAACTTCTTTCGTCGAAGAGGCAAAAATGCTCTACGAAAGCGTGGCCAGTCGACAGTTGCGTTAAAGGAACGCGGTCAGTGCTCGCTCGCCAGGTCTGTTACAACTTCCAGCAAGACCTGCGCTCCGTTGATCAAGTCGCCGTCCGGAGTATATTCGTCGGGATTATGGCTGATGCCTCGTGCGCTTGGCACGAAGATCATTGCGGTCGGGCATAGGCGGGCCATCATCTGAGCGTCGTGTCCGGCTCCCGACGTCATCCTCACGCATTTAAAACCTCGCAGCTCTGCGGCCCGCTCGATCCTGTCGACGATCTCGTCGCAGAATTCTACCGGCTGTGTTCGCGCGAGCGTCTCACTTCTCACAGTTACGCCGAGGGCATTCGAGATCGATATGATCTCATCGGCAAGCGCCGTCTCTGCCACCAGGAGCCGTTCTTCCCTTGGGCTGCGCAGGTCCACCGTAAGGGTGGCGCGTGAAGGTATTACGTTGATCGCGTTGGGCTCGAAATGGATGGACCCAACCGTCCCGACCATTTCCGTTCTGTGGTTCAGGGCAAGGTCATGTACGAAGTTCATGACTTTCGCCGCCGCATATCCGGCATCGCGCCGCAAATCCATTGGGGTTGTTCCGGCATGGTTGGCGACGCCATCGATCGTGATGCGCTGCCATGAAATCCCCTGCAGATTCTCGACAACGCCTATCTGCATTCCCAGGGATTCCAGAATGGGTCCTTGTTCGATGTGAAGCTCGACATAGGCTTCGGGAGTTAGAAATCCAGGATTGAGCTTTCCCGCATATCCAATGCGTTCCAGCTCTCGGCCAAGCAGCTTGCCGTCGATTGAAACTGCCTGCAGCGCTTCTTCCACGTCCATTCCACCCACATATACCAGGGAACCCATCATATCAGGGGTGAACCTCACGCCTTCCTCGTTGGCGAAAGCGGCGGCGACGAGCGGTCTCGGGAGATGAATTCCCGCGGACTTGACCGCTTCAATAACGCCAAGCCCCGCCAGAACGCCATAGCATCCGTCAAAAATCCCTGCATCGATGACCGTATCGATGTGCGAGCCCATCATGACGGGTGCCGCCCCAGCATTTTCCGATGTTTCGTAAACCGCGAAAATGTTGCCGATGCGGTCTATGAAAACCACCAGACCGGCTTCCTTCGCCCAGCGCACAAACAGATCACGGCCAAGCTTGTCGGCGTCGGTGGCAGCAAGCCTTGTCAATCGGCCGTCCTTGTCGACGCCGAGGCTCCCCAGTTCCTTCAGTCGGCGAACAAGCCGTTCGCCATCGACAATCAAGGCGGTCATCTGGTTCCTTCATTTTCAAAGGCGGACGAAATCGGCGAGACGGGCATCCCGCAAAACTTCGTCACGCAGCGCATCCGGTGAGCCCTCGAAGACAACTTTCCCGCCTTCCATGAAAATCACCCGATCCGAGACTTCGAGCGCGAATTTCATCTCATGCGTCACGATGATCATAGTCCGGCCGGATTTTCCCAAATCGGCCATGATGCGAAGCACTTCGCCAACGGTTTCCGGATCCAGCGCTGACGTCGGTTCGTCAAACAGCAAGACCGAGGGGTTCATCGCCAAAGCCCTTGCAATGGCGACACGCTGTTGTTGCCCGCCGGAAAGCTGATGCGGATACTTGTTTTCGTGCGCGAGCATTCCGACCTGGCTCAAGATCGCCCTGGCACTGGCCCGGATCTCGCCGACACTTCCACGATTGTGGTAATGGGGTCCTAGCGTAACGTTCCCGAGTACCGTCTTGTGAGGGAAGAGATTGAAGCTCTGAAACACCATCCCGAGTTCCAGCATCTCGGTTTTGGCTTTCGGCAGGCTCATGCTGAGCCCCTCTTCACGACCGGCTATGAAGGGCTTCTCCTTCAGATAGACGACGCCCTGATCAAGCGTCTCCAGCCCGTTCAGTGACCGGATAAGGGTGGTCTTTCCAGACCCTGACGGTCCGATAATCGAGACAACTTCCCCCTGACGAACGGCCAGATTCAAGTTGCTGAATACGGAATTGTCGCCAAAGGATTTCCCGCCGCGGTCAAGTCGGATTACCGGTTGGCTGTCGTCCCGTTCCATGACCGACGGCGCGGCCGGAGAATCCGTATCTTCAATCCCAGCCTTCGAAAGCGCGGTGAGGCGATTGGAGAAATCGAGGTGCCGTTCCAGCGCCTTGAGCAAAGTGTCAAAAACTGTCACGATCAGCACGTAGTAGAACGCGACCGCTACCATGGTTTCGATAACCTTGAAGTTCTGTGTGTAGTAGCGCTGGCCCACAAGAAGTATTTCAGCCAGCGATATGACGGAGACGAGCGAGGTCAGCTTGACGATCGAGATGAACTCGTTTGCGAGCGACGGGAGAGCAATTCGTAGCGCTTGCGGAATGACCACGAGCCGTTGGATGCCGGAGCGCGAGAGGCCAAGCACATGTCCCGCCTCATATTGTCCCTTGCTGACGGAAACCAGCGCGCCTCTGTGAATCTCGGCAATATAGGCTGTCTCGCTTAGAACGAGTGCGATCAGACCGGAGATGAAGGGAATCGAGAGGAAAGCCCCTGTCGACGGGAACGCTTGCGGGAGATTGTAGACGAAGATCAGCAGCACCAGTAGCGGTAGGCTCCGGAAGAACCAGACGTAGACAGACGCGATCTTTCTTACTGCGAGAAAACTGGACCGATGTGCGAGGGCGACGAAGAATCCAAGTATCACGCTGATGATCCAGCTCGCCAGGCTGAGTTCGACAACAAGCAGGGTTGCGTTCCAGAAGTCGCGGCTCCAGAGAAGCCCGATCGTATAGGACCAGTCAAATTCCATTGTTTCGTTTCCGGTGCTGCCAACAAGGCGTAGCCCCAAAGGGGCTACGATTGCGCGGGCTTGCTAGTTTTACTCGGAGAGTGACCTGGCGATTTCTTCTTCAGAGGGCAGCGCCAGATTATATTTCGCGAGGATTGCATCGTATTCCTTCGATGCGACCAGCGTCTGCAACTCGTTCTTGAGCCGATCCAGCAGCTCGGTATTGCCCTTCTTGACGGCAATTCCCATCACGACAGGGAACAGAATCTCGGTGGATGTGATTTTCAGCCGATCTCCCGTTGCAAGGACGGCAGCCTTCGAAACGCCCGCATCATCGAAAACGACGTCCGCACCGCGAGACAGGAGCGCCTGTGCCGCCTCGGCGGACGTGGCGAATTCCTTGACGTCAATGGGATTGGATGCGCAGCTGGTGTCGGACGTTTTCTGAAGTTCCGGAACCCAGGCCGCGCCTTTGAGGTTTGCCACTCGCTTGCCGCATAGATCCTCCGGCTTCTTCGGCGCGAAATCGTCGTCGCTGCGCACCATCAGGGAACCGCCGGTCTTGGCATAGGGAATGTAGTCCACCACCTTGGCGCGAGCAGCCGTGACATAGAGAGCGGATGCGATGACGTCGTACTTGTTGGCTTGAAGCCCTCCGATGAGGCTGGCGAAGCGAGTGTCGACAAACTCGACTTCAAGCCCGAGCCTGGGCGCGATCGCGGCCAGGACGTCGGCATCCAGCCCCTTGGTGACGCCATTCTCCAAATAGTCATAGGGCGGGTAGACCTGATCTGATCCAACAAGAAGCTTGCCAGCGGTGATCGTGCCGACATCTTCTGAACGGGCAGCTCCCACAGAGCCCAGCGTGATCGCAAGAATTGCCATCGCCATACTCGATTTGGCGACAGCTGCGATTTTGATGTTGAGTTTCATTTTTTTATTCCCCTTGATTGTGAGACAGACCATCTGTCTCAGATGGACGGTTCTCCTCCCATTCGTCCTCAGCGAATTACTGGCAGTTCCCGCGGCGCTCTTTTCGTCAGCAGGCGTGGACCATCGCGGGTGATTGCGATGTTTTCCTCGTGGACGATCATCTTGCCGGGCGCGTATTCCATTCCGGGTTCGATGGTCAGGACCATGTTTTCGAGGATTACGGTGCCATCGCCGAGCCGATGTGACGGCGGCTCGGTCAATTGAAGCCCAAGCCCGTGACCGAGGCGGCCGACATTGTTTCCGATCGCGCCGGCGTCCTCGATGAACTTCGACATCGCGCGGAACATGTCATCGGTGGTGGCACCGGGAACTGCAGCCTTGATCCCTGCTTCCGTCGCAAGCCACAGTGCTTCATGCACCCTGTGCGCATCATCGGAGACGGTACCGACGGCGTAGTTGCGGTCGAAATCGCAAAAGTAGCCGTCGAATGTCGATCCGGTATCGATGAAGAGGATGTCGCCTTTCTCCAGAACACGGTCGTGAGGCCCGCAAACGATCTGCTCGACCCCTCCGGGACCGGAAATCACAGGTAGGAACGGAGTCGAATCCGCCCCCCGGCGAGCAATGTCGATGCGCAATTTGCGGGCAACCTCGCGTTCGCTTTCGCCGATGGATATCTGCGACGGTAATGCTTCGTAGGCGTCGCTCGCTATCTGGCAGATGTAGTTGATGTGTTCGATTTCAGCGACGGTCTTCACCATGCGGATCTCCCAAAGGCATGGCGAACCGTCCTCGATACTGGACCCGACAGTTTCGCGAAGCCTGAGGAATTCCGAGACAGGCATGCGCAGCGCCATTTCCCGGCCCATTTCCGCACCGATCCTCCCGAAGCGTTTCGGTAGGCCTTCCAGAGTTGCCTTGAGGAGAGAAAGACCGTCGTCTTCCGGCACCGGAGCTGGCCAGGTCCGTATGTCCTTCATCCATGTCAGGGCCATTTCTGGTGCGCCGATCTCCGGGATGACGGCGATAGGCTCTCCAGCCGAAGGAACGACGATGAACCACGGCCTTGTCGGGCTTTCCCAGAACTGAGAGTCAAATCCCGTAAAGTATCTTACGTTCGGTGGTGCGGAGACAAGGAGTGCATCAAATCCGTGAGTGCTCATGATCTTTTGAGCACGGGCTACGCGTGCCTCGAATTCCGCGGACGAGAAGCCTCTCCTCGGAACAATCAGTTGGTTTTGCATAGCATGTCCTTCCAAAATTGTGCGTTCTACGCCGAGGGCGTAGGCAGATTGATCCGTCTATCGAACCAGGGCGGTCGGAGTACCTGCGCGGGCAGGAGCGCCGGATACTGACTGGGGCGATACTCCGACAATCTCCTCGTAGGAAGCCGGGTCGGTGGCAGTCTCCGTGTTGATGAGAAGCACGCGGCTGTGCTCATCCAGCTTCAAGATCGCGCGGGCCTCGGCATCTGCGGCTACCACCTGAAGTCCTGCCAACCCGGCCGCCCCGCTTTCACCTGCCACAATTCCCTCTTGATCCTGGCCACGGAACGCGAGCGAACGCATCGCATGCTTTGCGTCCTCTTCGGAAACAGTCATGAAAGCATCTGCTGTCCTTTGCAGTATCCGCCATGCGACAAGCGACGGCGTATAGCACTCCAGCATCGCCATGATGGTTGGTTGGGTTGGCGTAAAGGAGCGCAGTTCGCTTGCGGTGGCCGTCTCGAAAAGGCACGCAGCGCGGTCCGGCTCGACGATGATCGCGGTAATATTGTCGCGCCCCAGGACTTCGGAAAGATACCCCGAGATACTGCTGGCAAAGCCGCCGACACCCGCCTGAAGGAAGACATGAGTGGGCGGTTGAAGTCCCTGGAGCGCAAATTGCTCAAGCGCTTCGTCCGCGAGGACTGTATATCCTTGTGCTACCAGACTTGGGATTGACTCGTAGCCCTGCCAGGATGTGTCAGACACGAGAATCCATTTGCGCTCTGCACTTATTCTTTCTGCTTCCGCGACGGAGTGGTCATAGTTTCCATCAACCCGGATGACCTCGTCAGCGCCAATGGCATTGGCCCTTGCGGGAGTTACCCCTTCATGGACGAAGATAACCGCCTTGCAACCGAGCAGTCGCGCGCCGGCAGCGACCGACTTCCCGTGATTGCCGTCTGTCGCGCAGCAGAACGTTATGGATCTTGCATATTCTCTGGCCGTGGGGGAGACAAGTTGGGGTATTGCGACTTCGCTTCCCAGGTGTTCTTCCAGCATGGATTTAAAGATCGCCATCACGGCGTAGGCTCCACCCAACGCCTTGAAGCTACCTTGATTCAATCGCTGCCCTTCGTCCTTGATCAGGACGTGTCCGGTCCCTGTCTGCTTTGCCAGCTCGGGAAGTGAGATCAAGGGAGGGGTCTCGTTCTGCCCCCACAGCGCGAGAAACGGGCGCACGATATCAGGGGCATCAACACCGACGATGCGTCTGTCCGCCTCATTTAACTGACGATCGGCGGCTTTATAGAAATGCAACTGCATGGAACTCTCTTGCCTGATTTTCTAAGAGAATATTCCAAGACAGAGTTTATTTGTGCTCTCATTTGGATATGAATGTGCAAGTTTCTTGCAAATTGTCTGAGATTAGGAGGGTCTGGTGAAGAAGCAACCGGTGGTAACGGTCGACGATTTCGATCTAAAGATTCTCCAGCTGGTTCAGGTCGATAACATGATGCCGCAGCGGGCAATTGCGGACCGGATCGGACTTTCGGCTCCGGCGGTTGCCCGGCGGCTTCAACAGCTTCGTGAAAGCGGTGTCATTAGAAGGGACATCGCAATCGTGAACGAAACGGCCGTGGCCCGCCCACTGACGATTATCGTTCACGTGACGACAGAGAATGAGCGCCTGGATCTATTGGACGCCATGAAGGATCGGTTCCTTCGCTGCAGGCAGGTGCAGCAGTGCTATTATGTAACCGGGGAAATGGACTTCATTCTGATCGTGAACGTCAAGGACATGGCCGAATACAATGAAATGACGCGTGAGCTCTTCTTCGAGGGTGGCAACGTCAAAAGCTTTCGAACCTGCGTTTCTATGGAAAACGTCAAGACGAATGGACCAATCCCACTCTAGGAACTTTCGCAAGCGCAAGGCTACGAGGGTCTAGAATAGTCTCTATGGGAGGGCCGGTGACGAACGCAAAACCGCCCCGGGTGTACCCCGGGGCGGGCCGTTATGAACGGCAAACCAGGACCATCTGCTTTCAAACCACTTCTTAAGACTCCGGCCGGTCGATGACTGTCAGACATTCTTCTTTAATGCTTGCCACGCAAGCCAAGGTTTAGGAACTTGATCAAGGAGAAAGATAATGGCTGAATTGAAAGACGCTGAAACCAAGCGGGCAGACAGCCCAATCGCCGCTGCACAGGAAACGCCTAAGAAAGAACAAGCCTCTCAGAAGGCTAAATAACCGAAGGCTCGTGTGGCAAGTGCTTCCGGGACTAAAAATTCCAAAGTCAAAAAAGACACTTCTTCGGCGCCAAGCGGCCAGCGTCCGGCCTCGGGTCGGGTATGTCCCTTGGAACCACGATAACATCGGCATTGATGAGTTCGGCATAGAGGCAAAGATGAGCTGTTCCGGATCGGGGTCGAAATTCGTCGAAATCGGAACGATCCGGCAGAAGGGGTCTACGCCGGCAAAGGGCAGATTGATCGACACTTTGTTCGGACTCTCTACCGGCAAACCTTGAGCAGACACCGGTCGTGCACCTATCAGACCGGCGATGGCGGTGCCGTGGGCCGAAAATTTCCAACCTGTTGCCGGGACAACGTAGCGCGCCGCATATTTTCCAGGTTCAAGCCGCTTGCTCAAGCCTCCTCAAGCCGATAGCAATATGCTATAGAACGCGAAAAGAAAGTTTCTTTCTTGCCCCCGGGTGTTTCCCTATCATCCGGCACTGCACCCGATGCAAGATACACGACAAAAATGGGGAACATATGTCATCTGGTGAGGGCGAAAGTGTGGGCGAAAGTGTGGGCGAAAGTCGCCAAGGCATCATTGATGCAGTTATGCATTCAATGCCGATTCTGCCCTGCGTCTACGACACGCCCGCTCTCAAGCGTATCCCCGGTTCTTTCTATGGAGATGTCGCATGAAACCACCGTCGATCCGTTCGATCAGCCGCGCCTGCCTGCTGGCGCTCGGTACACTGATAATCAATCCCGCCGCGAGCCATGCGCAGCCGGACACGCTGCGCGTCGTCATGCAAACGGGCCTGCGCCTCATGGACCCGATCATGACGACGGCCTACATCAGCCGCGACCATGGCTACATGATCTACGACACGCTTCTGGGCCTCGATTCGAAGTTTCAGGTGCGCCCGCAGATGGCGGACTGGACGACGTCGGAAGATGGTCTCGTATACACCTTCACGCTGCGGGACGGCCTCAAATGGAATGATGGCTCGCCGGTGACATCGGAAGACTGCATCGCCTCGATCCGCCGCTGGGCTGAAGTCGACGGAACCGGTGGCCCGCTAATGACGCTGGTCGATGAAATGAAGCCGCTGAACGAAAAAAGCTTCGAGATCAAACTGACGCAGCCCACCGAACTCATTCTTGAAGGTCTCTCGAAGCTCGGCGCCCGGCCGCTCTTCATCATGCCGAAGAAGGTCGCGGAAACCCCTGCTTCCGAGGCAATCACCGATTACACTGGCTCTGGGCCATATCGCTTCGTCAATGAAGAGTTCCAGCCCGGCATTAAGGCCGTCTACGAAAAGAATCCCGACTACATCCCACGTGACGAGCCCGCTGACTGGACCGCTGGCGGCAAGGTTGTGGGTGTCGAGCGCGTGGAATGGGTGACGATGCCCGACCAGATGACGGCGGTGAACGCGCTGGCAAATGGCGAGGTGGATTATATCCAGCAACTCCCCTACGACCTGATACCGCTTCTGAAGGACAATCCAGACGTAACCGTGAAGGTGCTGGACCATCTCGGCTCATGGACATATTTCACGATGAACCCCCGGCAGCCACCATTCAACAACAAGTTGCTCAGACAGGCCGCGCTCGCCGCCGTTGCACAGAAGGACATTCTGGATGCCATGGTCGGCAACCCCGAATACTCTAAGCCCTGCGCCGCGATCATGGGGTGCGGGACGGTGAACGGAGACGAGACCGGCAAGGAATGGATCGTCGAAGCCGACAAGGAAAAGGCCAAAGCTCTGATGGCGGAGGCCGGCTACAACAACGAGCCCGTGGTCATTCTTCATCCCACCGACATCGCACTTTTCTCCACCCAGCCGGTCGTCATTGGCGAGGCTTTGCGAAGCGTCGGCTTCAACGTGCAACTGAAGACCATGGACTGGCAGTCAGCGGTCAGCAACCTGACCAATGACAAAGGCCCTGACGAGGGTGGCTGGAGCATCTTCATCACCGGCGCGAGCATAGCGATTGCCAAGGACCCGTTCGGCAATTCGATGCTGGCAACTGACGGCAAGGCTGTGACCCGTCCCAATGTTCCGGAGATCCTCGACCTGCGCATGCAGTACGCCAAGGCTCCGAACGCCGAAGCACGCAAGGCGATCACGGTCGAGATTCAGAATAAGGCCATGGAGGAAGTGGCGGCTGGACCGCTCGGCCAGTTCCAGGTTCCTGCGGCCTTCAGCAACAAGTGGACCGGTTTTCTGGAGGCGCCAGTGACCGTATTCTGGAACGTCCGCAAAGCCGCCGACTAACACTGAGCACGTCAACGGGGCCGGCTTCCTTCCGGTCCCGTTTCCAGAATCCTAGTAGCATGTCGCTTGTCTCTTAGACGGAGCCCGCGACGACCCCAGGAAGTCCAAGGCGCATGTTGTTGTTCTACGTGCTCAGACGCATCCTTGCCGCACTGCCGGTCATGGTCCTTGTGGCAATAATCGTCTTCGCCGCACTACGACTTACGCCGAACGATCCCGCCACCATCATGGCGGGCGAAGATGCGACGGAGGCGCAACTCGAAGCCATTCGCGTCAGCATGGGTCTGGATCAGTCGATCCTGGTTCAACTGGGGACGTGGCTGCAGCGATTGGCGACCGGCGATCTGGGCGTTTCACTCATTTCGGGCGCCCCAGTTCTGGATCTCATCGGCGACCGCATCGGGCCTACGATCGCGCTCAGCACGAGCTCGTTCCTGTTCACTATGATGGTGGCGATCCCTCTTGGGGTCCTCGCATCCCGCAAGCCGGGCCATCTGGTTGACAGGGCTCTGATGGGCCTTTCGACACTCGGACTGTCGCTGCCCGTCTTCGTGATAGGGTATGTGCTGATGTATGCCTTCGCCATCAGCTTTCGATGGTTGCCGGTTCAGGGCTACGAGCCGCTGTCGAGCGGCTTTTGGGCTCATGCACAGCGGTTGATCATGCCGTCTCTCGCGCTGAGTGGCGCCTATATCGCGCTCGTCGCACGCATGACGCGCAGCAGCATCATCGAGGTCAAGGGCGAAGACTACATTCGCACCGCCCGTGCGAAGGGCGCCACGGAAACCGCCATCCTGATCCGCCACGCCTTGCGCAACGCCGCCATTCCCATCGTCACGGTCGTTGGGGCGGGTGTCGCGTCCCTTATCACTGGCGTTGTGGTCACGGAATCTGTGTTCAATCTGCCAGGCCTTGGGCGGCTGGTGGTCGAGGCGGTCCTTGCACGAGACTACCCGGTCATCCAGGCGCTGATTCTCTTGTTTTCGTTCATCTACATCCTTGTCAATCTGATCGTCGATATCCTCTACACCGTCTTCGATCCCCGGATCAGGTACTGAGCCGCGAATGTCGTCATTGCAAGAGTCAGGACCGATACGCCGTGAGGAAGCCGCGCCAGCTGGCGCAAACGCTATTCTGCGCGCCGCGCTCTCGAGCATCCCAGCATGGCTGGCCGCCGTGGTGATGATGTGTGTTGTGGCGATGGCGGTCTTCGCTCCCTTGATCGCCACCGCCAACCCCACCGCGATAGCACCGGCAGAACGCCTGCTCGGGCCTACTTCCGCCCATTTCCTGGGAACGGACGCGCTCGGTCGAGATACCTTTTCGCGCATCGTCTACGGATCGCGCCTGTCGCTGACGGTCGGCGCAGGAGTGACAGTCTTCAGTGTCGCGCTCGGGCTGGTCGTCGGAGTATTCGCGGGATATTTCCGCGCCTTCGATATGGTCATTATGCGCGTGATGGATGGCCTCATGGCCATTCCGGGTATTCTTCTGGCGATCGCACTGATCGCGTTGACGGGTGCCTCGCTGGCCACCGTTCTCGTGGCCATTACCGTTCCCGAGGTCCCTCGCGTCGTCCGTCTTGTACGGGGTGTCATTCTCAGCGTGAGATCGGAAGATTTTGTAGAGGCCGCGATCACCCTCGGCAGTCCCATCCGGCGCATCCTGTGGAGGCATCTCATACCGAGCACAGTCGCCCCGCTGACTGTTCAGGCGACGTTTGTCTTCGCGTCGGCCGTCCTGACGGAGTCGACCTTGAGCTTCCTCGGTGCGGGAATCCCCAGCGAGATCCCATCCTGGGGGAACATGATGGCTGACGGGCGCATGTATTTTCAGCTCAAGCCGGGCCTCATCTTCTTTCCCGGCTTCGCGCTTGCGATGACGCTGCTTAGCGTCAACATCATCGGCGACGTCTTGCGTGACCGGCTCGATCCGAAAATGGAGAAGCGGGCATGACGGATGCCCAGAAGGCCATGTCGGACAAAACCGTCCTGCAGATCAAGGGTCTGTGCGTCGCGCTGGCCGGGCGCGGCGGCAAGCAATTGCTTCGCGACGTCGACATCGAGGTCAAAGCGGGCGAGATCACGTGTGTGGTTGGCGAATCCGGTTCCGGCAAGTCGCTGACGGCCTACTCGGTCATGGGACTTCTGGACCCGGAGAGCCTGCGCTGCACCGCCGGCGAAATCCTGCTTGAGGACGAGAACGTCCTGACAGTAACGCCGCGCCGCCTGCGCGAGTTGCGTGCGACTCGCATGTCCCTGATCTTCCAGGAACCGATGACTGCGCTGAACCCGGTCGAACGTATCGGGGCGCAGATCGAGGAAGTGCTGGAGATCCATTGCAGCGACGATGCCCGCACCCGGCGGCGGCGCGTTCTGGAGATGCTCGAAGCGGTCCACCTGCCCGATCCGCAGCGGATTTTCGATTCCTACCCGCATCAGCTCTCGGGCGGTCAGCGGCAACGTGTCGTCATCTGCATGGCGCTGATCCTCAATCCGAAGCTGCTGATCGCGGACGAACCGACGACGGCGCTGGACGTCAGCACCCAAAAGCAGATCCTCGCGCTAATCCGCGAATTGCAGCAAAAGTTCAACACGGCTGTTCTCTTCATCACCCATGATTTCGGTGTCGTGGTTGATGTCGCGGACAAAGTTGTGGTCATGAACCAGGGCGAAGTGGTGGAGACCGGATCGCGCGACGAAATCCTGCGCTCGCCTCGTAATGATTATACCCGGATGCTGGTTTCGTCGGTTCCCAGCCTCGTGCCGCAGTCGCGCGAGGCCGTTACAGGAGATGTCGTTCTTTCGATAAAGGGACTTTCCAAGATCTTTGTCCGTCGCCGTATATTACGCCCATCGACGGTGGTCGAAGCGGCCGTAGACTGCGATTTGACGCTGCACCGTCGTGAAATCCTGGGCATCGTGGGACAGTCGGGCTCGGGAAAATCGACCCTCGCGCGATGCGTCATCGGCCTGGAGACGCCGAGCGCCGGCCGGATCGTCCTCGCCGGCGAGGAACTGGTGAACGCTCGGGGAAACGCGTTTCGCGAACGGTTCCGTCGCATCCAGATGGTGTTTCAGGACCCGTACCGGTCGCTCAATCCCCGCGTCCGGGTCGGCGAATCCATCATCGAAGGTCCGACCAATTTCGGTGTTCCGCGCGCCTTCGCCATGGAGCGAGCCAAAAGCCTGATGGAGCTCGTGGGTCTTCCCGTTTCCGCTCTCGACCGCTTTCCACACCAGTTCTCGGGAGGACAGCGCCAGCGCATCAGCATTGCACGGGCGCTGATAATGGAACCCGAGGTGCTGGTTGCCGACGAAGCCGTGTCCGCCCTCGACGTGTCCGTCCAGGCCCGGATACTGAAGCTTCTGGAATCAATCCGGGAGAAGACAGACGTCGGGCTTTTGTTCATCACGCATGATCTTCGCGTTGCTGCCGAAATATGCGACCGCGTGATCGTCATGAACAAGGGGCGGATCGTCGAGCATGGCTCGGCCGAAGCGGTGCTGGTTCATCCACGTGACGCTTATACACGCGCGCTCATCGATGCAGCGCCCGGGCGCCACTGGGACTTCCGCAATTTCCGGCCGCTTTAAAGCAAATCCGGATCGCTCTGGAGTCAGACTTCTTCGTTCTGAAGCGCCTGCTTCATGGCCCTGAAGAAATGCCAAGCCACAGTTCCGTTGCGGACCGGGGCGCTCGACAACATGTTCACTTCAAATGTCAGCGCGGGGCGGATCGGGACGATCCGCATGCCTGAGAGCACGACCGATCGCGCCGTGAAAATGTCGACAATGGTCAGGCGGTTGAACTGCTTGGCCAGAAACGGCAGCACGTCGAGCGAGTGGCTGACGATTCGCTCGTCCGATGCGATGCCGTGGCGCGCCAGTGCCTCGTTCACGATGTGTCCGATGGCGCCGCGCGGCGACATGTTGATCATCGAGGTGCCAGGATCGAGCTTCGCGAGTTCCAAAAGGTTGTCTTCGACGTGTGACGATCCTTCCGGCACCAGTGCCACAAGCCGGCCACGGCCCACATTGGTCGAATGAAGGTTCTGTGTATCGACCGTGCCGGAGACAAAACCGAGATCGACCCGCCCCTCATGGATCAGCGCCACCTGCTGCTCGGCAAGCCCGATCGTGATCTTTAGGTTGAGGTCCGGAAATCGGGCCAGAACACGCTCGGAAGCGTAGGCAAGATGCTCGCGGCCATAGAGGCTGACCGTGGCGATCGACAACTGCTTACCCATGCCCAGCGCCATAGACTCCACATGCCGCTCGAGACGCGAAATGCCATGATTGAGAATGCGGCTTTCCTCATAGAGCGAATGGGCCTCATGAGTCGGGTGAAGCTTGCCCTGCCGGCGCTCAAAAAGCACGACCTTCAGGGCCGCCTCGAAATCTTGGAGATGACGGCTCGCGGTCGGCTGGGAGATCCCGAGCTGCCGCGCGGCGACGTTGATCGACCCGTGTTTGTAGATCGCGCAAAAGACCTGGATACGCTGAAGTGTCAGTCGCCTCATAGGTCATACTATATAGAATAATGCTATAAGATGGGAAAGCATATTTTGTTATCCGGCGCGCGTGCGCCGCATATACTTTCGCGTCAGGGGAGCCGGAGACCGTGTCGCTCGGTCGAGGGCCTGCCGAGCCCGACCCTGTGCCGAGAGGACCAAAAGTTGAAAGCAGACATCATTTTCCGCAATGCCGACATTATCGACGGAACGGGCGGCCCGAGACGCAAGGGCGATGTCGCTGTCACGGGTGATCGCATCGCCGCCATTGGCGAACTTTCCGAGATGGCGGGAGGGCGTGAAGAAGATTGTTCCGGGCTGGCGGTGGCGCCCGGCTTCATAGATCCACACGTGCACAACGACCTGGCCGTGTTCACCCACCCGGACATGGCGTCCGTGGTCAGCCAAGGTGTGACGACGATCATAAATGGCAATTGCGGTTTCTCACTGGCTCCGTTGACTGCGCCAGACCCGGTGCCGCAGCCGCTGAGGATGCTTTTCGGGCTCAATGCACCACGTTTTGCGTCGTTTGGAGAATATCGAGATCGCCTGCGCGCGGAACC
Organism: Mesorhizobium sp. CCNWLY176; assembly: GCF_037153935.1. NCBI lineage: Bacteria > Pseudomonadati > Pseudomonadota > Alphaproteobacteria > Hyphomicrobiales > Phyllobacteriaceae > Mesorhizobium > Mesorhizobium sp. CCNWLY176. The sequence continues at coordinate 39,885 of NZ_JBBBDZ010000020.1, forward strand.
GCCGGCCGTCAATTCCGGCTGTCTTGTCGGGCATGGCACGCTGCGGGTCAACGAGGTCGCGGACCTGGAGCGCGCCGCCGACGAGACAGAGCTGCGCGCCATGAGCCGCGCGCTCGACAAGGCGCTCGCGGAAGGTGGGATCGGCCTTTCGACGGGGCCTTTCTATGCGCCAGCCCGTGCCTCCTCCACCCATGAACTGACGCAGATGGCACGTGTCGCGCGGCAGCACGGAAAGCTATACGTCACACATATGCGCGACGAAGGCGACCGTGTCGTCGAAGCAGTCGAGGAAACGCTCGAGATCGGACGGAATTCGTGCTGCGGCGTGCATATCTCGCACCACAAATGCGCGGGGGTTGCGAACTTCGGCGTTTCGGTTCGCACGCTGGAAATGATCGACGCCGCCATGAAGCTTCAGGACGTCGGTCTCGACACCACCCCGTGGACGGCAAGCTCGACGATCCTAAATTCCGGCCGGCACCGTCAGGCGGAGCGCGTGATCGTCGCGGAATCGGAACCGTTTCCCGAACATACAGGCCGTGACCTTGCCGACGTCGCGGCGGAATGGGGCGTGGACCTCGACGAGGCGGTCGAAAGGCTGCTGCCGGCCACAGGGATATTCTTCATCATGGACGAGCAGGATGTGCAGCGGATCCTCAGCTACCAGCACACGATGATCTGTTCGGACGGCATCGCAGGGGGCACGCATCCGCATCCCCGCGTCTGGGGGACGTTTCCAAGGGTTTTGGGCCACTATGCACGCGACGTCGGGCTTTTTTCGCTCGAGGAAGGCGTTCGCCGGATGACCTCGCTTACGGCGGATCGCTTCGGGTTGAAGGAGCGCGGCAGGCTTCGCGCCGGGCATTTTGCCGACATCGTGGTTTTCAATCCGGCGACGATCAGCGAGCGCGCAACCTATGAGAAGCCGGTGCAACCGGCGGAAGGCATCGCTTCAGTCTATGTCAACGGGACCGCTGTATGGAAGTGTGGAGAGATTACCGGCTCGAGGCCGGGACATGTGCTGGCTTAGGGTGCTCTCAGTACTGCCCCTCCTGTTCGCTCCCGAGCCATGAGCAATCTGCACTTTGCCGAACTTGAACTTGCGCTCGACGCGCTGCCGCGCCTCTATCCTGGGCCGGGCGGCACTGCGGGGGTGGTCAGCGAAGGCAGGATAATCGCAGCGAAAGCCTGGGGTTATGCGGATCTTACCCGGCATCGTCCGATGGAAACCGGCACCCGACTGCCTATTTGCTCGATCACCAAGCAGTTCACCTGCGGCGTTCTGATTTCCCTGTTTGCCCATCCCGATCGTCTCGATGCGGGCGTGGCGCGGCTTCTTCCCCGGTTCAAGGAGGCACTGCCGTCAATAGAGGAACTGTGCAACAACCAATCGGGTCTCAGAGACTATTGGGCGCTCACCGTGTTGCTGGGAGCCTCCGCTGGTCAGATATTCGACCGCGAAGACGCAATTCGAATGTTCACCACGATGGAGCGCAGCCATTTTGCGCCTGGCACGCGCTATTCCTATTCCAATGGCAACTTCCGGCTCCTTGCAGAAATGATCGAGGCAGAAAGCGGCAGACCGCTGGAATGCCATTACCGTGACGTGATCTGGAAACCGGCCGGGATGGAAACGGCAATCTCAGCCCCGGATACGCGTTTTCCGGTTGATGACGTGATCGGATACGAGGGCAACGCCGCATCCGGTTTCTTCCCGGCCGCCAACGGCATCTATTGGGTTGGTGACGCCGGAATCTCGGCATCGCTGAAGGATATGCTGGCCTACGAACGCTGGATCGACAAATATCGCGATGATGCCGACGCGCTCTACGCGCGTCTGGCGCGGCCAGTGAAATTCAGAGATGGCACACCAGCCGCTTACGGCTTCGGGGTAGCACATGGGAAGCTCGGAGATTTCGAGACGACAGGGCACGGCGGGGCGCTGCGGGGCTTTCGGGCCCATCGGTTGCATGTCGCTTCCGAACGGCTGTCCGTCTTCGTGGCATTCAACCATGAAGCGGACGCGCACCATGCTGCGCTGCATCTTGGTAGAGCCGCGCTCGGCATCCCGCAACAGCGCACGGCCGCCGTCGACGAAAGCTGGCGCGGACAGTGGACGTGTTCCGAGACCGGCCTCATCTGCCGTGTCGACACCGGCGAGACAGGGGCGACCCTCAACTTTGCGACTGGGCGGGAAAAACTGACGTCAGCCTCGGACCGAAGCCTTCATGGCCCAATTACCAGCATGACGAGAACCGGAACGACACTGACGATGTCGCGGCCGAAAGAGAACCTCGTCAGCCGCCTGATGCCGCTGGAGCGTGTCGAGACAGCCGATGCCATAGAGATCGCCGGGCGTTATGCGTGCGACGAACTCGATGCGGCCATGATCATCGAGACCGCAGATTGTGGGGTTTATTCACGTTTCGAAGGCTTCCTCGGCGTCGGCCCCATGGAACTCGTGAGCCCCGCAGGACCGGACACGTGGACCGTCGCGACGCGCCGGACACTGGACGCCCCTGCGCCGGGAGAATGGACGCTAAGCATCAGACGCGGGATGAACGGAGCCGTAGCGGGATGTGTGCTTGGCTGCTGGCTCGCACACGGGCTGCGCTATCGCAAAGTGTCGTGATATTGGGCATGGATTCTGTCGGTTCCCTACGAACTTTGCCGGCAAAATTCGCCAACCTTGAACGAGAACAGGCAGACTATGGACTTAGAGACACTTGAGGTCGGCTACGACATCCCCGCCCGTCCCGGTCAGCGGGTCGTCGAGGTTTTAACTCCGGCCCTAATTATTGACCTTGACCGGTTCGAGCGCAACCTCGGCCGGATGCGCAACTTCATCGCGCGCCATGGCCTGCGGCTGCGAGCCCACGCCAAGACCCATAAGTCGGCCGATATCGCTCTGAGGCAAATAGTCGAGGGCGGAGCGTGCGGCATATGCTGCCAAAAGGTTTCGGAGGCGGAGGCGTTCGTCAGGGCAGGAATAACTGACATCCTGGTCTCTAATGAGGTCCGCGGCGATGCGCGCGCCGATCGCCTCGCGTGGCTCGCCGCAAAGGCGCGGATCATTGTCTGCGTCGATGACATCCGTTCTGTAGGAGAATTGTCCCTGGCTGCCCAGCGCCACGGCAGCACGTTGGAAGTTCTGGTCGAGATCGATTGCGGGGCACATCGCTGCGGCGTGGCGCCGGGTGCGGCCGCCGTAGACCTCGCCTGCGCCGTGAATGAGGCCCCCGCACTCCGGTTCGAAGGACTGCAGGCCTATCAGGGCAGTCTTCAGCACATCGAGGCTCCCGTCGAACGACGACGGAATGCCGAAACGGCCGCGCAGGCAACCCGCACCACCGTCGAAATGCTCGCGGCTGCCGGAATGGAATGCCGCACGGTGGGCGGCGCCGGCACGGGGTCGTTTGCAATGGACGCCGAGCTCGGCGTCATCAACGAGCTTCAATGCGGTTCATACATCTTCATGGATGCCCATTACGATCGCGTGAAAGAAGATGGCGGCGGAAAACCGGGCGGGATGGAGAATGCTCTATTCGTCATGGCCGGCGTGATGAGCACGGCCATTCCAGGCAGGCCCGTCTGCGATGCCGGCCTTAAGGCGCTCGCTGTCGACAGCGGCCTGCCCCGTGTCGATCGGGCGGAAATCCGGTACGTTCGCGCGACGGACGAACACGGGGTTCTGGACGATCCGGAACGTGTCCTCGATGTAGGCGATCGGCTGCTGCTCGTGCCCGGACACTGCGACCCGACCTGCAACCTTCACGATTGGTATGTCGCAGTGCGGGGCGAACGGGTAGAAGCCATCTGGCCGGTCACGGCCCGCGGAAAGCTGTTCTGACGTCGCGCCTCCGGTGCGGACCAACCCCTCAAATATACTATGGGCTGCCGAAATAAATTGCGTTTCCAGTGCTCCGGGGTTCGCATAGGCTTCCAATCCTGATGGCGAGGGGCCATCAAAAGGCTTGGGAAAGATATGTTCTTCATACAAAGCGATGCCATGTCCGGGCTGGGACAAACCTGTGTCTCGACATTTTTGGACACGTTCGCAGATCGTGGGCTCAAGGAAGACAATTTCGGCATGGTGATAGTTCGGCAACCCGCCAAGGGTGCGGAACCGGAGGGGTTTTCCTGGCGGGGCGACTGGGTCTGCTACCCGTGCAGCGTGGTCAAATCCTTTCACCTGGTACATGCGCTTCACGCGCTCGATGCAGGTTTGCTGACGCCTCACGACGATCTCGATCGGGCGATGCGCGACATGATCCTTTGGTCCTCCAATACAGCTACGAACTATGTGATCGACCTGTTGACCAAGACGACTGGAGACACGTTGCTCGAAGGCGACGAACTGGAAGCATGGATCGACAGGCGAGAAGGCCTCAACCGCTTCTTTCACGATCTGAAATGGCCCGAATATGCCGGATGCAACATCTCCCAGAAACTGATGGGCGACATCCGCTACGGCAGGGAGGCGACCTACGCTTCGCGAGATGGTGGATATCTGAACGCATTGACACCGCTGGTGGCCGCGCGTCTGGTGCATGAACTTTTCGACGGCAACCTGCCTCTCTCCGAGGCCGGGCGCGAACGCGCCCAGCGCATCATGTTTCGGGATCGCAATTCCCCCGAGGCCAAGATGCCAAAATTTCAGGTTGACAACTATCTCGGCGGGGGTGCCCCCGCGGATTGGCTGTTATGGAGCAAATGCGGCTGGAACCCCTGGTCCGGTGATGAGCGGACCTCCTATTTCAAACATGACCTCGCCAGGATCCAGAAGCCGGGTGAACCGGCGCTGACGATCTCGCTGATGACGAAGGGCAAAGTTCTTTGCGAAGATCATCCCGAAATGTTTCCGCAGATGAGCCGGATCGTGCTTTCAAGCTTCGGGTCGGTTGCATAAGCAGTTGCTATGATAGGAGGCGGGCTGCGGGCAGGTAACCTTATGATAGCCGACCGCTGTACGGATTTCAGGTGGCGCTTGCCTCGAACTGATCCAAGGTTGGTGCGGGGTTGAAAGCGAAACGTCCCTGCCGTTTGCGCATTATGTGAACCATCTCGGTGCCGGCAAGGTTGACCGCTGCTGGCGCAAACGATCTGACCCAGCCCCGGTCGGCACCCCTTGATGGCCCTGAACAAAAGCGTGGAGGATGTCATTCCAAATCGTTGGGAAACAAGCGACATGTTTTTCCACCTCCTCAAGGACCAGGATCGACAGGAAAGCAGCAATCGGGAGGTTTCTACGTTGAAACAAAGCGCAGGCGTCCGCCCAGAACGTTCGACATCAGCAATGATAGCGCGGTATTCCGCAAGCCGTCCGTCGAAGTGGTTGCGGTAAGCAGGGACGGTCTGGTGTTGACGGCGCGCGCACGTTCTTCGATCAGTTTTGGAAAGCGCCGACCGCCACCCTTGCGTTCGATTTCTTTCGGAAAGCTGCATTATCTGGGTCGCCCCGCATCGATCATCTTCGCGGAGTTCCCACGTCAGGAGAGGCGGGATACGAGGGTCGTTGATAAGCATCGCGACAAACGCTCCTGCCGAACAGGATCATTTTCTTTTATGACGGACGCGCCAACCGTACGCCGGGTCCCTCGCCATTCTCCGAGAGAGATTTGACATCCGCTGCTTCGAGGGCATGACGGATCGCTATCAGATGCAATACAGGCACCCGCTGCTCTTCTTCATAGGCTTGATCGGAACGCCATCCCCAATTCACCCCTCCCGACCCTTTTCCGAACGTTACTCGATATCTATTGGCGATTCGTCAGCGACCCGACATCGAAAATGCGTCTTTGATCCTTATCAATGTTTCCTGCGGGCAGCCTCGTTAAAAGTCTCAGCCAAGTGAAGCTTAAAGAGACAAGAGGGCGTCATGAAAGACAAAACTCTGCGGCAGTACGTGCTCGCCGAGCTTGAATTCGAGCCAAGCATCCGAGGGGAAACGATCGAAGTCGCGGCTGATAAGGGGACCGTCACCTTGAAAGGCCATGTCCGGTCATTTGCCGAGAAGATGGCTGCCGAAGCTTCGGCCCGACGGGTGAGGGGAGTGAAAGATGTGGTGCAGGAAATCGAGGTCAGGCCTTCCGACAGTCACGAGCCGACTGACAAAGAACTTGCCGGGCGTGTCCTAAGCTTGATCCATTGGCTTTCTGTCGTTCCGAACGACGCCATTCAGGTGCAGGTCCAAAAGGGCTGGGTGACATTGTCGGGACTCGTCGACTGGCAATACCAGAAAATGGAAGTTGCCGACGCAGTGAAGGGGCTGGCCGGCGTGCGAAACGTCCTCAACATTATCGATGTGAAGCAGCATGCTTCCGTGGATGACGTGAGAAAGCGCATCCGCGATGCCCTGAAACGCTGTGCCGAACTGGCTCCCCAAGAGATCAGCGTCAAACTGGACAAAGAAAAGGTGACGTTGAAGGGCAAGGTAGCCTCCTGGTCCCAGCGCGATGCGGCAGAACGTGCGGCGTGGTCCGTTCCCGGCGTCCGGTTTGTCGAAGACAGGATTACGATTGCGCACTAGCGTCTCCACAACCGACCAGTGACTTGTCCTGCCAAGTTCAAGGTTAGTTGCCAGTCTCCAGAATTGAGCGTTCGTTCGAAAGGAGATTTCGATGACTCGAGCGAAGTTTGCCAGCCCGATCGATGTAGACGACGGACCGCATTTGATCGGGGAAATTCACTGTCTCGAGGAGGCGCTGGATTTTCCGGAAGATTGGCCCAGGTGGGGTCGCGGTCCGATCGACAGGACTGCCGTTAGCGCCTGTACTGCGGCTCGGCTGGGAAGGATGTCCATCGATTCAGCTTGTGGCGCATTTAAGAGCTTTGCCCGTGCGACAAGCATTCTTCGAGAGACACAACCGACGATCACGTGGTGGCAGCCGCCCAATCAACATCGGAGTGGAGCCTGACCGCCTGGCCTGGCAGGGAAGCTATCCAAGGCTATCACTCCGACCATCACTATCCCACATCAGGAGATAATCGTGAAGGTTATCAAAGTAGTGCTGCAGGGCGTTCTGGCGCTGGCAATGACAACATCGGCTTTTGCCGCAACCACAACCATTAAGGTCAAGCTGTGGGACAAGGGCAGCATGATGGATTTGAGCATGAATGGCGGCATGGGCATGAACATGATGTGAAACATGAAAATGGCCATGATGGGCATCGACGTAGACCGCACGGTGGTGCCCGCTGGAAACGTCACTTTCCAGGTGCGCAATGCATCGCAAGAGACGATCCATGAAATGCTGGTGGCGCCGGTGAATAGCAGAGGCGCCAAGCTGCCCTACATTGCGGACGAAAATCGCGTCGATGAGGATGCCACGGGCCATCTCGGAGAAGTTTCTGAACTCGATCCCGGTAAGAAGGGCTCTTTGACGCTGGATCTCAAACCAGGGCTCTATGTGCTTTTCTGCAACGTGGCCGGGCATTTTTCTCAGGGTATGTGGCGCACCATAGAGGTTCGGTAATCCTCGACAGACATCTCTATCGAAGCAAGTGGATTCATGGCGCTATCTTACATTCCGATGAAGAAAGAACGGTTCGGGATAGTCAAGGCGTTTGCGAGCAGGTTGAAGGAACATCCGCTAGCAAGGGTCGGTCCTGGCTTGATCACGGGCGTTGCCGATGACGATCCGAGCGGGATCGCGACCTATTCGCAGGCTGGCGCACAATTCGGCCTGAACATGCTCTGGACGATGCCGCTCGCGTTCCCGCTTATGGCCGCGGTCCAGTCCATGTGTGCGCGTATCGGCCGTGTCACCGGAAAAGGTCTCGCGGCGAACATCAAGACCTCTTTTCATCCTGCGGTTCTTTATGGCGTCGTGTTGCTGCTTCTGGCGGCGAATATCTTTAACATCGCTGCCGACATTGCGGTGATGGGCGAAGTGGCTGAACTCGTCACCGGCCTGCCTCGGCAAATGATGACGGTTGCTTTCGTTCTGGCGACTTTGCTGCTTCAGATATTCGTACCATATCATCGGTATGTCTCTTTCCTGAAATGGCTCACCCTCTCTCTTCTGGCATATGGGGCGGTGTTGTTCACCGTTCATGTGCCGTGGGGGCAGGTACTATCGCGCACGGTATGGCCTCATCTCGAGCTGAGCTCGCATGCTGCCATCGTCGTGGTAGGCGTCTTTGGCACCACGATAAGCCCCTATCTCTTCTTCTGGCAGGCTTCTGAAGAAGTGGAAGACATGCAGCGCGATGGCGGTGCGCAGCCGCTTGAACAAGACCGTGCTTCTGCAAAAGGTGAACTCAGCCGCATTGGCTGGGATACCTGGAGCGGCATGTTCTATTCCAATGTCACGGCCTATTTCATCATTCTGTCAACCGCGGTTACTCTGAACACTGCAGGCATAAAGAACATAGAAACAGCGGCACAGGCGGCGAGCGCATTGCGCCCGCTGGCGGGAGATTTCGCTTTCATGCTGTTCGCGCTCGGGATTCTGGGGGTCGGCCTGATTGGCGTACCGGTCCTTGCCGGGTCGGCCGGCTATGCAGTGAGCGAGGCCATGGATTGGAAATGGGGGCTCGAACGAAGGGCATGGGACGCCCGTGGATTCTACGGAGTCGTAGCCGTCAGTGTCTTGGCGGGGCTTCTGATCCAATATTCCCCGATTAATCCAATGAAGGCCCTCTTCTGGAGTGCGGTAATCAACGGCATCGTCGCCGTGCCGCTGATTGTGGTCGTTATTCTACTCGCAAGCAGAAGATCCGTGATGGGCGCATTTGTTGCAAGCAAACCTGTCGTCGCGCTGGGCTGGATTACCGCCGCTGTGATGGCGATCGCGGCAGCACTCATGTTCGTTCCGATGTAGAAAGGCTGCGGTTGCCGGGGTGGAGGAATGATCGGCATGTTGTCCCGTAAGGGCCTTGCATCGAACAAAGCTTTGACAAAATCGCAGCTAGTTTAGAAACGTTCAAACTTGGATCGCTCAAATGTATCCTACCTATGGAAGCTCCCAGAAAGCCATTCACTGGGCCGTATTTCTCCTGGTCATTGGCCTTTATGGGCTGACCTATGCCGAAGACCTCTTTCCACGAGGCGATCCGAACCGCGATCTTGTCTGGTGGTTCCACATATCGTTTGGGCTGCTGCTTTTCGCGCTCGTCATAATCCGGATCGGCTTACGGCTTGTGTTTGGTGCGCCCGAGTTGCCTTCAGAGATGACGCTACTCGAAAGATGGCTGGCGAAGGTTGCGCATCTTCTGCTGTACGCGCTGCTGATGGCCATCCCGGTTCTCGGTATACTTCTCACATGGTTTCGGGGCGATGCACTGAGCGTTTCGGCCTGTTCACGATCCCGGCACCCTTCTTGCCTGATCGTCCGACTGCGGGGTTCATCAAGGAACTGCACGAGCTTTGCGCCAATCTCGCTCTCGCCGGGTTGCATGCAATAGCGGCCCTTTGGCATCACTTCGTTCGCAAGGACGATGTGCTTAAACGAATGCTGCCGCGGAGCTCCTGGTAGGGGATAGACCGCCGACCGCTCTTCCATCTTGAATTCGGGGATGCTGCATCGCTTTATGCGCGTGCGGCGAGGAGCCGCTCCAATCGGCTTAGAAATGGTCGCTGGCCGGCAACAATCTTTTTATGCGCATCGGCCATCTGGAACCATGCGGCACGGTCGATTTCGGGAAAGCTTTGAATGCGCCCGCTACGCGGCGGCCATTCGATCTCGAAAGTGTTGCTTTGCAGTTTTTCGACGTCGAGGTCGCCCTCTAAGGCAAAGGCAGTGATGAGCTTTCCGGTACGCTGGCGCAGCGCGCCGAGCGGAAGAAAAATGCCATTCGGCTGCTGCCCTGTTTCTTCTGCAAATTCCCGCCTTGCTGCCGCCTCAGCTTCCTCGTCATCCCCGTATTCTCCTTTCGGTATCGACCAGGAGCTGAGATCGCGCCGGATCCAAAAGGGGCCGCCGGGATGAACAAGCATGACCTGAAGCACGTCGGCTGCCCAACGGTACATCAGGATTCCCGCGCTCTTCCTAGCCATCTAGCAGCTCTCTGCATCGTTATGGCGAAGCATCTATCGCCATTTGACCCTGATCAATGCCCGGCATCAAACAATGATGGACGCTAACGGTCCCAAATGTGGACAATATTGTCCGTCGCGCCAAGGAAGGTGAAGGTCATGTATGATGGAACGTTGAAGCAGGACATTATCGATGAGCTCGATTTCGAGCCGAGCATCAACGCAGCAAATATCGGCGTTGCTGTCGAAAATGGCGTGGTTACGCTCACTGGGCATGTCTCCACATACGCTGAACGATCTGCCGCGGAAGATGTGGTCCGTCGCGTCAAAGGCGTAAAGGGCATAGCACAGGAAATCGAAGTACGCCCGTTCGGCAGCAATCCAAAAGCCGACGATGAAATCGCAAAGCGGGTTCTCGACGTAATCAACTGGAGTACGACCGTTCCAGATGGCGCCGTTCAGGTCAAAGTCCAGAATGGCTGGATTACGCTTACAGGCAAGGTCGAATGGCAATACCAGAAGATTGCCGCAGCCGAGGCGATCGTGGGTTTGGTGGGCGTATACGGAGTTGCCAACAACATTGAGGTGAAGCCGAGTGCGTCGGCTTTCGACGTCAAAAAACGGATCGAGGACGCGTTGAAGCGTAACGCCGAGGTCGAAGCCAGAGCCATCAAGGTCAATGTGCAGGACGGCAAGGTTACCCTTGAAGGCAAGGTCAAGGCCTGGTCCGAGCGGGCTGCTGCAGAGCGGGCAGCGTGGTCCGCGCCCGGCGTAAGCGTGGTGGTCGATCATTTGACTCTGATCTGACGTCAACGATGACATTTTGGGAGGCGGGGCAGTCCCTGTCCAGCTTCCCCTCTTTAATCGTTGTTTTCGTCGGAAGGCAGATAGAAGGAGACGCCTGAATGAAAGCCCTCGTTTATCAGGGACCGGGATTGAAATCGCTTGAAGAGCGCCCGAAACCCGAAATCTTTGATGCTAACGATGTCATCGTCAAGATCACCAAAACGACAATCTGCGGAACCGATTTGCATATCCTGAAAGGGGATGTCCCGACCTGCACGCCTGGTCGCATTCTTGGTCATGAGGGAGTCGGGCTCGTGGAGCAGACAGGCGCCGGTGTGACGCAGTTCAAGGCAGGCGACCATGTCCTGATTTCCTGCATCTCATCCTGCGGCAAATGCGAATACTGCCGAAAGGGAATGTACTCACATTGCACGACCGGCGGCTGGATTCTTGGCAATAAGATCGACGGAACTCAGGCCGAGTATGTCCGCATCCCACACGCCGACACGAGTCTTTACCGCATTCCCGAAGTCGCTGATGAGGAAGCGCTTGTCATGCTGAGCGATATCTTGCCTACCGGCTTCGAATGCGGTGTCCTCAACGGCAAGGTTCAGCCCGGCGGAACAGTGGCAATCGTGGGCTCCGGCCCGATCGGGTTGGCCACGCTGTTGACCGCGCAATTCTATTCACCGGCCCTCATCATAATGATCGATCTCGATGAAAACCGCCTGGAGGTCGCAACGCGGTTCGGCGCAAACGCTGTCATCAGCGCTTCCGGTGACGCCGCCGTTCAGGCAGTTATGGCGCTGACGGACAATCGCGGTGTCGATACGGCGATCGAGGCGGTCGGAATTCCCGCAACCTTTGAACTTTGTCAGGAAATCGTGGCCGCTGGAGGGACGATTGCCAATGTCGGCGTGCATGGTGTCAAAGCCGATCTGCATCTCGAAAAATTATGGTCGCACAACATCGACATCACGACGCGACTGGTCGACACTGTGACAACGCCGATGCTCATGAAAACGGTGCGCGCCGGCAAGATCGACCCAAAGAAACTTATCACGCACCGTTTCGAACTGGATCAGATCCTGGATGCCTACGATACATTTGCACGTGCGCCAACAACGAAAGCGCTGAAGGTTATTATCAAAGCGGCGTAACGCGATTTGCAGCGGCGGCCGGCGCCGGCTGCACAACCATCTGACCAAAGGCTTGCCGGTGACCATCCGAAACCTCGACTATGTAAATCATCCGAAATCCATTGCGGTGATTGGAGCATCCGTGCGTGTCGGTTCTGTCGGACATGTTGTCATGAGAAACATTCTGGATGGCGGATTCGAAGGCCAGGTGTGGCCGGTCAATCCAAAATACGAACAGGTTTCCGGCCGGGGCTGTTACAGTAGAATCAAGGATATTCCCGGCGTCCCTGATGTCGCTGTGATCATCACGCCGCCGGCGACCGTGCCGGCTCTGATCGGCGAATTGGGCGAAAAGGGAACGCGGGTTGCGGTGGTCATCACGGCAGGCCTGACAAGTGAGAACGGGTTGCGGCAGGCGATGCTCGATGCCGCCAAGCCATTCCTGCTACGCATCATCGGGCCGAATACAGTTGGCTTGATGGTTCCGCCCGCGAAACTGAATGCCAGCTTCGCTCATATGGGTGCCAATCCTGGCGGGATCGCCTTGGTTTCGCAATCGGGCGCGATCGCGACGGCCCTGGTCGACTGGGCGGTCGACAATCATGTCGGTTTCTCGAAGATCGTCTCTCTGGGCGACATGGCCGACGTGGACGTTGGCGATTGTCTCGACCTTCTTGCAGGCGATGCCAAGACACGGGCAATCCTGATGTATCTGGAATCCATTCCCAATCCGCGCAAGTTCATGTCCGCCGCGCGGGCAGCAGCGCGTCTCAAGCCGGTTATCGCGATCAAGTCAGGACGCCACACGGAAGCAGCCAAGGCTGCGGCCACCCATACGGGCGCGCTCTCGGGGGCGGATCGCGTCATCGATGCGGCGCTGCACCGAGCAGGTATTCTTCGGGTTCAGGGTCTTGCCGAGCTGTTCGACGCTGCCGAGACGATCGCACGGTTTGCACCTCTCGAATGCGCCAGGACATCCATCGTCACCAATGGCGGCGGTGCGGGGGTTCTGGCGGTGGACAGATTGATGGATTGCGGTGGCGAGTTGGCGGTCCTTACGACAGCCACGATAAGCGGTCTGGACAAGCTTCTCCCTGCAAACTGGTCTCATGCCAATCCCGTGGACATTATCGGGGACGCCACGCCGGAGCGTTATCGGGCTGCCGTGGAAGCAGTTGCCGCTGATCCTGAAACCGATGTCATCATGGTGCTGAACTGTCCGACCGGGCTTGCCTCGCCGGTCGAGGCCGCGGCCGCTGTCGCAGCACTTTCGAAAGACGGCACTATCAACGGCAAGCCGGTTCTGACCTGCTGGCTCGGAGAGCATACGGCGCGCGAAGGCAGGCGTGTTCTGCAAGAGGCTGGCGTGACCAGCTACGAAACACCTTCGGATGCAGCTGTCGCTGTTTCTTATCTCAGCGACTGGTCGAGAGCGCAGAAGGCATTGATGCGCGTGCCGCCGGCCCGTGGTGAAGACGTCACCGCGGACAGGGACGCCGTCGCCGCCATCTTCCGGCAAGCGGCGAGGGAAGGGCGCGGCATGCTGACTGAGCCCGAGGCCAAGGCGGCGATTGCCGCTTATGGAATACCTGTGCCCGAGACGGTAATCGCCAGGTCTGTCAAGGAGGTGGAAATGGCGGCGGCACGACTGCTGCAAAGCTGCGAGAAAGTTGTCGTCAAGCTGCTTTCCAAGACGCTGACTCACAAATCCGATATCGGCGGCGTGGTTCTCGATTTGGGCGCACCGGCAGGGGCAAGGGAGGCGGCAGCCGGAATATTGGCGCGCCTCAAGAAGATTGCACCGCAAGCCGACATGGAAGGGTTCGTCGTTCAGCCGATGATCGTTCGCAGCCATGCGCAGGAACTTATCCTCGGCGTCAGCCGCGATCCGATTTTTGGGCCGGTCATCCTTTTTGGCGCAGGAGGCGTTGCCGTGGAGGTCATGGACGATACCGCGATCGCGCTACCACCACTGGATGATGTGCTTGCCGGAGACCTGATCGACCGGACCCGCATTGCGCAGCTGCTGGCCGGGTTTCGCGACCGCAAGCCGGCGGATCGCAAGGCGATTTGCCTCGCGCTCAATGGATTGTCACAGATGATTGTGGATTTTCCCTGCATCGTGGCGATGGATATCAATCCGCTGATCGCCGACAGCGAAGGTGTCGTGGCGCTTGACGCGCGCATTCAAATCGATCCGGCGGACGTGGAGCGTCCGGGTCCCAACCCCGACATGGCGATCAGTCCATACCCGTCAGGTTGGACGAAGGATGTGGTGCTTGCGAAGGCAGCGTTTCATCTACGCCCGATCAGACCAGCCGATATATCGCTTTATCCTGCATTTCTGGCCAAGGTTACTGCAGACGATATGCGGCTGCGCTTTTTCTCCAAAGCCAAGTCCATTCCCCACCAGTTGCTGTTGCGGCTAACACAACTCGACTACAACCGCGACATGGCGTTCCTGGCTCTGGAGAAGGAAAGCGGTGTGTTGGCGGGAATCGTTCGCCTGTCATCAGATCCGGATCACCAGGTGGCGGAATACGGCCTTTTGGTCCGGAGTGATCTTAAAGGTCACGGTCTCGGATGGGCATTGCTCAATCATCTGGTCGACTACGCGGCCCACGACGGGTTGAAGCGGATTGAAGGCAGCGTTCTGAGTGAGAACGAAACGATGTTGACAATGTGCCGCGAATTCGGGTTCTCGGTGCTGCAGCATCCTTCTGAACAAGGAATGTCCCTGGCCGCACTCGAACTGGCCAACCGAAGCCCGAAGCAGACCTGACTCAATTGGACATGAAGCGGTTCAGGCCGTCATCGTTAAGCAGGCTTCGGGTCACACCACCGAAAATCCACTCCCTGAACCGGCTGTGGCCGTAGGCGCCGCATACGACAAGATCGGCCTGAATTGAGCGGGCGAATTCGGAAATCCGGTCGCCGTCGGCCTTGGACCTGATGATCTCCGTGCGTGCGTTGATACCGTGACGTCCAAGAAAAGATGCGACATTCGCCAGCCTTCCCTTGGTGAAGGTATCAGCGTCCGGATCGATCGTCGCGATGACAACTTCATCCGCGCGACATAAAAGCGGAAGTGCGTCTGCGACTGCCCTCCGGGACTCGCGCGTGTCTTTCCAGGCGACGAGAATACGGTCGGTACGAATACGTTCGGCACCGCTTGCGGCTATCAGAACAGGTCGCCCTGCATTCAGAATAAGATTGCCGAGATCAGTCGAGCGATATGCGTTGCCGATAGATGCCCCCTCAGGCGAAGCTGTGATTATCAGATCTGTTTCGTGCGCGTAACCGATCAGAGATCGCGTCGGGTTGGCAATGTCTGCTCGCCATTGGACATGAGGGCCCGTACCAACCAGTTCGCGAAATTGTGCTTCATGCACCTTGAAAAGGCGTTCAATATCCTCGCGTTGGCGTTGGAAGATTTTGGGGTCGAAAGCCATGCCGTCGGCTGAATCGAGGGGGACAGGTATCTCCGCAGCGCAAAGGCCCATGAGACGGGCGTCGAAATCCTTGGCTAGTCTTTCAGCAAACATCGCCAAGTTGGAAACGCAACCGTCTATGTCGAAATTCACCAGCATCGACTTGTAAGACAGCATATTTGGGCGTGTCTGAGGTTTACGGCGATGAGTGAGCGTGATTGGTGCCGACATGACTCATATCCTCACGTTGCGTTGGCCTGTAGTCTTCTCAGGTTGGCGACTAGTAGTTGGCTGCAGGGGTACGACCGTCGCTATCTGGAATGTGTGCATCTTGCCGCCGCTGCGGATGGAGACGTATTCGCCTGGGGTGAAACGTTCTTCGCCGATCCGGAAACCGATTTCGTCATCCATGTCGCCTTCGACATAGTCGAAATACCATTGCCCTCCGGGCTTGCGGCGCAAACGCCCGATCAAGTCTTCATTGTCAGGCCTGAAATGGCGGACCCGGCAAGCTATCTGATGTGCCTTCCATTCCGCCGCGTCGATGCGATTGTCGGCGTCGAGCGGAATGACCAGATCGTATCCCTCATTGCGGTCTCCCGCAGGGTGATCCTTTTCGCGCGCCAGAAGAAGTCGCACATGACGGAATTTGGACGTGAGCGTACCGAGCGATGACATGACAACGATCCTTTCGTTGACATGAGTTTGCTCGGTTGGCGGAGCGACGCCTTGATCGGGATCAAATGGATCGCCGCGCCGTAGATTTTGTCATATCGGTGCTTGATTCAGCGCAAGGCAGGCTGGTCGCCCCCGGGTAGAATGTCTGGATTGCGGATAAACCGCCGACCAGATGGAGTGTGTTCCATGCCCTTCAAGACAGTTCTCAGCATCATTGACGTCACTCAGTCCGACCGCGACCTTGATGCCGCGATTGAGCTTTGCGCCGAAATCAGCGCACATCTTAGTGTCCTGGTGGTCGCCTTGGTCCCGCCAGTTCCAATCGGCGGCTATGCAGCAGTACTGTCAGCGCCATGGCTCCAGGAACGGCAGCACGACATCGCGGCGCTCAAGGCGAGGGTCAAGACGGTGAATGTGCGGACATCCGGCGCATCGTTATCGAGCGATGTGGACAGTGAATATTCGGAGATGGCCTGGGTCGATGAGGTGATCGGAGAGCGCGCGCGTTATGCAGACCTGACGATAATCGGCCCGGCGCTCCTGAACGATGGTGACCTTAAGAAGCGTGCCATAGACGGCGCACTTTTCGAGTCAGGCAAGCCGCTGCTGCTCCTTCCCGCGAAAGCCAAGCCGACATTGCGGCCGAAGACAATTTTGCTCGCCTGGGATTCCAGCTTTGAAGCCATGCGCGCTGCCCGCGAGGCGTTGGAATTGATGGTGGCAGCGAATAGCGTCCACATCACACTGATCGATCCGGAGGCAACGCTGGGGCGCAATGGTCCGGAGCCGGGTGCTGACATAGCAACCTATCTGGTGCGCCATGGCATCAAGGTAACGGTCGATCGGCTTCCCAGCGCCGGCGCACAAGTCGCGGACGTCTTGCGCCAACATGCCAACGATATCTCCGCGGATATGGTTGTGATGGGTGCTTATGGCCATTCGCGAATGAGAGAGAGGATTTTCGGTGGCGTCACAAGATCGCTGATCGACGAGCCCAGTCTGCCCGTGCTTCTTGCGCATTAGATTGATGGCATGCATCGCGGCGAATTGCTCGCCTATCGCCCGCAGCAGGTCTGCCCGCGCGGAATGATGTGTTGATCCAGATCAAGGAACCTATGCTCATCGCCCCATACGGTTTTCGTTGGTAGGGGTTTCACGATCCGATTTGCAATTTTGCGAAGAAAGGAATCACTTCATGCTGAACCAGACCGCAACGCCTCTCAATAACTTGCTCGGGCCCGCTGCACCGTCGATCGCGACAGGCCAGAAAGCGCTTTTCGCAATGGGTCGCCTTCATGCGCAGAACGTGAAGACGATGTTACACTTTCAATCCGAAGGCCTTGCTTTCCTTAAGCATCGCTATGAGGAGGAGATGAAACTGGTCGACGACCTGATGACAACGGATGGATTGATCGATGCGTTCGTTGTTTACTCCGGGTTCTTCCAGAATGCGGTAGCGGAATACTCCAAGGAGGCCGCCAAGCTGAACACGATCGGATCGCGCGCAGCATCCGAGACCGCAAAGCGGGTTCGCAGAGAAGCCGAGATCGTCACCGAAGACATGGCGGCAAGAACGGCGGCTTGACTGGCAGCAAACCGATACGTCAGGATTTCTCTGCAAAGCGCGAACCTCGCCAATAATGTCAACTATCGCAGACATGCCATTGAATTTCCGCGGAAGTTTCGTCGCATCAGCTTTTTTCGATAGTTGAACATTGAGGGCGAGTTCGCCGATCCGGTTGCCAACGCCGAGTCCCAAGCCTCCGACCAGCCCATTCTTGCTGCAGAACTTGCCTTCAAACGCTTTCTGAATCTCAATGCGACAGAAGCACGGGCAACCGGAGATCATTGAGGATGCCCTCAGTGGCCCCGCCGAGAACGAAGTCGCGGATGCGAGAATGGCCGTAGCCACCCATGACGAGAAGGGCGGCTCCCGATTCGATAGCGTGATCCTGCAAGGTCACGCCAATCGGGCAATCTTCTGTTCGAATTGCCACCGCCTCCGACGGCAACCCGCGCTTCCGCAGACCTTCAGCCAGTCGTTCTCCCATTTCTCCTTCATCGAGTGGCTTTTCGTCCACCACTGTCAGAACTGAAATCCTGGTGGCGCGTTCAAGCAGCAGTCGAGAGTCCGCGACAGCACGGGCGGCAACCCGGCTGCCGTCCCATGCAATTGCTATGTGGTCGAGAGCGCCTATCGTTGAAAGTTCCGGCAGCAGGATCGTCGGGCGACCTGACCCGAAGATGACCGCTTCAGCCGTCATTTGCGATGTCGGATTGTTCGCTTCCCATCCGACCAGCACGAAGTCAAAGTAGCGAGCTTGCCTTGCCGCGACGTCTCCGAGAAAAGCGGGGGCTGCGACAAGCGTTTTTGTCGTCACATCCATGTCGAACTGCTTGGCCCGTTTGGCTACAGCCGAAAGCATTTCCATCCCGCGCTTTCCGCTCTTGATTTCCGCTTGGCGAATAAGCTCCGGGGTGTTTAGGAGAAAGCGTGACAGCGCATTCGAAACGGGCGGAATGTCGACATTAACTGCCAGCGCATGCAAGTCAGCATCAAGTTTGGCAGCCATTGCGACGGCGTTTGTCGTGACGGCGTCGCTGACCGCCTCGGGATAGGTGACAAAGGGAACAAGCGCCTGGCGTCTCATGTTGGTTTCCTTTCATTAGAATCCGCGCTGTTCGTCGATGAGAAGCGCTTGAAGCACTCGATCATGCATTGCCTTTCTGCGCCTTGATTTGCCTCAAACTTGCTCAGCTCCCAACGTGACGATTACAAAGGCAATTGCCGCTAGTGCGCCAGGAGCAGGGGTACGGGGCTTGCATCGAGCAGGGAACGTGTAACGCCGCCAAGGATGGCCTCACGGAATCGCGAATGAACGAAAGCGCCCATCACAATCATTTCAATGTCTTCTTCCGCTACAAACAGGCGGATGCATGCGGCAACATCTCCGCCTGCGCCGGCGAGCGTGGCAAGTTTACAGTCCTTCACACCATGCCTTATCAGATAGGCGGCAAGTTCAGCTCCCGGTGCCATGCGTGAGAGGTCCTTTTCGCCGGTGATCGTGACCAGGACAACGAGTTCGGACGTTGCAAAGAATGGCAACGCCTCTTTGACCGCGCGCGCTGCCCGCGCGCTTCCATCCCATGCGACCGCGATGCGGTTGGGCGCGGCGTTTCCACCATTTCGTGGCACCACGACCACCGCCCGACCGCTGTCGAACAACGTATCTTCGATCAAAGCGTGGCCTTCGAGATCTGTGTCGAGAGCTGCATCCAGAATCGCAAGGTCGTGGGTTCTCGCCAGATGAAGGAACCGCTCGCCGCGCGGTTCGAAGGGTGAGTTGGCCTGTTCCGTCACAAGGTCAATTCGCTTCCCCGATACAAGTTCGCTTGCGGCAAGTGTGGTGGCAGACGTTGCGCGCCGGCATTTTTCCATCTCGTGCTCAGCCCAGGCCGAAGGCGCTACAGTGGCGCCTAGCCATGCAATTGAGCGTGGGGCAAACACGTAAAGCGTCAAGCTCGCACCGCAATTGGCCGCGAGGTCGATGGCGTATTTCAGCGCCGGCGTTTCCGTGAAATCGGCCCTAGCTGTAACGCCCACCAGAACGGATCGCACGTAGCCGGACTCCAGGACTATCTTGTTGGCCTTTTTGCTCATGGTTTCTGCAAGCTCCCGATATAATCGAGGATAGCCGAGATCTGGTCCGGAGTTGCGGTGAATTCGGGCATATCCGGATGTCCGGTCGAGATACCCTCAGCCAGCGCTTCTTCCAGTGAATCGAGCGGGTAGCGTTGCGAAAGGGTGCGAAAAGGTGGTGCGTCAGGATGCGTGCTTTTGCCGGTTCTTCCGATCGCATGGCAGCGGGCGCAATTGTCCTCCACCAGTGCCTTGCCACGGCTTGTCAGGTTGGCGGCCGTCGCTGGGGCGAAGGCGATAGCCCACGCCGCCGCAACGCAAACGATCCACAGCGGTTGGGGGTATAGAGGCTTCAGGGCGCTGGCGGTCATCAGGGAAATATACGCCTCTGCCCGCCATCGGCTTTGATCCTTGTCAATTCCAGGCCGAGGTGAAGATCTTCATTCGTCAGGCCCGGAAAGAAGGAATTCTCTTCGATCGGCATTCCAGACCGCATTGAAGGTTGCTTCTGGATTTTGTTTCCAGATTTCAACGGCTTTCCGATCTATTCTCACCTTTCGTCCATCAACCATGACGCACCGTGCCACTTTGGTGTTGCCCACATCGTCGTGTGTCAGCTTCATTGTCCCTCTCTTTTCGACGACGCTGCCCCCCGTAGAGGAGGCAGGCAGTCCTTTGATTGCCGTTAATCTGTCGCGATTTGGCGAGACACGGCTTGCGCGGATGAAACCGCGGAACTACTTGGTGGCTTGGCACACGCGCAACTTTCCGAGAAGTTACGTATCGCTGCGATCACTTCACCGTCATTGCCGAAATATCGTTTGATTTCCGCATCCGACATTCCCAGGTCATCGAGCACCTTGATCACGATCTGTAAATCTAGGTGCAACGAAGGTCCGCCGAATTTTCGTCTGCTTTGATGATGATTTCTTGCAGTCACAGCGTCACTCCCAATATTCCAGAACTCCGATTTCCCCGACCTTTCACTCAAAAACAATTCAAGTCGGGGAGGCCCGTTGCTCAAGCAATTGCCCACCGGCTCCTACAAAAGTGCTCTGAACGCTGGCCACATTGATCTTGGTCAATAAGTTTTCTGAAAACTGAGCGTCGCGATGAATAAACACACGGCGCGAGACAAACTGACGCGAGATTTGCTTCTCGTGATCAGGTAAAATCAAGGGATTGCAAGGATCGCTCGGTGTTCGCCATGAACTTGCGGCAAGATATTCATAATTCGGATATTCCAGCACTCTGCCAGGCTTGCGAAGCCCGCCATCGAGGCGTGTGCGGCGCATTGGATACCGACCAATTGACTTTGCTCGCCAAGTCATCGTCGAGACACCAGGTCGATGCCGGAAAGGAGCTCATCGGCGATGCGGAAGCGATCGGCGGCTATTCCAACATTCTTTCGGGCGTGGTGAAGCTCACCAAGACGCTCTCCGACGGTCGCCAGCAGATTGTCGGTTTGCAGTTCGCCCCTGATTTCCTTGGGCGTCCGTTCAAGACGGAGAGTGCGATCAATGCCGAGGCAGCGACCGGGGTGACGCTTTGTTCCTTTCCCAAGACGGCCATCGAACGGATGATGAAGGACTCCGCCGGTCTCGAAAGTCGGCTTCTGCGCCAGACGTTGAAGGAACTCGATGAGGCTAGGGACTGGATGGTTATGCTCGGACGCAAGACTGCTTCGGAAAAGGTGGCGAGCTTTCTTGTGATGATCGCCAGATACATCGATCCCGCCACAGATCCGAAAGCCGGTCCGGTAACATTCGATCTACCGCTCACGCGAGCCGATATCGCGGATTTCCTCGGCCTCACAATCGAGACGGTCAGCCGCCAACTCACCAAGCTCCGGTTGGATGGTGTCATCCGCGTAGAGAACCATCGACATGTCACAGTCGAGCGGTTCAGCCGGCTTGAGGCTCGTTCCGGTTACTAGGAAATCTACAAGACGCTGATCGCTGGCAGGACATGCTCGCATTCGAACGCGACATGCCGCCTTATGGTTTCGAACAATCCCCGCAGCATAAACCCCAGGGCTTCGGGATTTTCTATCGCTTCCCCATGGCCAATCGCCAGGAGGATTTCCGTTACATCATCTGCGAAGCATTCATCTTCCACATGTTCGGCGCGCAGGCGCTGTATCGTCGGGGCTTTACCAACCTTGCCAAGCGCTGTTTCGAAAGCCGGAAAGACAACGGTTTCCTCATACCGGTGGACACTACGCAGAAGCGGTACCAGAGCATTTGCAACACTCAGGCATTGCAACTGGTCGATATGCCCCGGCAGTGTGTCGGCGATATCTTCCAGGCTCTCGCAAAGTCGCAGTTTTTCGAGATGTGCTCGCTTCATCATCGCGGCGGGAAGAAGTTCCATGGCATGCCGGGCATCGCCGTTCCACTGCATATCGAACGCATAAGGCTGCACCGCTTTATGATCTGACATCCGGCAACCTCCGAACCTGTGCCGGAACGAGAATCTCCAAGGATAGATCGCAAGGCTTTGATCTGGATCAAGGCACAGCTGCGCGCATCGCGGAATTGATAATCGCGCGGGCCGCCTCGCAAGGACGATCGGCGCCGGGTCAGTGCAGACGGGGACAATCAATGAAGTACGGAGCGGAAATTGTGGGGCTGGGGTTTGCAACCTTCCTTGCCTTGCTTGCAGCTGCATTTGCGGCAGACGAGCCGTTTGCAAAGCACATGTGGGTTCTCTTCTTCGTGCTGGGCGTTGCAACCATCGTGCTCATGCGCAACACAACCTTCTCGCCCGCGCCGGTCCGGAGCGACCGCAGTTCAGCTTATATGGACGAGCCAATCCGCTACGGATCGATCGCAACCATGTTCTGGGCGGTTGTTGGACTGTTGGTTGGGGTGGTGATTGCCCTTCAACTGGCGTACCCCGATCTCAACATCGAACCCTGGTTCAATTTTGGCAGGCTGCGGCCGCTGCACACCTCGGCCGTCGTCTTCGCCTTTGGCGGGAATGCACTCATCGCGACCTCTTTCTATGTCGTGCAGCGCACGTGCCATGCGCGGCTATTCGGCGGCAATCTCGTATGGTTCGTCTTCTGGGGCTATCAGCTCTTTATCGTCATGGCCGCGACGGGATACCTGCTCGGCATCACCCAGAGCCGCGAATACGCGGAGCCCGAATGGTACGTCGATCTATGGCTGACGGTCGTCTGGGTCGCCTATCTCATCGTATTCCTCGGCACGATCCTGAAGCGTAAAGAACCTCATATCTACGTCGCTAACTGGTTCTACCTGTCCTTCATCGTGACGATCGCGATGCTGCATGTGGTGAACAATCTGGCGATGCCGGTGTCCTTCCTCGGATCGAAAAGCTACTCGGTCTTCTCCGGCGTGCAGGATGCCCTGACGCAGTGGTGGTACGGCCACAATGCAGTCGGCTTCTTCCTGACTGCCGGCTTTCTGGGCATGATGTATTACTTCATCCCCAAGCAGGCCAATCGGCCGGTCTATTCCTACCGCCTGTCGATCATCCATTTTTGGGCGCTGATCTTCCTCTACATTTGGGCCGGTCCGCATCATCTTCACTACACCGCCTTGCCTGATTGGGCGCAGACGCTAGGCATGGTCTTTTCCATCATGCTGTGGATGCCTTCCTGGGGCGGGATGATCAACGGGCTGATGACACTGTCGGGGGCTTGGGACAAGCTGCGTACGGATCCCATCATTCGCATGATGATCATGGCCGTCGCCTTCTACGGGATGTCGACCTTCGAAGGGCCGATGATGTCGATCAAGGCGGTCAATTCGCTATCGCACTACACCGACTGGACCATCGGGCACGTCCATTCCGGCGCGCTCGGCTGGGTTGGCATGATCTCCTTTGGCGCGCTCTACTTCATGGTGCCGCGATTGTGGAACCGCGAGCGGCTTTATTCCCTGCGTCTCGTCACCTGGCATTTCTGGCTCGCGACGCTCGGCATAGTCGTCTACGCAGCCGTGATGTGGGTATCCGGCATACAGCAGGGGCTGATGTGGCGTGAGTACGACGAGCAAGGCTTCCTAGTCTATTCCTTCGCAGAAACCGTCGCGGCCATGCACCCCTATTACGTCATGCGCGCCATCGGCGGCGCCCTCTATCTCGCCGGTGCGCTGATCATGGCCTGGAATGTCACCATGACCATCCTTGGCTACCAGCGCGAGGAGGAACCGATGTCGGGCTCCGTCCCCGTTCTCCAACCTGCCGAATAGGAGACCCAAATGGCCTTGATGGATAAACACGCGATCATCGAGAAGAACGCCACACTTCTTCTCGTCGGGTCTTTTCTGGTGGTCACGATCGGCGGCATCGTCGAGATCGCTCCGTTATTCTACCTGCAGAACACGATCGAGAAAGTGGAGGGGATGCGTCCCTATTCGCCGCTCGAACTGGTCGGGCGCAATATCTATATCCGCGAAGGTTGCTATACCTGCCATAGCCAGATGATCCGGCCTTTCCGCGACGAGGTCGAACGCTACGGCCATTACAGCCTTGCTGCGGAGTCGATGTACGATCATCCGTTCCAGTGGGGGTCGAAGAGGACAGGCCCCGATCTCGCGCGCGTCGGTGACCGCTATTCGAACGAATGGCATGTGCAGCATCTGAGTGCGCCGCGCTCCGTGGTGCCCGAGACAGTCATGCCGAGCTATGCCTTCCTCCAAAGCGAATTGCTGCCAGTCAAAGGGTTCTCGACACAACTCGCGGCCAACGCCGATGTGGGCGTGCCGTATACGCCTGAGATGATCGCGAGTGCGGAGGTGGATCTTGCGGCGCAGGCAAATCCTAATGCCGATACGTCGGGTCTACTGGCGCGGTATCCAAAAGCGAAGATCGGCGATTTCGATGGCAATCCGCAGGCATTGACCGAGATGGACGCACTCGTCGCCTATCTGCAGATGCTGGGCACCCTGGTCGATTTCTCGACCTATGACGAAGCTGCCGGCTACCGGTAACGGGGGAAGACATGGAAACCTACACCGCCATGCGTCATTTCGCGGACAGTTGGGGATTGCTGTTCATGACACTGTTCTTTGTCGGGGCCGTTATTTTCGCGCTTCGTCCTGGCAGCCGAAAACAAGCTGAAGAGGCCGCCAAGATTCCGCTTAAGGACGACTGACCATGAGTGAAAAACACATAGACCAGGCGTCCGGAGTCGAGACAACCGGTCATGAATGGGATGGCATCAGGGAACTCAACAATCCGCTGCCGCGGTGGTGGGTATGGACGTTCTACGCGACGATCGTCTGGGCACTCGGCTATACGATTGCCTATCCCGCCTGGCCGATGCTGCGTTCGGCCACGACCGGCCTGCTTGGCTATTCGAGCCGGGACGCACTGAAGAATGAGCTCACAGTCGCCGAGACGGCAAAGGCCCAGTATGTGACTGCAGTACAGTCCAAAACCGTAGCCGAAATAGCATCTGACGACGCCTTGCGCGAATTTGCCGTGGCCGCAGGCGGTGCTGCCTTCAAGGTCAATTGCGTGCAGTGTCACGGTTCTGGCGCACAAGGTTCACCCGGGTTTCCCAATCTCAACGACGATGAGTGGCTGTGGGGCGGAAGCGTCGACCAAGTCTATCAGACGATTACGCACGGCGTACGTTTCTCGGCCGACCCCGATACGCGGTTTTCCGAGATGCCGGCATTTCGCGACATCCTCGACCGCGACCAGATCGCTCAGGTCAGCGCTTTTGTCGCGAGCCTGTCCGGGACGGGTGAGGCTGCAGCTCTGGTAGAACCGGGCCGCAAGGTCTTTGCTGAAAACTGCGCCGCCTGCCATGGCGATAGCGCCAAGGGCAATCCCGAACTTGGTGCACCGGATCTGACGGACGCCATCTGGCTATACGGTTCGAGCCAAAGTGCGATTGCGGCTCAGGTAGGCTCCCCAAAGCATGGCGTGATGCCGGCTTGGGGTGCCCGTCTGGGGGATGCGAAGGTCAAGGAACTTGCCGTCTACATCCATTCGCTCGGCGGTGGGGAATAGAGCTGTCTTGCAGAGTTTGCGCCCGATCATGACGGTTTCAATTTCGGTGGCTTGACTTAGATCAACGCGCCATTCGCGGGCGTGGCGCATCGAGAACAGTGAAGGCTACGCGGGAATTCAAAATGCTGGACAGGGTGGAACGGGAAAAGCTGCACGCAGAGGTGGTTGAAGCTGGCCAGGTCAGCCAGCCGCTTTATGCGCCGCGCAAGAAGATATTTCCCAAGCGCGCCTCGGGGCGGTTCCGCCGCTTCAAGTGGATCGTCATGGCGATCACGCTTGGCATATATTACCTGACCCCGTGGATTCGCTGGGATCGCGGTCCCTACGCGCCGGACCAGGCCGTGTTGGTCGATCTCGCCGGCCGGCGCTTCTATTTCTTCTTCATCGAGATATGGCCGCAGGAATTTTTCTTTGTCGCCGGCCTCCTGATGATGGCCGGCATCGGCCTGTTTCTTGTCACCTCGACGGTCGGGCGTGCCTGGTGCGGCTATACCTGTCCGCAGACCGTATGGGTGGACCTTTTCCTTGTTGTAGAGCGTGCGATCGAAGGCGACCGCAACGCGCGGATGAAGCTCGACGCCGGTCCCTGGAATGCACGCAAGCTGGTGCTCCGGATATCCAAGCATGCCATCTGGCTGGTCATAGCAGCGGCGACAGGCGGTGCATGGATCTTCTACTTTGCCGATGCGCCGACCCTGCTGTTCAGCGTGTCTGCCGGTACAGCCGCGCCTGTCGCCTATATCACCATCGCGATCCTGACCGCGACCACTTACGTCTTCGGCGGCCTCATGCGCGAGCAGGTCTGCACCTATATGTGCCCCTGGCCGCGTATTCAGGGGGCGATGCTCGATGAGAACTCGCTGACGGTCACCTATAATGACTGGCGCGGCGAGCCGCGTTCGCGTCATGCCAAGAAGATGGCGGCCGCAGGCCAAAGCGTTGGAGATTGCGTGGATTGCGATGCCTGCGTCACGGTCTGCCCGATGGGCATCGACATTCGCGACGGCCAGCAACTCGAATGCATCACCTGCGCGCTTTGCATCGACGCCTGCGACGGTGTCATGGAAAAGATCGGCAAGGAACGCGGTCTGATCTCCTATGCCACGCTTAGCGATTACAACGCTAATATGATGCTCGCCACTTCAGGCGGCAGCCAAACCATCAGCCCAGCACTGGTGCGAGGAACCGACGGCAGGCTCGTGGACAAAGTCGCGCATTTTCGCCTCGGCAACATCTTTCGCCTACGAACATTCATATACATGGGCGCGTGGTCGTTCGTCGGGATAGCATTGCTTTATGCCCTGCTTGTCAGGGATCGGCTTGAGGTGAACGTACTGCATGACCGCAATCCGCAGTTTGTCACATTGTCCGATGGTTCGATAAGAAATGGCTACACGGTCAAACTGCTGAATATGGTCCCGCGGCCGCGGACGGTTCTTCTGACCATCGATGGACTGCCGGGCGCGACCTTGTCAGTTGTCGGCATCGATCACCCGCAAGACGGA
Source organism: Mesorhizobium sp. CCNWLY176 (assembly GCF_037153935.1). Lineage (NCBI taxonomy): Bacteria > Pseudomonadati > Pseudomonadota > Alphaproteobacteria > Hyphomicrobiales > Phyllobacteriaceae > Mesorhizobium > Mesorhizobium sp. CCNWLY176. Next base: position 67,034 of record NZ_JBBBDZ010000020.1, read on the forward strand.
CCGTTGGAGATATCCCTGGAGCCGGACAGGCTCAAGGCCATCAAGGTCTATGTCCGTCAGCCCCGCGATCTTGTTCAGGACGCAAGCCGGAATTTCCGCATTACCATTCAGGACGCGGCGGGCTCAGAGGCAGCAAACTATGTCGCCAGCTTCAACGCTCCGGAGTTGTCAAGATGAACGTGCCTATCCGCAAATCTTCAGAATTCACCGGCAGGCACATGCTCTATGTGATGCTAACCTTTTTCGGCACTGTCATCGCCGTGAATCTGACTATGGCGACGTTCGCGCGAACCAGCTGGACCGGGCTCGTCGTCGAAAACACCTATGTCGCCAGCCAGGAATTCAATCGTAAGGCGGAGGAGGGCAGGGAACAGGCAGCCCTTGGCTGGACGGGAACACTCACGATTGCAGGCGGCGCTGTCCACTACAGCCTTTCCGATGCCTCCGGTGGGTTACTCGCTCTGCGCTCGGTTACGGCAACGTTCCGCCACCCTGCCTATGAACAGGAAGACCGGGTGATTTCGTTGGCGCGGATGGCGGACGGGACTTTCGGAAGCAAAAAGACCGTTGTTGACGGGGTCTGGATCGTCGAGATCGACGCCGATGTGGGCAGGCAAAAGCCTTATCGGCAGGTACGCCGCGTCGTCGTCGCGGATGGGGCGATCCGATGAGCTGTTGTGCCCCGGGAGCTGAACTGGCGCTCGACCTTGAGCCTTCACGCCGCGATCTGCCGTCGACGGACGAAATCAGGCTGGCAAGCCGCCAGCTCGGGAACGGCCTCGTTCAGGTCGAATTGTCAGTTCCCGGCGTGCACTGTGCCGCGTGCATTCACGCGATAGAATCCTCGTTGAAGAACCTCACGGGCGTGGCGAGCGCGCGGGTCAATCTTTCGACCAGGCGCCTGTCGGTGTGCTGGCGCGAGGGCGAGACACCGCCGGTCATGACCGTGCTGGATCAACTCGGCTACGAGGCGCATCTCTTCGATGTCGACAATGAACCGGGCAGGGACGAAACGCTTGCCGAACTCATCCGTGCCGTCGCGGTGGCAGGTTTCGCCGCCGGCAACATCATGCTGCTGTCCGTCTCGGTCTGGTCGGGCGCGGAAGATGCCACGCGGGACCTGTTTCACTGGATTTCAGCCCTGATCGCCATCCCGGCACTGGCTTTTGCCGGCCGCATCTATTTCCGCTCGGCCTGGAATGTGCTCAGCCACGGCCGCATGAACATGGACGTTCCGATCGCTCTGGGTGTCAGTCTTGCCTATGGCATGAGCCTCTACGAAACGATCAATCACGGCGAGCACGCCTATTTCGACGCTTCCGTGTCGTTGCTCTTCTTCTTGCTGATCGGCCGTACGCTCGATCATGTCATGCGCGAACGCGCCCGTGTTGCCGTCCGCGGCTTGAGGCATCTTGCCGCGCGCGGTGCAACCTTGATCCGGCAGGACGGTTCACGCGATTACATTCCACTGGAGGAGATCGAAGCTGGAAGTGTCCTGTTGCTTGCCGCCGGCGATCGCGTACCGGTCGACGCACGTGTCCGCGACGGAACCTCCGATGTCGATTGCTCGCTTGTCAGCGGCGAGAGCGAGCCGCAACGGGTTGCCCCCGGCGGCATGCTGCGCGCCGGCACGATGAACCTGACCGGCGCTCTGACCATTGAAGCCGTGGCGACTGCCAAGGCTTCATTCCTGGCAGAGATGGTCAGGCTCATGGAAGCTGCCGAGGGTGGCCGGGCGCGCTATCGCCGCATCGCGGACCGCGCCTCGGCGTTGTATTCCCCAGTCGTCCACCTGACCGCGCTCCTCACCTTCGCAGGCTGGATGGTCGCCACCGGCGATTGGCATCGCGCCATCACAATCGCGATCGCCGTGCTGATCATCACCTGTCCTTGCGCGTTGGGCCTCGCGGTGCCTATCGTCCAGGTTGTCGCGGCCCGGAGGCTGTTTGAGAACGGCATCATGGTCAAGGACGGTTCGGCCATGGAACGGCTGGCCGAGATCGACACGGTCGTGTTCGATAAGACGGGAACTCTGACGCTGGGCACACCTCGGCTAACAAATGGCGATCTGATCGACCGCACGGCAATGGCGATCGCTGCGGAGCTGGCCATGTATTCGCACCACCCGGTTACGCGCGCCATTGCGCAGGCGGGTACTTCCGCCGGCCCGTCGCCGTTCCGGTTCACCGAAATCCGCGAAGTGCCTGGCTGCGGGCTGGAGGCAAAGGCAGACGGTTCGGTCTGGCGGCTCGGCAGGGCAGGGTGGGCGCTTAGCAATGACACGTCGATTCCAGGCACAATTTTAAGCCGAGATGGGGTCGCCGTGGCAAAGCTAATTTGCGACGACCAGATACGTCCCGATGCCGCAAAGGCAATATCCGGCCTGGTTTCCGAAGGGGTTTCGATCGAAATGCTCTCCGGCGACCACCGCGAAGCTGCATGTGCGATAGCGGAGAGGGTCAGTATTGCCAATGTTCGCGCCGGTGTATTGCCAGGTGAAAAGTCCGCGCACATTGCGGAACTGTCCGCCACAGGCCGAAAGGTACTCATGGTCGGCGACGGGCTCAATGACGCGCCAGCGCTCGTGGCGGCGCATGTCTCGATGGCGCCGGCGACTGCTGCGGACGTTGGTCGCAACGCTGCCGATTTCGTGTTCCTTCGCGACAGTCTCTCTGCGGTCCCAATGGCGCTGTCCGTCTCCCGCAGAGCTCGCAGGCTCATTCTCCAGAACCTTGTCTTCGCGGTCGCCTACAATGCAGTTGCGGTTCCGATAGCCATTCTCGGATTTGTTACGCCGCTGATTGCTGCCATCGCCATGTCTCTGTCGTCTGTCATGGTCATAGCCAACGCGTTGCGGCTCGGAGGCGGAATGACTGTGCCGGCAAAGGACTATGGATCGGCGTCGCGCTCGCGAAGCTATGGAACGAGGTCAGCCGCATGACCAATCTCATCATCCTGATACCCGTAGCGCTGTTCCTTGGAGGCGTGGGGCTGGCGGCGTTTCTCTGGGCCCTGCGCAGTGGCCAATATCAGGACATGGATGGAAGCGCTGAACGCATTTTGTTGGATGATGGCGACTGACCAGCGAGAGCCGGAGACGATCGCCAATAGTTGTGATTGATCTTCAGCGGTTGATGGCCCTATACCTCAACCCTGCACGAATGCTCACAATCTTCGAAAAGGCATCAACGGTGATTTGTTTCGCAGTATTAGCGCGACCGTCATTGCAACAGTTCCGAAAGCATCCCGGATTTCTACCGATAGGTCTTTCTGCAGAACTCCCGAAAACATATCGTCGGCCTTTTCCGCAAGCACGCTGGCAGCTTCGACGGCCGCAGCCTTCAGATCGATTAACTCCAAACCGATGCTATCAATTGCAAGGCTTCCATCGTTACGAACATCAAAAAAGTATCGCATGACATGCCGGCTTCCAAAATTGCGGAGGGGACATGCGGCTACAGCACACCCCGTCCTGATCTGTGGCAGCTTGAGCTTTTACAGCGGACGGCGCCGGTTAATATTGACCATGATCAAGCTTGCTGAAGTGATCGCTTTGGTGCGGCACCGGACAACCGTGCAGAATATCCGACGTGTCGATGAAGTCATGCGGCAGGGCATGTGATTGTATGTTGTGCCGCCCGTCCGTTGCTCGAGCAGATCAGTAATCTCACATGATCGTACCGTGCGAAGCTACAGGGGCCTGATCTTTGCCGTCCTGGTTTGCGGGTCGCAATAGATACCGTAGAGTGTTTGCAGGATGCGCTCGACCTCGACCGAAGCAAGCCGATAATAAACCTGCTGGGCATCGCGGCGGGTGTCGACCAGTTTCAGGGCTCGCAGCTTTGCCAGTTGCTGTGAAAGCGCAGACTGGTTCATCGAGACCAGTTCGGCCAATTCGTTCACGCTCGCCTCACCATCCAACAGGTGGCACAGGATCATCAGGCGCTTCTCGTTGGCCATTGCCGCGAGCAGCTCGGACGCCTCCCGAGCCATTTTGTCCAAGTCTGTAATTTTTATGTTGCGCATATGAACACATTATCATATTAAGAGTTACAAATAATAATAGTTCGATGCTGTTTCCTGTCAAGCCGACACGTCGATACCGCTTCGTCGATTAAGCCGGCATGCCTGATTTGACCCGCATCAAGTCACAACTCGCCGCAATAGTGCAGAATGTCTGATATCGCCCGCTGAAGCGGGGCCGCATCGCGCTGCAAGGCAACGATGCGAAGGAGGAGACAAGGTATGGCGCATGTTGTCGTCTTGGGTGCCGGACTGGGAGGCACCATCGCGGCCTATGAACTTCGCGATGAACTGGCGAAGGAACACAAGGTTTCGGTCATCAACAATGGCAGTCATTATTCATTCGTGCCGTCCAATCCCTGGATTGCCGTCGGCTGGCGCGACAGGGACGCAATCGAAGTCGACTTGGCTCCAGTCCTGTCGCGTCGGAATATCGGATTTCATCCGCAAGGGGCTAGGCGCATTCATCCGGGCGATCGGTCCGTTGAACTCAATGATGGGAGTATAGTTCCCTACGACTATCTGGTTATCGCCACAGGCCCCGAACTCGCCTTCGATGAGATCGAAGGTCTCGGGCCGGAGCACAACACGCAGTCCGTCTGCCACATCGATCATGCTCTCAAGGCAAAGGCCGCCTTCGATGCGCTCGTCGCCAGCCCGGGTCCCGTCGTCATCGGCGCGGCCCAGGGTGCCTCCTGCTTCGGACCGGCCTACGAATTCGCCTTCATCCTCGACAAGGCGCTGCGCTACGCAAGAGTGCGCGATCGCGTGCCGATGACGTTCGTCACTGCCGAGCCCTATATCGGCCATCTCGGCCTCGACGGTGTCGGCGACACGAAGGGTCTGCTCGAGAGCGAGATGCGCCAGCATCACATCAAGTGGATCTGCAATGCCAAAATCGACAAAGTCGAACCTGGCAAGATGTCCATCTCGGAGATTGCCGACGACGGGTCGGTCAGGCAGACGCATGAGCTGCCATATATCTATGCAATGATGCTGCCGGCATTCCGGGGCGTGGCTGCAGTGCACGGCACCGAGGGCCTCACCAATCCTCGCGGCTTCGTCGTCGTCGACAAGCACCAGCGCAACCCGGCTTTCCCTGAAATATTCGCGGTCGGCGTTTGCGTTGCCATCCCGCCCATCGGCAAGACGCCTGTCCCGGTCGGCGTGCCGAAGACCGGCTTCATGATCGAATCCATGGTCACGGCGACGGTCCGTAATATCGGGCGGTTGGTGAATGGGATGGAACCTGACGCCCAGGGAACATGGAACGCAGTCTGCCTCGCCGATTTCGGCGATTCCGGGACCGCATTCGTAGCGCAACCGCAAATTCCGCCTCGGAACGTTAACTGGTCGTCCTCCGGCAAATGGGTGCATACGGCCAAAGTCGGCTTCGAGAAGTATTTCCTGCACAAGATCAGGACCGGCAAGTCCGAACCCTTCTACGAGCACCTTGCGCTCCAGATGCTGGGCATCGACAAGCTCAAGCAGATCAAGGTCGAAGCGCCCGTGGATTCCTGACCAGGTCAAGCTGGAGATACTGGCGGCTGTCGTTGCTGGCAGGCGTAGCGATGGCGCTCAGCCGCGGCGATAAAGTCGGTTCCGCCCTTGTGGTAGAAAATAAAATTAATATATTTATATATTATCATATACAAATGGAGATGAAAATGTCACTCGATCGTTCCGTCCTCGCATTTGCGGGCACAATGGTGCTGCTGTCGGTTGCTCTTACAGTCTGGGTTTCGCCCTTGTTCGTCTGGTTCACGGTCTTCATCGGGCTGAACCTGGTGCAGTCAGCGTTCACCGGCTTCTGCCCGGCAGCCGTCATTTTCAAAAAGCTCGGCGTCAAGCCGGGATGCGCCTTCTAGGAGCCCCAAAATGCGCAGGTCCCTCTTGCTCGGCGCGCTGCTCGTCAGCGCGCCGGCCCTCGCCGATACGATTACGCTCGCCCCGACGACAGTGATCGAATGGAAGGCGGTCTATGGCCGTGTAGAGGCCCGCAATACCATTCCTGCGCGCGCTCGCATTGGCGGCATCATCATCGATCTGGCGGTTACCGAGGGAGAACAGGTCAAGGCAGGGCAGAAGATCGCCACCGTCCAGGACGACAAGATCGCCTTCCAGGTCGCAGCACTGGGCGCTCAACTTCGAGCCCTTCAGGCGCAGCTTACGACTGCCCAGTCTGAACTGGCCCGCGGTCAGACGCTAGTGGACAGGGGAGTCATGACCTTGCAGCGCCTCGATCAACTGCGCACGGAAGTCGACGTCGCGCGCAACCAGCTTGCCGCGACGGAGGCGCAGCGTTCCGTAATCGTGCAGCAGGGTGCCGAAGGCGATGTCTTTGCGCCGGGCGACGGTCGCGTGCTGACCGTGCCGGTCACGCGCGGCGCGGTGATCATGACTGGTGAAGAAGTGGCGACCATCGGCGGCGGTGGCGTGTTCCTGCGGCTGGCCATTCCGGAGCGTTATGCAGTAACGCTGAAGCAGGGTGCGGCCATCCGCATCAATGCCAGTGGTGAGGAGGCCGCAGGCCATCTCGCCAAGATCTATCCGCAGATCAACAACGGTCGGGTCATCGCCGACGTTGAGGTCGACAATCTCGATACCGATTTCATCGACGCCCGGGTGCTGGTGGAGCTGCCAGTCGCCGAGCGTTCGGCCCTTCTGGTGCCGTCTGAGGCGATCGAGATGCGCTCTGGGATCGATTTCGTGCGCGTCTCTGCTTCCGGCAGCGAGGCCGAGAGGGCTGTGGTCATCGGGGAGCGGATAACGCGCGCCGACAGCGACTATGTCGAGATACTGACCGGCCTTGCGGCCGGCGATGTCGTGGTCACGCCATGAAAGGTCCCGTCGCGCTCGGTATTGCCGGGGGGCTGACGCGGGCGTTCATCGCATCGCCTCTGACGCCGCTCTTACTGATTGCCGCCTTTGCGTTCGGGCTGGTTGCGCTGCTCACGCTGCCGCGCGAGGAGGAACCGCAGATCTCGGTGCCGATGGTCGACATCTTTGTGCGCGCCGACGGTCTGAAGGCCGACGATGCCGTCAAGTTGATCACCGAGCCGCTGGAAACGATCGTCAAGGGCATAGACGGCGTCGAGCACGTCTATTCGCAAAGCCGCGACGATCAGGTGATGGTCACCGCGCGCTTTGTCGTTGGTACGTCGTCGGACGCAGCGGTGCTGCGCGTCCACGACAAGATCCGCGCCAATATGGACCGCATTCCCGTCGGCGTGCCCGAACCGCTCATCGTCGGTCGCGGCATCGACGATGTTGCCATCGTCACGCTGACGCTGTCGCCGAAGCCGGAAATCGCCAGGCGCGTGACAGCGAATGATCTCACCCGTATCGCGCGCGAACTGCGCACGGAAATCGCCAAGATTGAAAATGTCGGGCTGACCTATCTGGTCGGCGACACCGGCGAGATAATCCGCGTCGCGCCGAACCCGGAAAAGCTTGCGCTCTACGGCGTGACCCTGCAGCAGCTCGCAGCCAAGGTCACCGGAGCGAACAGGGCCTTTCCGTCCGGACGCCTGCGCGATCAAGGCGAGCAGATCGAGATCGTAGCCGGCGAGACGCTCGCATCGCCGGACCAGATCGGCAATCTGCTGCTGACCTCGCGCGACAACCGTCCTGTCTACGTCCGCGACGTTGCCGACGTCGCCTTTGCGACCGACTCCGGCGACGTGCTGGTCTCGACGCTGACAAAAGACACAACGGGGGTGACGCGCGTGCCGTCGGTGACCGTCGCCATTGCCAAGCGGGCAGGCACCAATGCGGTGTCGGTCGCCGAGGCGATCCTGCATAGGATAGCTATGTTGAAGGGCGGCCTGATTCCCGCCGACTTCTCGGTCGAGATCACGCGGGATTATGGCGAGACCGCCAATGAGAAAGCAAACGAACTGCTCTATCATCTTGGTCTGGCGACCATCTCGATCATAGCCTTGGTCTGGATCGCGATCGGCCGGCGAGAAGCGATGGTGGTGGCGATCGTCATCCCCGTTACAATCCTGCTCACCCTGTTTGCCTCGCGCGTCATGGGCTACACGCTGAACCGCGTTTCGCTGTTCGCGCTGATCTTTTCTATTGGCATCCTTGTCGATGACGCCATCGTGGTCATCGAGAACATCTCCCGCCACTGGGCGATGGGCGATGGACGAGGCCGCCGACAGGCAGCGATCGAGGCGGTGGCCGAAGTCGGCAACCCGACCATCGTCGCCACCTTGACTGTGGTTGCGGCGCTGTTGCCGATGCTGTTCGTCTCAGGAATGATGGGCCCCTATATGAGCCCGATCCCGGCAAATGCCTCGGCGGCGATGATCTTCTCCTTTTTTGTCGCTGTGATGGTGACGCCGTGGCTGATGCTGAAGTTTGCAGGCCAGGCGCCGGTGCATGTTTCTTCGGACCATGCCGGAGGCGGTTTGCTTGGCCGAATTTACACCGCTGTCGCTCGGCCGATCCTGGTTTCAAAGAAGACGAGCTGGGTTTTCCTGCTTGCCGTTGGCGTGCTGACACTTGGTTCGCTCGCGCTGTTCTATACCAAGGATGTCACCGTCAAACTGCTGCCCTTCGACAACAAGTCCGAACTCGCCGTGACAATTGACTTGCCAGAAGGATCGCCCGTCGAGGCGACCGATGCGGTGGTGCAAGCCGTTGCCGATAAGGTTCTCGAACTGAGCGAAGTCCGTTCGGTCCAGACGCATGCCGCAACCGCGGCGCCTTTCAACTTCAACGGCCTTGTCCGGCACGCCTTCCTGCGCAATGAGCCTCAGCAGGGCGATGTCGCGATTAACCTCTTTCCGAAATCGGAACGCAGCCGCTCGAGCCACGATATCGCGCTGGATATTCGCCGGCGCATTGCGTCGATTGCCATTCCTGCCGGCGCCAGCCTCAAGGTGGTAGAGCCCCCTCCGGGGCCGCCGGTGATGGCGACATTGCTGACCGAGATCTACGGACCCGACGGTGAGACGCGCCGCAAGGTGGCGGCCAGGGTTGAGGCGGCGTTCCGCTCGGTGCCGTTCATCGTCGATGTCGACAATTCCTGGGGACAACCGGCACGCCGGCTGCGCGCCACGATCTCCACCGACGATGCCGAGTTCTTCCATGTCGAGGAAAGCGACGTGTTCGACACCATCGCCATACTCAACGGCGGCCAGACCGTCGGCTATTCACATCGCGGCGGTGGCCGCCAGCCAATTCCGATCCGCATCGAGCGGCCCAAGAGCGCGCGCGTGCTTGACGAGCGCTTCCTGACCACGCCCATCCCGGCAAATGTTCTGCCCGGCGACCGCGGCGTGGTCGAACTGGGCGATGTCGTGCGGGTTGCCTCGGAGCGCGCTTCCTTTCCGGTGTTCAGGCACAATGGTCGCGCTGCTGAAATGGTGACGGCCGAGCTTGCCGGCAGCTTCGAGGCGCCGCTCTACGGCATGCTAGCTGTCGGCAAGGCGATCGATGCGCAGGCCTGGACGGACCTGCCCAAGCCCACAGTATCCCTGCATGGCCAGCCGGAGGATGAAAGCAAGCCGACGCTGCTATGGGACGGCGAGTGGGAAGTCACCTGGGTGACCTTCCGCGACATGGGGGCAGCCTTCGGCGTCGCACTGCTCGGGATCTACATCCTTGTTGTCGCCCAGTTCGGCTCGTTCAAGGTGCCGCTGGTGATCCTGACGCCGATCCCATTGACTTTTATCGGCATCCTCGGCGGGCATTGGCTGTTCGGCGCGCCGTTCACCGCCACCTCGATGATCGGCTTTATCGCGCTCGCCGGCATCATCGTGCGCAATTCGATCCTGCTGGTCGACTTCATCCGCCACGCCTCGTCCCCTGAAAGGCCGCTGAGCGAGGTTCTGATCGAGGCCGGCGCAATAAGGTTCAAGCCGATCTTGCTGACCGCTCTTGCCGCGATGATCGGCGCGGCGGTGATCCTGACCGATCCGATCTTTCAGGGGCTGGCGATTTCACTTCTATTCGGCCTCGCTTCATCAACCTTGCTGACCGTGCTGGTAATCCCGGCGATCTATCGGGTTTTGAGGACGTGATTGCAATGGATCGCGCGCCGCAGCTAAAAGATGACAGACAAGACCTGATCCCGGCAAATCTGTGCAAGCTTCGGGACCGTTGAGTGCAGGAACTCAATTATGAAAGAACCACGCGTAGCTTGCGACCCCCAGCAGTTCAATGCTGCAGCGTTTCAATGTAACCCGCCAGATTGTGGATACGTTCTGTCGTGACAATCTCGCCGGCACCGGGACCATACATTTTGGCATCTTCCTCAAGGAACTGGCGACCCCAGACGGGCATCTCGCGGTCGCCATGGCTCGGCACCGCATAACGACCGTCGATGGTGGCGAAGACCCTGGGGTAGGGAAAAACACCGCCGTTTTTGTCGGACAGCTGCGTCAGGTCAGCCGGACGCTTCATGAGCACATCGCCAAGGGGACCGTCGCCCTTGCCGTCAAGACCGTGGCAGACCGCGCAGGAGTTCAGATACTCAGCCTCGCCATAACTCATCTCCTGCGCCCAGGACGCGTTGCAGGGCAGACTGACGAGAACGACGGCAATCAGGCGCTTCATGTGAACCTCCACCACGCGAAAGCCTGAAGCTTACCAAATTCGGCAGGCGCATAAGTTGATCCGGATCAACTGGATCCTCGCCTTAGTCTTTGATTCAGCGCAATGAACGCATCGGGCTGTCCCGTTAAGGTTGTCACCGAAGATTGAACCCTCGCTCAAATTCATGGAGTATTACAATGGCTTTCAAAACGCTGCTTTCTGTTACGGGACCGAATATGGGTGATGATGATCTCAAGCCTGCAGCTGACCTCTGCGATGAGATCGGCGCCCACCTTACTGTTCTTGCTGTCGTCATTGCTGCCCCGCCGCCAATCGGCGAGTACGCTGCTATCGTTTCGGATGACTGGTTGAAGGAACGCCAGGCCGATATGAAGTTGTTGAAGAAGCGGACAAACGATATTTCAGCTTTTCTTGCGGGCAGGGGGCTCTCGGCTGATGTTTCCGGCGATTACCCGGAAGCCGGCTGGGCCGATGAAAAAATTGGCCGCCGTGCACGCTATGCCGATATCACAATTATCGGGCCGGAACTCGTGACCGGCGGGGCGTTGAAGAACAAAGTGATCGACGGCGCATTGTTTTTTTCTGGAAAGCCACTGCTGCTTGTTCCTCAAAGGACAAACGTCTCCCTGAAACCAAAACGGGTGCTGGTTGCCTGGGATTCGCGCGTTGAAGCGTCCAATGCTGTGCGGGACACGCTTGATATCCTTCGGGGAGCAGACGATGTGCATCTGACCCTTGTCGATCCTGTTGAAGGAGAAATGTATCATGGGCAGGAACCTGGGGCAGATGCCGGGGCTTATCTCGCGCGTCATGGCGTGAAGATAACGATCGACCGCCTGCCAAGCTCGAACCATTCAGTCGCGGATGTGCTTCGTAGCCACGCCATCGATATCGGCGCTGACCTGATGGTCATGGGCGCTTATGGTCATTCCCGGTTGCGTGAGCGCATCTTCGGCGGTGTTACCAAGTCGATGCTCGAGAATCCACCGCTGCCGGTCTTGCTGGCGCGGTGAATCCATCATCGAGCGGTGAATCCAACCTAAATGGTGGGAGACTTCGTCGTCCTGTGCCGATTCGTCTGCCGACTTGCGTTTCGCTGGCGTTTGGATTTAGCCAGAGCAAACGTCACTTCATCGTCGGTAAGCTGGGGGAAGTTGAGGTAATGATAACCGAGAGCACGAAAATGTGCGGGTTGTCTGAGGCACACGATCCAGTCGGCTTCCTGGGCGAGTTCTATCAATGTTTCCGGCGGCGCTACAGGGATCGCAACGACGATTTCGCGAGGCGAACGTCGTTTTAAGCCGCGGATCGCCACCTTCATCGTCGTCCCTGTCGCTGCGCCGTCATCGACGATAATTACTGTCTTCCCGGCGATCGACAAGGGGGGATGCTTTCCGCGATAGGCAAGCCGGCGGCGCTCCAGTTCAGGCTGTTCCTTGGCGATCAAGGTGCGAAGTTCATCATCGTCAAGGGAATAAGCTTCGATGATCTCCCGATTCAGGACGACATCGGGCGGGTCGCCGTCCACAATCGCGGCGACGGCCAGTTCGGGATTCCCCGGCGCCCCCACCTTGCGGACGATAATTAGATCAAGCGGAGATTTCAGGGCTTTGGCCACTTCGACAGCGACAGGTACGCCGCCGCGCGGTAAAGCGAGAACGATAGGCTGGTGTAACCGGAGTTTCTGTAACTCCATGCCAAGTTTTTTCCCGGCCTCCCGGCGGTCGCGAAACATTACTCAACCCGCTGGACAGAGGTTGCGGAACGACTTCCTCATCGAGTTTCGAACCCGGGCGATTTCGCCATGCGATACATGGCGATCAAGGAGTTCGAAAACTGCGCTGATCACCTTAGCGGTATCGATGTCAGGCTCTTGCCTAAAACGGCGACTGACGCAAACGACAAAGTCGCTTTTTTCTCGCGCCCACAAGGGTTCATCCGATGGCTCCCAACCTTCAAAATATATGCCTCTGGTAAGTGTGGGCAACTGAGCAGAGAGATCGGCCATTTCCTTCGGCGGCAACCTCAAAGCGTGCAGAACAGATTTCGTGAACTGATAGGCGTTTCGTTCAGTCGAGCCTAAGTCGTGACCGAGTTCATTCGCCCAGTGCTGCGCCTGCTCGGCAGCATATTTGAACGCAGTAGCTGAGGTATGTATCATTGCCGGTCGTTCCTTCAATCTGCAGGCCTTTTGAGCCGGATCAATCTATTCAAAGGCAAAGGGTCTGATGGGTCTTACCTTACTGATCCATCGCGATTTCAAGCCCGCTGCCTAGCTCCTGTGGCGGCGTGCCTTCTCTATCCGAAGCGGGCGATTGAGCCAGGTTAGCCCCACCGGCAAGGCTCTCCATGCAGCGAACTAAATTGCTCGTTACAATTGCTGGCGGGGCCGCAACGATCTTGTAGATCCGTGTACCGGCGCCTGATCCCGAACGGACGAAACTCAATTCGAAATTGCCTGCGAGTACAGCATTGATAAAGGACGTGGCGACCTCAGGATCATCTGTGGGCGCCATGACGGTTCCATCGTCGTAGACCTCGTAGCCTAACTGCCCTCGTGAGGTGAATGTCGCTGAGTTGAGCGCAGCATCCGAAATCTGCACCACATCTGACCTGTCGGTCGTCATCGTTTCAGCCGCGGCTATGAGAAAGCCGGCCAACACTGCGCCGTCTGATTTGTTGTAACCGGCGAACATGATAAATTTGACGACTTCCCGAGACGGCGAATTTCCGACATCGAGTACAATCTCGCAAACGCTGGCCTCTTCTGTCTCCTCGGCCCAGTTGCCGTAGACGACCTGTGCTGGATAGATCGTCGCGGCGGCTGCTTGGCTCACTGTCACCGTGCTGAGCAGAAGTAACACTCCGAAAACTCGTAATACGGCAAACATACGATCAATCCCTCCACGTCTCATGACGGGTTGGTTAGGTTTTCCGTACCCGTCCGGTGAAGACCGCAGACGTGCGTATCCTGCGGCCCTGAGCACCTGAGCACTGCGATGCTGGGATCAAG